>CAYXUT010000007.1:18120-32876 GCA_964468005.1 uncultured Magnetovibrio sp. | reverse complement strand
GAGGTCATCGAGAACTTCGAACACATTAATAAGACCTACAAGAAGCTTCACAAGCAGCAACTGATTCGCTTGGAAGCCATGCAGAAAGGCAACGAGATCAAACCGGCGCAGGAAAAACGCTACAACAAGCTACGCCAGGAACTGATCGAGTTAATGGACAAGGTGCACCTCAACAATCTGCGCATCGAACAATTGGTCGAACAGCTCTACGACCTCAACCGCATGTTGCTTGGTTTGGAAGGCAAGCTTTTGCGCCTCGCCACCGGCTTACGAGTCAAACGTGAAGACTTCCTCGAAGAGTACCGTGGCCATGAGCTCGACCCCGCTTGGCTTCGACGTGTCGGCACGAAGACCAAGGCCTGGGAGCGCTTCTCGACTCGCCACAAGGACGACATCAAAAAAATCCGCACCTCCATCGGCGACGTTTCACAGGAAGCTGGCCTGCCGGTTGCCGAATTTCGCCGTATCGTCGGCACCGTGCAGAAGGGTGAGCGCGAAGCGACAAAAGCGAAGAAAGAAATGATCGAAGCCAACCTGCGCCTCGTCATCTCCATCGCCAAGAAATACACCAACCGCGGTCTGCAGTTCCTCGACCTGATCCAGGAGGGCAACATTGGCCTGATGAAGGCAGTCGACAAATTCGAATACCGCCGCGGCTACAAGTTCTCGACCTACGCCACTTGGTGGATCAGGCAGGCCATCACGCGCTCCATCGCCGACCAGGCGCGCACCATCCGTATCCCCGTACACATGATCGAAACCATCAACAAGCTGGTCCGCACGTCGCGTCAGATGCTGCACGAAATCGGCCGCGAGCCAACCCCGGAAGAGCTATCTAACAAGCTCTCCATGCCCTTAGACAAGGTGCGCAAAGTCTTGAAAATCGCCAAGGAACCAATCTCGCTTGAGACCCCCATAGGCGACGAGGAAGATTCGCACCTGGGTGATTTCATCGAGGATAAGAATGCCGTGCAACCCCTAGATGCCGCCATTCAAGCGAACCTGCGCGAAACCACGACCCGCGTGCTGGCCTCATTGACGGCGCGTGAAGAACGTGTGCTTCGCATGCGTTTCGGCATCGGTATGAACACGGATCATACTCTCGAAGAGGTCGGCCAGCAATTCTCGGTCACCCGCGAACGCATTCGCCAGATCGAAGCCAAAGCGCTTAGAAAGCTCAAACACCCGTCGCGCTCGCGTAAGCTCCGCAGCTTTCTCGGTTACTGATTCGTCCGGATATCCGCACGCCTAGGCTACCGTCATTTCGCCGAGCGCGTTCACGGTTACTATCTTTAGTTCCAGAATGGTCAATCCGGCATCTCCAACATCGGCACCTGGGGCTCGCCACGCACGGTCGGCAGAAAAATGTGTGTCCCTGACGACGGATAGATCTTGTCGACCGGCATTTCGACCACCGCCGGACCAGCAGCGGCATTCAGCACACCTTGCCCCAGCACCGTGCAATAGGCTTGCGGCTTGCCGCTCGCCAGCGCCACACCGGTCGCCATGTAGGAACAGGCCTGCTCGTGTCGTCCGACGAAGGGCCTAAGCTCCGGAAAATCCACCAACACGTTTTAAGAAGTCGTCGTTCTGCACCCCCGGCAGACAATAGAGGGCATCGATACCCGCCTTGATCAAGCCGCGGCGCAGTAAATGCGAAAGGGGATCAGTCATGGTCGGAGCCCTCTTTTTCGGTGTTGCTCTGGCAACGGCCCACCGAGCGAACACTATCAGGCTGGTTCGCTGAAGCAACCAACCCCGGTTTCCGGTTGCCCGCCTCCGCCTGGCGGTTAACATACTCAGAATGCGAACACGACATCGTGGAGCCGACGGAAATGACGGTGCAAATACTCAAACGCGACACCAGATGGCTAGTATTCGACCAGTACGGCACCGTGGTCGACATGCAAGGAGGTTTGGTGGAGGCCGTCACACCGTTCCTCAGCGAGAAAGGCTGGAACGGCAAACCCAACAGCTTCGTCACCTGGTGGCGGCGCACACACTTCGAAAATTCGATGATCGACGCGCTGATGGATCAAGGTCACACATCGTACAGGACCATCGGCCACCGCGCTGTAGCGCACGTGATGAACCGCGCCGGCATCGAACATACCCAAGACGAGGTGCAATGGCTTGTCAGCCAGATCGAGACCCTGAAACCCTTTCCCGACGTCATCAAGGCTCTGCAAGAACTGCGCGACGGCGGGTACAAGCTGGCGATCCTATCGAACGGAGACAGGGACATGCTGGAAACGGCCAAGCAGCATATCGGTTTTGAGATGGACGAGACCATTTCCGTGCAGGAAGTCGGTTATTTTAAGCCTCACAGAAGCACCTACGCGTCGGCCGAGGAGATCATCGGCGTGGAGCGCCAGTGCATTCTTTTTGTCGCCAGCCACGAATTCGATTGCGTCGGCGCCAAGACCTTCGGCATGCGAAGCGCATTTATCGACCGCCATAAGCGCCCCTTCGGGGCCTGGCCAGCACAACCCGATCTGATTGTCTCTAGCTTCAAGGAATTGGCGACAGAGATGCGCGGGAGATAGTTTCCATCCTTCGACACGACGCCATTGCGTTTGCTAAGAATGAGGATAGTTGCCAGCCCCTCAACCTGATCAGCGAGCCAACGTGAGTATGTTGAAAGGTGTGTTGCCGATAAATTGTGTTCGAATCACGCATTCTTCTCTCTGGCATGAAACACGAAGCCGAGGACATTCAATAATAGCTGCGCCGCGAGAAACGCCGTCGAGCCGGTGCGGTCAAAATCGGGTGCCACTTCAATTAGATCGATACCAACCATGTCGCCTTTTTCGGTCAAGCCTTGCAGGATTTCCAACACTTCGTTATAGGTGAATCCGCCGTGGCTCGGCGTGCCGGCACCGGGTGCGATAGAGGGGTCGAAGCCGTCGATGTCGATGGTCAGGTAATAGCGGGGTCCTTCCGGGATACGTGCTAAAACGCCATCGCAGCCAAGCCGACGGACATCTCGGACGGAGAGGATATCGGAGCCCGCCGCGCGCGCCGCATCGTAATCGGATTTGTTAGACGACGAGACGTTGCGGATCCCGAGCTGCGTAAAGCCGGTCACATGCGCCATTTCGGAGGCGCGCCTGAGCGGGTTACCGTGGCCGTATTTGACGCCATGGCGCTCATCGACGAAATCAAGGTGTGCGTCGATGTGGATGATATGAACTGGATCCTGGCCGGTGAAGGCGCGGATGCAAGGAATATGCACGCTGTGGTCGCCGCCAAGCACCACCGGCAACGCACCGGCCTTCAGGATGTGGCTAACACCGGTCTCGATGTTGTCATGGCTCGTGATGGTGTCAGTATGGACGATATCGGCATCGCCTATATCGACGATGGTTACGCTATTGGTGGGCAGGTAAATGACATCGTCTTCATGGTCGTAGGCGCCGCCATGACCGAAGGAAAAGAGGGTCGAGGCCTCGCGGATCGCGCGGGGGCCGCAACGCGCGCCGGCGCGGTATTGGGCGCCCATATCAAAGGGCGCGCCCAGCACCGCCACATCGGCCTCGATATTTTCCCAGTCCAGGCAGACCTACTGCTTGGCGAAGGTGCAGTGACCGACGAAAGGCAGGTTGAGCCGGCCTTGCTCGTATACATGTTCGGACATGATTGTTTCTCCCCGTGATACCTTATTACGGCATGCCGATCCGCACCACGGCAAGCGCTGCAACGAAAGCGATGTTAACTATGCTGGCCACTATATAGATATAGAGCGCGCGGTGAATATCGCTTGCCATTGCCCGCGCGCGGCCGTCACCGATCCAGGGATCTTCGACCACGTGATCGATGTAGCGGCGTGGACCGGCGAGTGCGAGGCCGAGCGCACCGGCCATTGGCGCCTCGGCCCAGCCGGCATTGGGAGAGCGGTGCTTCCCAGCATCGTGCATCATGACCTTGAGTGCGTTCGCTGGGTTTGCGCCCGGCGTAAACAGCGCGCCGATGGTGATGAAAAGCCCTGTGAGCCTTGCTGGTATTAAGTTGAGCACGTCGTCTAGACGTGCCGCTGCCATGCCGAAGTATCGGTAACGCTCATTATTGTGGCCAATCATTGAATCCATGGTGTTGACGGCTTTGTAGATGGCCATCCCAGGAAACCCGAACAGCACATACCAAAATACCGGCGCGACGACACCGTCGGCAAAGTTTTCGGCCAATGATTCAATGCCGGCGCGGGCGACGCCATGTTCATCCAATTGCGCTGGATCACGCCCGACAATGTGGCCAACCGCTTCGCGTCCGGCCTCGACACTTTCCGTGAGCCCACGGGCAACCGCAAGCACATGATCATAGAGCCCGCGCCCAGCAAGCAACAAAATCACCAGAATAAATTCAACCCCCCAGCCCCACGGATGGGTCAGCGTCAGCCAGGCAACGCCGATGGAGATCACACCGACCAGTGCAACAACGAAAACCACAACCAGCGCGCCCCTTACCAAACGGTCGACATTACCACGTTTGTCGCGATTCAGCTTGTGGTCGAGCACGCCGATGATATCGCCGATCCAGGCCACCGGATGCCTGATGTAGCGCGAGAGAAACGCCGGATCGCCAATATAGGCATCGACCAGAAGCGCCACCAGCATCAGGATCAGCGGGTCGAACCCGGCATGCGCGCCGCCGGCTTCGCCCAAGGGTCCGAAAGTGAACATGGGCCCGAGAATGCGCGCGGGTGGCCGCCGACGTCAACCGTCGCGACATCCCCGCTCACCCCGGCTCATCGAATACTCATTATTACTTAAAAAATCTCGCTGTATTTTGATGTAGCTTGTGAGGTGTCTATAGGTGTGAAATTTGCTGACGCGGATCATGCGCAGGTTGAGGCATTTGAGCTAATGCCCACGTAGATGATTGTCGCCCCGCTATATGTCATCGTAGTTGTTGGCGGGGCATTGAACCGACGACAATCACGACCCTAGGAGCCCCCGCAAGCGCAACCGCCACCAAACCAGAAAACTCGGCCATCATCACCTACCGCAAGTTCCTCGAAGAGACGGATGCCTCAGCCGGCAATATCGACACCCGTATTCGGGAGTTTATCTCCGCATTCAAGGATATGAGCCGGAACCTGCGCGACTCGGCTCCGGATGTTCCCAAACGAGTGGGCGATGTCGAAGCGGCGCGCGAAGCACTTGAGGCCGGCAAGACTGAGGATGCCCGGTTACTGCTTGCCACACTCGGCAACGATGAAGGCGAGGGCGGCGTGCGAACTTTACCGAAAGATTTTCTAACCAAAACCTTTTTCCTTCGGGCAAAAACTGTATAGTCCCTTGACCGGCACGTTCTCCGGAGGCGATGACCAGGGAACGCCCGGTGAATGCACAAACCGTGTGTTCTCCGATAACGCTCGAAGGCAAGGACCAAGCGCATGACGGATAAACATGCCGTAATGATTTGCGGTCACGGCAGTCGCGACGACGCGGCCATCGAAGAATTCAATTCCCTCGCCGTTCACTTTAGGAAACGCCTGCCCGGCCTCGACGTCGAGAGCGGCTTTCTGGAGTTTGCCACGCCGGTAATTCGCACCGGCCTCAACAAACTCAAGGAACGAGGTGCCAAGAAAATCGTCTGCCTGCCAAGCATGCTGTTCGCAGCCGGGCACGTGAAGAACGACCTCCCTTCCGAAATTAATAATTTCGGTGCCGAGAACCCGGATATCGAGATGGTCTTTGGGCGCGAGCTTGCCATAGATTCAAAGCTTCTGGCCGCCGCTCGCCAGCGCGTCGAGGAAGCTGAAGTAAAAGCCGGCGATCACATCTCCCGCGACAATACGCTTCTCATGGTGGTCGGGCGTGGCACCAACGATTCGGACGCCAACTCCAACGTCTCCAAGGTAGCGCGCATGCTCTGGGAAGGCATGGGATTCGGCTGGGTCGAAGTGAGCTATTCCGGTGTTGCCTTTCCGCTGGTTAACCAAGGGCTCGAGTGCGCCATGAAGCTTGGTTACAAGCGCATCATCGTCTTCCCCTACTTTATGTTTACGGGCATCTTGGTCCGTCGCATCTACACCTGGGCCGACGAGGCGGCACAAGCCAACCCGGACGTTGAGATCGTCAAGGCGAGCTACCTCAGCGACCATGAGAACCTGATCGATTGCTTCATCGACCGGCTCGACGAGGCGCTCAACGGTTCCAACGATATGAACTGCCTGCTCTGTAAGTATCGTGAGCAGATCATCGGTTATGAACATGACCGCGGTGCCGCTCAGGTCGGACATCACCATCACGTGGCCGGCGTCGGGACCGACGGTCACGGTGCGGCAGACCACGGCGTGCACCATGGCCATCATCACCATAGCGACGATTACAAGGACGGCTGACCGGCATTCACGGGGAGGATATCCGTGTTCGACTACATCCGCGATCCGGCCGAGATCTACCGGCGCTCCTTTGAGACATTGCGCCGGGAGACCGATTTCGACTTGCTGCCCCAAGGGCTGAAGCCTGTGGCAGAAAGATTAGTCCACGCCTGTGGCATGCCGGAGACCATTTCTAATCTCTCCTGGGGCGGTGAACCCGCCGAAGCCGCCCATGATGCTCTAACTTCAGGCGCGCCGGTCATGGTTGATTCTGAGATGGTCGCCGCCGGCATCATTAAGTCGAGACTGCCGGAAAGAAATGACATTATCTGCACTCTCAATGCCCCAAGCACTCCCGACCTCGCCAAGGCAACGAACAACACCCGCTCGGCAGCCGCAGTTGAGCTTTGGCAGGACCACCTCGAAGGTGCGGTGGCGGTATTTGGCAACGCGCCGACAGCACTCTTCCGGCTGCTGGAGCTCCTAGCCAAAGGCGCGCCAAAGCCGGCAGCAATTATGGGGTTCCCAGTTGGTTTCATCGGCGCGGCTGAATCAAAACAAGCGCTGATAGACCACGCCGGCGATATCCCGTTCCTCACGCTAAAAGGCCGGCTCGGCGGCAGCGCCATGGCAGCCGCGTCCGTCAACGCGCTATTGGTGGAGAACCTGCCATGAGCACGGGCCCAACACAGTGGCTGACCATCGTCGGCATCGGTGAGAACGGGCTTGAGGGTTTAGGCTCGAAAACTCTCAAGATCATTGAGGAAGCCGACGTTCTGATCGGCGGCAAGCGTCATCTCGAAAAAGTGCCTGACAACAAAGTGGAAAAAGTCGGCTGGGGCAGCAATTTCGACCATGGTGTCGAGGCAATCCGCAAATACGAAGGCAAGCGCGTCGTCGTGCTGGCCTCGGGCGACCCCATGAACTACGGTGCCGGCTCGACACTGGCCCGGCGCTTCGGTATCGAAGCGATGACCATCATCCCTGCTCCAAGCGCCTTCTCGCTCGCCGCCGCGCGAATGGGCTGGTCGCTTCCCGATGTCGAGTGCATCACCTTACACGGTCGACCGCTTGAAACGATTAACCTCTACCTGCGGCCCGGCGCGCGTCTTTTAATTCTGAGTTGGGACGGCACGACGCCGGCCAAACTGGCGGAACTGCTGGTAGCCAAAGGATATCCGGATAGCCCGATTACAGCACTCGAATACATGGACGGCGATAAGGAAAACGTGATCCAAGGCACAGCCTCCGATTGGACCGTCTCAGAAGCTGCCGCACTTAACACCATTGCACTCGAATGCGTGGCCGGCCCGGACGCCATTGCCTGGTCGCGCGCACCGGGCCTCCTTGAACAGGCTTTTCAGCACGACAACATGATCACCAAGCGCGAGGTCCGCGCCGCTACTATCTCCGCGCTAGCGCCACTTTCGGGCGAGACACTTTGGGACGTCGGCGCGGGGTCCGGCTCCGTTGCCATTGAGTGGCTGCGCCTCGAGGCTGCCGCCAAAGCTGTCGCCATCGAGAGCAACGAGAAGCGACTCGCTTACATCCGTGCCAATGCGCTGGACCTCGGCGTACCGAGACTTGAGGTCGTCGCCGGACGCGCGCCCAATGCGCTGGCAGAAATCGAAGGTGCGCCCGACGCCATTTTCGTCGGTGGCGGCGTCTCCGATATGGCAGTGATGGCGGCTTGCTGGAAACACTTGGCCAATGGCGGACGGTTGGTCGCCAATGCCGTCACCCTTGAAGCGCAGCAATCGCTGCTGGCCTTCCATGACGAACACGGCGGTGAGATCACAAAAATTGTTATAGCCCGGGAGGGCAAGATCGGTCGCCTTTCGGGGCTCAAAGCATTGATGGAGGTTTGGCAGTTACATGTGGTGAAATTATGAGCGGAATACTTTATGGTCTCGGCGTCGGCCCCGGTGATCCTGACCTAATCACCCTAAAGGCGCTTCGTGTCATCAAGACCGCGCCAGTGATCGCCTACCCGGCGCCCGACAAAGGCGACAGCTTGGCGCGCGCTATCTCCGCCCCACACATACCCGAAGGTAAAACCGAGATTGCCATCCGCACCCCAATGGTGCCAGGTAATTTTCCGGCACATGATGTTTACGACCGCTACGCCTCTGACATCGCCAAGCATCTCAGCGCCGGCGACGATGTGGCGGTGCTTTGTGAGGGTGATCCGTTTCTTTACGGCTCGTTTATGTACTTGTTCGCGCGTCTTTCGAGCGATCATCTGACCCGCGTGATCCCTGGCGTCTCTTCGCTCGGCGCCTGCGCAGCGGCGGCTGGTGTACCGCTGGTATCGCGTAATGAGACGCTTTTAGTAGTGCCCGGTCCCTTGGACGAGAGCGAAATGGAAGCCCGCATCAAGGCGGCCCACGCAGTGGCAGTAATGAAGGTCGGCCGCCACTGCGATAAGGTGCGACGTGTTGTCGAACGGTTGGGGCTTAGCCAGTACGCGCATTATGTCGAGCATGCTTCAATGACCAACCAGCGCGCCCTGACGCTCGGTCAGGTCGACGCGGCCAAAGCGCCCTACTTCTCGATGGTCCTGATTCGCCGTCCAAATGAGGAGCCCGCTTCGTGACACCACCCGTATTCATCACACTTACGGAAGGTGGGTTCGATCTTGCCAATCGGCTTGCCGGCGGCGTCCAAGGTGCTGAAGTTCATGGTCTCAAAGGCCGCGCCGATGACGCCAATTTCGTCTTCACGGACACCCTTGCCCATCTTCAAGAGCTATTTGCCGTTGGGAAACCAATCGTCGGTATTTGCGCCGTAGGTATCTTAGTTCGGGCACTAGCTCCCGTGCTGGTGGACAAGCGCAGCGAGCCACCCGTCCTCGCCATCTCTGAGGACGGTTCCGCCGTGGTACCGCTTTTGGGTGGTCACAACGGTGCAAACCGACTAGCCAGAGAACTTGCCGCATCGCTCGGCGTCCAAGCCGCCGTTACCACCGCCGGTGACGTGTCATTGGGCTTGGCTCTCGACGATCCACCGCCGGGCTGGGTCATTGCCAATCCCGAGGCTGCCAAACCCGTCGCAGCCGCCCTACTAGCTGGTCATGCCATCGGTTTGCAGGTCGACAGCGGCGATGCCGGTTGGCTAACCGAAACGGATGTGACTTTCATCGAAGGCATGTCGGCCGGCGTGACGGTTACCCATAAGACTAATCGTAGCAACGATGATCGTTTGGTCCTGCACCCACCGGTTCTGGCGCTTGGAGTGGGCTGCGAACGTGATTGCGCGGCGGATGAGTTGATTGCACTAATGGAAGAGACCCTGGCCAATGCTAGCTTAGCGCCGGAAAGCATCACCTGTGTGGTTTCCATCTATCTCAAGGCTGACGAAGCGGCGGTGCATGCCCTTGCCGATCATCTCGGCGTGCCGGCACGGTTCTTCTCGGCCGAAGACCTTGAAGCTGAGACCGCACGCCTCGCCAACCCATCGGATGTGGTCTTTGCCGAAGTCGGCTGCCATGGCGTCGCCGAAGGCGCGGCGCTCGCGGCCGTCGGAGAAGACGGTGAATTGCTCGTCCCCAAGCACAAGTCCAAACGCGCCACCTGTGCGGTTGGCCTTAATTCGCTGGGGCTCGATCTCAGCCAAATAGGGCGTAAACGCGGCAGTCTAACGGTCGTTGGTATCGGCCCAGGTGCCGATGAGTGGCGAACGCCGGCGGTGACCCGGGCATTGGTCGAAGCGGACGAGGTGGTCGGCTATGGCCTATATCTGGAGCTGATCGCTAGTGTGATCGGCGACAAGCCGCGCTATGATTCTCACCTGTCCGAAGAGGAAGCCCGCGTGCGCCTAGCGTTCGAACGCGCCGCTGAAAATCTTGATGTAGTACTGGTGAGTTCCGGCGACGCCGGTATATACGCGTTAGCAACCTTAGCCTTTGAACTTCTAGACAGAGAAAACGATCCCGCCTGGAACCGCTTGGATATCCGCGTCGAGCCCGGCGTCTCGGCAATACAGGCAGCGGCAGCGCGCTTAGGAGCCCCCATCGGTCACGATTTCTGCACAGTATCATTGTCCGACTTGCTGACGTCCTGGGAGGTTATCGAGAACCGATTGGCCACGGCGGCAGCCGGAGACTTTGTCTGTGCACTCTACAATCCGGTATCTAAACGCCGCCGACATCAGTTGCTTGCAGCGCGTGACGTCATGTTGGCGCACCGGCCGGGAGAAACTCCGGTAATCCTGGGCCGCAATCTCGGGCGCGAGGGCGAGACAGTGGAGGTCATCCGCCTGGACGAGTTGGACCCCGACCACGTCGATATGCTTACGCTGGTACTCATCGGCAACAGTCAGACGCGCCATATCCAACGCGGCCAGCACCAATGGGTCTACACGCCGCGGGGCTATGCCTCTAAAATGGATTGATGCAGATGTCCCATTTGACCACCGAGGGGGCTCTCATGAAATTTGCAGCCATTTTTCTGCCGATCGGCTTAACCATGCGCTCGACATCTCTCAACAACCTCCGCCACCACGCAACATCATGGACGGTTCGACGGCAACTAAGCCCGTTGGACAAATTCTATTTCTATTCGATACTGCCGAGAACGCGATCCTCGAGAATTTCTTCGGTTAAGCCGCCGCTTCTGTACCGACGGATACCGATACGACCGAGCAAATTAGCCGTCACGCCATCGATTCTGCAACCCGCGCCAACTTGGCAGCCTACGAGGGTGGTAACGACAATGACGACAAACGCCGGCGTAAAAACGAATAGGTCTGTAAGAAGAACAAACACAAAGATAAAGGCCAATCTAAAGTCCTGCCGTCGGCCCTGTAAAATGGCAATCTTCCCGATGATCTCTTCAACCGGCTTCCGCCAATACAGGAGGGCAACGGTCGAATCAATGCCAGAAATGACGTGATGTTGATCAGCGAGTCTACCGGCTGCATTCTCGACATCCTACGCAATGTAATGACCCACTGACGAGGTATTTCGTGACCGTACACTTCATCGGCGCCGGGCCCGGCGCGCCCGACTTGATCACCGTTCGTGGCCTCAATTTGATTCGCGAGGCCGGCGTCATTCTTTACGCTGGTTCTTTGGTACCCGAAGCCGTTTTGGCAGAGGCCAAGCCTGAAGCACGGGTTGTTGATACAGCACCTTTGGCCTTGGATGAGATTATCACCGAAATCGAAACCGCCGATGCTGTCGGTCATGATATCGCTCGCGTGCATTCAGGTGATCCGTCGCTGTATGGCGCCATCGCCGAACAGATGAGACGTTTGGACGAGCTTGGTATCGACTATGACGTGACACCTGGCGTTTCGGCTTACGCTGCCGCGGCGGCTTCAATGAAGAGGGAGTTGACGCTAGCCGGCGTCAGCCAGACCATTGTATTGACCCGTACGGCGGTGCGCTCTTCCTCCATGCCGGATGGCGAAGAACTGGAGACGCTAGGCAAGAGTGGCGCGACGCTGGCTATCCACTTATCCGTCAACAACCTGGCTAAGGTGGTGCGGGAGCTCACGCCCCATTATGGCGAGGATTGCCCGGTCGCCATTGCCTGCAGGATCAGCTGGCCTGATGAGATGATCATCGAGGGGCGTTTGTCCGATATTCGTGACAAGGTGAAGGCCTCCGGCATCACCCGTACTGCGCTGATCCTGGTCGGGCGCGTACTCAGCCCTGAAGGTTTCGACGACAGCCGCTTGTACGCCGCCGATCATTACCACGTGCTGAGGCCGAAGGCGGAAGGCTGAACCCCAGCCACGAAAAAGAAATCGAAAGGCAGTTGAGTGACAACAAATGCCAGGCCAAGGCGCATTTACCTGCATTTATAAAAGAAGAGCTAGAATATAAAGAGAACAAATGTATAAAGTTAACCAGCCTTTTGCGCGCGTTCGATGGTGTTGTTGTGACCATCAGCCAAGGTCGGGCGGCCCTCGGAGTAATAGAGGCCAAGGGCCGGCATTAACGTTATCTGGTTTGACAACCTCACGATCATCGTCGAGATCTCACAGTTCACACCGTCCATTGGCTTCAACCTTTTAGTCATGCACGGATCATCAAGCACGGGATGGGCTATATCTCGAAAGAAGCGTTCACGATGCCTCCAAATTGTGGTGGCTATGATGTTCGTGTGGATTTCAATTTCAGATTTTGCGACCTACCTCCCCGAGAACATGCGCAAAACGCCTGAAGGTTAAGGGGTCAAGGAACCCTTGCAACGATCCTTTGACGAGTCTATAACCCCCGCTTCCAGGCGGCTGCGGCTGAACGGGGCATGCCCCAGCGTCTGCACGTGAACCTCACATCTCCCTGACGGGGGGATTATATAAGTCAGAGGAGACCGAAATGCCCAAACTGAAGACCAAGTCGAGCGCCAAGAAGCGCTTTCGACTGACGGCGAGCGGCAAGGTCCGCGCTGGCTTCGCTTTTAAACGCCACAACCTCCGCAAGCGTTCTAAAAAGATGAAACGCAAGGCCCGCGGCACCGTGATGCTGGGCGATTCGGATGCGCGCATCGTCAAGTCATATATGCCCTACGCTTAAAGAGACGGGAGAGATAACATGTCACGTGTCAAACGCGCCGTCGCCCGTAACGCCAAGCGCAAGAAGGTCCTCAAACTGGCCCGCGGATACCAGGGTCGCTCCAAGAACAACATCCGTCTAGCGCTCGAGCGCGTCGAAAAGGGGCTGCAATATGCCTACCGCGACCGCCGCCAGCGCAAACGGAATTTCCGCCGGCTCTGGATTCAGCGGATCAACGCCGGCGTGCGCGAACACGGCCTGAACTATTCGCAATTCATGAACGGGCTCGACAAAGCCGGGGTCGAAGTCGACCGCAAAATCCTGGCAGATCTCGCCGTACGCGACCCGGAAACTTTTAAAAGCTTGGTAGATCAGGCACAGGCCGCTCTCGCCAAGACCGCTTGACGCAAACCCGCGTCCTCGCAACAGCGATTTGTTAGAGAGCCCACTTGTGCGGTGGCTCGTGTTCGCGTGGGGAGATAATGCGAGAGAGGGGATGATCGACGATGCAAGATCTTGATGCGCTTCAAACGGAACTAATGGACGCCGTCGGCAAAGCCGCCAACAGTGCAGAATTGGAAACCCTACGCGTCGAAGCGTTGGGCAAGAAGGGCCGGGTAACCCAATTGATGAAGGGCCTCAGCGGCATGACCTCTGAGCACCGCAAGTCAGCGGGACAAGCCCTCAATATAATCAAAAACAAAATTGGCATCGCCATCGAAGAACGTAAGGCCGCGTTATCCATCAGCGAACTGGAAACCCGGCTCCTGGACGAGCGTATCGACGTGACCCTTCCCGCAAGGCCGAGAGAAGTCGGCCGCATACATCCAATCAGCCAAACCATTGATGAAGTTGTCGCCATATTGGGCGAGATGGGCCTGCAAGTAGCCGAAGGCCCGGATATCGAAGACGACTGGCATAACTTCACAGCTCTCAATATTCCACCAGACCACCCGGCACGTCAGGAACACGATACATTTTATTTACCGGGTGAGCACAATGGCGAACGCATGGTGCTGCGCACACATACATCGCCGGTGCAGATCCGGACTATGCAGAGCTCGGAGCCGCCGTTCCGCGTCATCGCGCCGGGCAGGACTTATCGCTGCGACTACGACGCCACTCACTCTCCCATGTTTCATCAAGTCGAGGGCCTTGTGGTCGATGAGGAAACGCACATGGGGCATCTCAAGGGCTGCCTAATTGAATTCTGCCGCGCCTTTTTTGGCGTTGATGACCTGCCGGTGCGTTTCCGACCCAGCTACTTCCCGTTCACCGAGCCCTCGGCCGAGGTTGATATCGGCTGCACCCATGAGGGCGGTGAATTCCGCATTGGTCATGGTGACGATTGGTTGGAAATTCTAGGCTGCGGAATGGTCAATCCCAAGGTCTTGGACAATTGCGGCATCGATTCATCCAAGTATCAGGGGTTCGCCTTTGGTATGGGCATCGAGCGGTTGGCCATGCTCAAGTACGGTATTCCCGATCTCAGGACTTTCTACGATTCCGATTTGCGCTGGCTCAAGCACTTCGGCTTCAGCGCGCTTGACGTTCCAAGCGTGGTTGGGGGACTGAACCGATGAAATTCACCGTAAGCTGGCTCAAGGATCATCTCGATACGGACGCTGATCTCGACGCCCTACTCGACCGTCTGACCATGGTCGGGCTTGAGGTCGAAAAAGTTACTGACCGCGGCCAGGGTCTCGAAACCTTTGTCGTCGGTCATGTGCTGGAAGCGGTCAAACACCCAAACGCCGACAAGCTCAAGGTTTGCAAGGTTGACAGCGGCCTAGAAATCTTCGAGGTGGTTTGCGGCGCGCCCAATGCCCACACCGGCATGAAGGGTGTGTTCGCGCCGGAAGGAAGTTTCATTCCCGGCACCGGAATTAAGTTGAAGAAAACTAAGATCCGCGACGTTGAAAGCTCGGG
>CAYXUT010000007.1:6460-18020 GCA_964468005.1 uncultured Magnetovibrio sp. | reverse complement strand
GGAACCTTCGATAGCCCCCGCGGCGTAGTGCTGGACTTCTCCGAGGGAAAGAAATCCGCCTGCCCTTACTTCATTGGTCGCACCGTCAGAGGCGTCACCAACAGCGAAAGCCCCGCTTGGATGAAAGATCGGTTGCTTTCCATTGGCTTACGCCCGATCTCGGCGTTGGTAGATATTACCAACTACGTGACCTACGATCTCGGACGCCCCTTGCATGTGTTTGACACCGCCCACGTTAACGGCGACATCCGCCCGCGCATGGGCCGCGCCGGAGAGACCATGCTGGCGTTGGATGGCAAAACCTACGAACTCGATGAAGAGGTTTGTGTCATAGGCGACGAGAGTGAGCACGCCGAAGGCCTTGGTGGCGTCATGGGCGGTGAGGATTCGGGCTGCACCGAAAGCACTACTGAAGTGTTCATCGAATGCGCCTATTTCGACCCGGTCCGCACGGCCACAACCGGGCGCAAGCTGAATATCATGTCGGATGCACGCTACCGTTTCGAACGCGGTGTCGATCCGGCGTTCATGATCGACGGTATGGAAATCGCCACCCGATTGATCATGGAGATTTGCGGTGGCAAGCCTTCGCATGTGGTCGTTGCCGGTACGGAACCCGACTGGCAGCGCGAGATCACCTTCCGCACCGAGCGCGTAAAAACACTCGGTGGTGTCGATGTGCCGGGAGATGAGATTAAACGAATCCTCGCGGCACTTGGTTTTGAGGTTCGCTTCGACGGTGATGATTTTGTTGTCGACGTTCCACCATGGCGTAGCGACATCGTCAGCGAAGCCTGCCTGGTAGAGGAAGTTCTCCGTATCCATGGGTTTGACAAAATTCCCGTCGTACCACTCGATCATGATGGCCCCATGCCCGGGTTGGCACAGCCGCAGTCCGGCCGCCGCCGCACGCAAGCTAGACGGTCTCTGGCCACGCGCGGCATGATTGAAGCCGTGACCTACTCGTTTCTTTCCAATGTTGACGCCGAACGTTTCGGCTCCATTTCGGGATCCCTTCGACTCGTCAACCCAATCAGCACCGACCTTGACGTCATGCGCCCGTCTCTATTGCCAAACCTAATCAATGCAGCGGCACGAAACGCGGCACGTGGCGTGGACAACACCGCCATCTTCGAAGTTGGACCGCAGTTTATTGGTGACAGGCCAGAAGACGAATCCATCGTAGCCGCCGGCATCCGCACCGGCAAAGCGACTTCACGCCATTGGGATCAACCACTCCGGGCTGTCGATGCCTATGACGCCAAGGCAGACGCCATGGCGGCGCTTGAGGAGATAGGTGTGCAAACGGGCAGCCTGCAGGTTGCCCATGAGGCCGTGCCCTATCTTCACCCCGGACGCGCCGGTGTCATTCGTCAAGGACCAAAGAACTTGCTAGCCCGGTTTGGCGAAATTCATCCTGGCTTGGTTAAGGATATGGATTTGTCCGGCCCGGTAGCGGCTTTTGAAGTCTTCCTCGACAACGTTCCCGAGCCCAGAACAAAAAAGGGAGCCGCGCGTCCGCACATCAAGTTGTCTCCTTACCAAAAGGTTGAACGCGATTTTTCTTTCGTTGTCGATGATACTGTTACGGCACAAGACGTGGTTGGTGCGGTCTCAGGCGCCGATAAGAAGTTAATAACCGACGTCGCTGTGTTCGATATATTCTCCGGAGGCAGTCTCGGAAAAGGGAAGAAGTCCCTGGCCGTGGCGGTAACGCTGCAACCAACAGATAGCACACTTACTGATTCTGAGATCGAAGATGTTTCTAAACGTATTGTCGCCAGCGTGGCAAAAAAGACTGCGGCCACGCTTCGCAGCTAATTGTCTGACGTCAACACCCTTGGGACAGATTGAGGAATTATTTTACCGCATACCGGAAAGGCGAATCTCGGGTTCAAAACGGGGAAAATTGACCCAAAACGGTCGTAGTGACCTCCGCATACCAACTTCTGCTTTGTGATCAGTTTTCGGACATTCACCCAACCACAACCGTGCCGCCGCCCCTCTATGACTGGGAGAATGGGTCGATCATTGATCAGGTGCCCTGAGAAATCGGTCGAGACCGGCACTGAGGTTGACATTGTGCCGTAGGCCAGCAAGTTAGACTTTGTTACGATGAAGGCTAATTGAACACTTCCCGGCGATAGCAAGTAGGAGCGACTATCATGACGCAACCAAAGGGGCCGCTTGATGGTGTGAAGGTTGTCTCCTGCTCAACGGCCCAGGCTGGAACCGTTCCCTATATGCTGATGGCCGATTTGGGCGCCGAGGTCGTCAAGATCGAGATTCCGGGCGTTGGCGACAATTCGCGCACTCAGGGAAAGTATCCGGGTTTTCCCAGCATCTATTTCGAGACCAATAACCGTGGGGTGAAGAGCCTGACGCTCAACCTCAAGGATCCCAAGGCGCACGAAATCCTTCACAAGCTGGTCGCTGAAGCCGATGTATTCGGCCAAAACTTCAGGCCTGGTGCTGCCGAGAAGAACGGCTTCGGCTATGAGGATTTGAAAAAGATCAACCCGAAACTCGTCTACGCCTCGGTTTCCGGTTACGGCCCTGATGGCCCGAATGCGGCCTTGCCGGGGACGGATGCCATGGGTCAAGCGCTGGGCGGTATCGCTGAGGCATTTTCGACACCCGGACAACCATTGCGCACCGGCATCGTATCGGTAGCGGACGAGACCTGTGCAATCCTGACCTTTGGCGGCATCTTGGCGGCGTTACACTGCGCCCGGACGACCGGTATCGGCCAAAAGGTCGATACCTCGTTGCTCGGTGGCCAGATTCGGCTGATGGGCTGGACTTTGACTACCGCCATGTGGCGCGACCAAAATCCGGTAACCGGGCAAGTGCGGATCACCGGCAGCGCTGAACGACCGGGCATGAGCGTCGGCTTTTCGGACAAGCAGGGAAAGCCCTTCGTTTTTCAACTGGGAGGCCGGCAATGGAAAACGGCGATGACGGCGCTTGGATTTTACGAAGAGCTGGAGGCTGCTGGTATTGGCGATCTCGGGGTCGTGGTCGATTCCGAGGACATGCGGGAGAAAATGCTATCGACGCTCGACGGCTGTTTTGCCCGCGGCGATCGCGAGCAGTGGGTGGAAACCCTGTGCCAGGCGGATATCGTCGCGGCGCCGATCAATACGCTTCTCGAGGCGTCCAACGATCCGGATGCCGTGGCCAATGGCTACGTTGCCGAGGTCGAATATCCGGAATACGACAAGACGCTGAAGGTGCATGGCTCGCCTTGGAAGTTTTCCGAAACACCAGCGCAAGTCGGCCTAGCGCCCAGGCTTGGTGAGCATACGGAAGAGTTACTCACCCGGCTCGGCTATTCCGAGGCGGAGATTGAACAGTTTCGGACCGACGGAGTGGTTTGAGCCCGGGGTAGGTCACGCCAATCATCGAAATCAAGAATAGAGTGGATAAGCAACAGGGAGATACACATGGCTTTCGTGGAAACCGAAAGACAGGGGCAGATTTTTCAAGTCCGTTTGAACAGGCCGGAACGGATGAACGCCTTGGGCGCCGAGCTGCGTGCGGAGATGGCTCAGGCTTTTGCCACCTTCAAGGAGGACGCCGATCTTGAGGTCGCGGTTCTTACCGGTACGGGACGCGCTTTCTGCGCCGGAGAAGATATGAAGGAATCGCTGGAACGGGGCACCCCGGGAAGCGGCGCGCCAGTGCTCGAAGACCCGTTCATGACCGGGACGTTGGAAAAGCCGGTGATCGCTGCAATCAATGGGTTCGCCATGGGAGGCGGCTTCATGATGGTTGAACGCACCGATTTGCGCGTCGCCGTGCGGGGCGCAGTGTTCGAGGTTTCCGAAGCGAAACGCTGGCTGCTCGGCGGCTACGATCATGGTCACCTGGCCGGGCTGCCCCATCATATCGCAACGGAAATGGCGCTCGGCTTTCGCTTTGCCGCCGAACGGCTTTACGAAGTCGGGTTTCTCAACCGGCTGGTCGATCCGGAGGATTTGATCTCCACCGCATACGAGATGGCGGAGCATCTGCTCACCCTGCCCCCGGCGTCACGGGTCAATACGGTTTACATGATGCGCCAGATGCGGCCGAAAGTTGCCCCGGACCTAAGCCGTCTTGCTGCAGCTCTCCATGATCATGGTGACAAAGGCGATCTGATGGAATCCCGCGCCGCCTTCGCAGAAAAGCGCGAACCCAACTTCAAGGGCTGGCTCGACCCGGAAGACCGTTACCGCATGCCGAACCTGGAATCTGTCAAGGCTGGTTCAGACGAGGCATAACCGTCCCCGTCCCTAAGATGGACGTTGCGGCAATGGCCAGATATCAGTCTCGAACCAATGATTTTCCGGCGACTTCCGGATCCAAGTCGAGACCGAGGCCGGGTTCCTGTGGCGCGCGTAAAAACACACCCTCGTCGGTGACTTCTTCCCGGGCGATGGGGGCGGCAAATAGTTTGCTCTGGAATTCCAGCAGGGCGTTGTCGGCCATGAAGTATTCGATCCATTTCACATTGGGTAGCGCCGCCGCCATATGGATGTGGATCATCTGCAAATCCCAGGGCGAAACAGGAACGCCCTTGGCCGTGGCAAAGGCATGGACCCGTAGCCAGTCGGTAATGCCACCGGTTATCAAGGCGTTGGGCTGGACGATATCGACGTTGCCTTGTTCGATCAGCGTGCGGAATTCCATGAGGCCGGCATGTTGTTCACCACCGACGATGTAGGTCTCTCCGGCACGGGCCCGCACCCGCGCGTAGCCTGGGATATCACTCGGCGGTACCGGCTCTTCCAGCCAATAGACGTCATAGGGTTCCCACTTCTTCAATTGCTGGATTGCCGTATCCACATCCCAACTGCCGTTGACGTCGACCATCAAACGGACGTCGGGTCCAATCGCCGCGCGAACTTGGCGCACCCGTTCGGTGGCCTCGTCGGGCGTTACGAAGGTGCGCGTGCCGCGGATCTTCAGGGCCTTGTGGCCAGCTGCGACGTAGGAGGCCGCCCGTTCAGCCAGTTCGTCAGCGGGTAAATGGTGGGCGCAATTGGCATAGGTCGGCACCAGCTCACGGTGACCGCCGAGCAACTTCGAAACCGGCAGGCCCGCAGCCTGGCCTTTGATATCCCATAGTGCCATGTCGATGGCGGCGATGCAGAAACGGGCAAGCCCGTCACCACCGCGACGGGGAATGGCCTCATCGTGCATACGGTCCCACAAGTCAGAAATCAGGCGTGGATCGGCACCAACGATGTGCCGCGCCAGCACATTTTCGATCAACTGCTGGAAAATACCGCCGACACCAGGTGGAGCACTGGCGAAACCGCTTCCCGAAACGCCCACATCCGTATGAACGGTGACGATGACGATTTCCGCCACGTAAGCGGCCTTAGTGTCTCCGCTGTAACGCCGTGCTTCGACTTTCGTGATTTCCATGGGTAGGCCTTTCAAGTCTCACAAAGCGGCTTACGAGCGGATCCGGCCGAACCATTTAACGATGGTTGGACTGAACAGGCCCAGGAAGGCGAAAAACAGGAACAGCGCGGCCAAGGGTTGGGTCAGGATTTGCCACCAATCGCCTTCGAACATTTTGAGTGAATTCTGGAAGTTGGTTTCGACCATTTCACCCAGGATCAGGCCAACGGCGATGGGAGCGACGGCGAAACCATGGCGTCTGGCGAGAAAACCGACGACACCGAAAATCAGGGCGATCCATACATCGAGCAGCGACGAGCTCAACGCATAGGCGCCGATGGTGGCGAGCGCGAAGACGATCGGCCAGAGAATGGTGAGTGGTACCAGTGAAATCCGCGCGAACAGCTTTGCCGCATAAAGCCCCATGGCCATGAAGATCACGTTCGCCAGGAGCATGGCGCCGAAAATTTGATATACCTTGTCCACCTGTTCGGTGAATAGGTAAGGGCCGGGGCGCAATCCGTGCACCATCAGGCCGACCAGGATCACCGCCGTGGTACCACTGCCCGGGATGCCCAACACCATGGTCGGCACCATAGCACCGCCGGTTGCCGCGTTATTGGCCGATTCGGCGCCTGCGATACCTTCGATGGAGCCCTTGCCAAATTCTTCCTTGTTTTTCGACCACCGCCGCGCTTCCGCATATCCGATCATGGAGGCCACTGTTGCCCCCTCGGCGGGCAAGACGCCAATGAACGTGCCAATGCCACAGGAGCGCAATACGGTTTTCCATATGCGTTTGTAGTCGTCCTTGGTGGGTAGCTTCACGGCCTTCATGGTGATGGTGTTGTAAATCTGGTTCACCCGTTTCGACTGGACCAGGAGTTCCGACATGGCGAAAAGGCCGATGAATACGGGCACGAAGGAGAGGCCTTCATAGAGCTCGTAGTTCCCGAACATGAACCGCTCGATGCCGGTCGTCGGTTCTGCGCCGATGGTTGCCAGCCAAACACCGAAAACACCACCGATCAGGTTCCTCACCGTGCCACCGGCACTGATGGAGGCCAACATCGAAAGCCCAAACAGGGCAAGCGCGAAATACTCCGGCGGCCGGAACTCATAGGCAACACGCGCGAGCAACGGTGCCGCGATGCAAAGCACAATGACCGAAAAGACGCCGCCGATGGTGCTCGAGACCACTGCGATTCCGAGGGCGCGGCCTGCTTCGCCGCGTTGGGCGAGCGGGTAACCGTCAAAGGTCGTAGCTGCGGCGGCCGAGGTCCCGGGTGTGTTGATCAAAATCGCAGTGATCGAACCGGCGAAGGTTGCGGATACGTAGATCGTAGACAGTACGGCAATGGCGTGCACGGGTTCCATGGTCAGCGTGAAGGGCAGGAGCAAAGCAGCCCCCGTCGTCGCCCCGAGACCGGGGAGGACACCGATAATCACTCCCATCACTGTTGTTAGGAGAATGAGAACAATGAGATAGGGGTCAAAAATAACCGATCCCATTGCTTGAAGCGCCTCAATCATCAGGGCTCCTATTATCCGTAATACCAGTTGGTCAGAAGTCCGCGCGGGAAGCGCACCTTCAGAACAAAATCAAATAAGAAAAAAATGGCCGTCGGCGTGATCAGGGATATCGCACCGGCCACATGAATGCGCCGTTCGCCCCATAACAGGCACATGGCAAACATGACGACGGCGATGGCGATAAACATGTCAACATAGACCGTTAGCGGATAGAACACGGCAAACAGCGCCACCGACCCCCAGGTCTGAATCCCTTCCCGCGGCACCTCCTTGGGGCGCTCTTTCCAATACTGGACAGCCAATGAGCCTGCCAGGATCAGGTTGATGACCATCAGCAGGATCGGAAAAACACGAGGCTGCATACTGTGACCGACGATCATTTCCGGTGATTCGTCCAGTTGCAGCGCGACCGAAATCACGGCGACGGAGAAGGCCGCCACGACCCCGGGAACAATAAGAAATCGCATGACAATTTGATACGGTGCTCCCCGAGGGGAGCACCGTATTCTCATTCCGAATGAGGTTTACTTCACTAAGCCCATTTCCTTAAGGGCTGGGCCAAACTCACCGACCATCGCCTTGATCTGTTTGCCCCACGGGCCGGAAGGCTGCGGAGAGGTCGCGTCGAGACCGGAATTCATCAAGTAAGCCTGATAGAGTGAATGTTTCATGGCCTTGCCCAAACCCTTTTCGAGTTCAGCCACTCGGCCTTTATCGGTACCGGCATGCGTCACGAAGCCGCGCGTAGTCGAGAGCACGAGATCAATGCCCATGGACTTGGCGGTTTTGGCCGCAGGAATCGGCGCCATGCCTTGCTCACCCAAAATCACCAGCGGGCAGATGTCGCCGGCTTCCACAGGTGCTGCCGCTTCCGACAGGTTCAACGTGCCGACATCGACCGAACCGGCGACCAGTTGGGTGGCCAACTCTCCGCCGCCCTTGAACGGAATGTACGTCGGCATCGACACACCCAGACGCTTGGCCCACAGATACACCGTGATGTGATCGATGGTGCCAGTATGGGTACCTCCGAACTTGATCTTATCACCCTTCTTCATGCCAGCAACAAAATCCTCGGGGGTTTTGTAAGGGCTGGTTTTGCATTTGACCATGAGGATTTGCGGATCGTTAGTGCCACGCGCGATCGGCGCCATGTCCTCGACCTTGAGCTTGGTTTTCCCCATGGCCATGGTGATGGCATGGCCGACCGTGAAGGTCATGATGCTGTTGCCATCAGCCGGCCGCGTCATAAAGTAGTTCATGGCCGCCGCGCCACCGCCGCCGCGCTTATTGACGACGACCATATCCTGTTTGAGAACGCGCCGGCTGCGCATCATCATCATGCGTGAGTTGACATCGGTGCCGCCGCCGGCACCGGCGTGGGTAATGACTTCGATAGCCGGTTTGTCGGCCGCCTCGGTGACCGTACCGGATAGCGCCATTACACAGAGACCCGCTGTAATCGCGGTCAATGTCCTCACCGACGCGTTAATTGCTTTGCTTGTCATGGCTTCCTCCCTTAGTGGTTAACGCAGGTTTAGTTTTTACAATTTGGTGCATTTATCCCTTTAACAGATTGAGGGATGTGGAAATCGCGGTCAATCGAAATTTGGTATGCCAAATTTGTCGGAACCAGCGCCTCGTCGTATGTGTCTCCATCCATTAGCTGACTCCCTGAACTTTCACCCATGTCTGGTCAAGGTGACGCGTGAGTAGCGATTGCAGCAGCTCCCCATCCCGCGCTTCCAGGGCCCCAATGATCTGTTCATGCTGCTCGATAGCTTCATGCCATAGCTCGTTGCGCTGGTTGGACAGATAACGAAACCGGTAAACCCGCGCATTGAGCTGAGCGTGCGTTTCGATCAGTGCGCCGTTGCCGCTGGCCTGGATAATGTTTTTATGGATTTGTTGATTGAGCTTGAAATAGCTTAGCTTGTCGCCACGGTGGAATGCAGCGAGCATTTCATAATGCAAGGCGCGAATCTCGGATATTTCGGCTTCCGTGGCGTTCTCCGCTGCCAAGCGGCCGCCCAGAGCCTCCATTGCGCCCAAAACCTGCAAAAGTTCATGAATTCGTTCAGGCGCCGGCGCTGCCACGACAGCCCCCCGGTTCGGCAGTGTTTCGACCAGCTTTTCGCTCTCGAGAATCTTGATCGCTTCGCGCAGCGGTGTCCGTGACACCTTGAGTTTTTCCGATAGTTGGCGTTCGCGGATTCGCTCGCCAGGCTTTAGTTCGTCCTGAATGATCATATCCCGCAGCACCGTCGCCACTTGGCTGGTCAGCGGCAGGTTTGCAACATTGTCGGCGGGGGTCGGCCGGATATTTTCCATCTGCCTATTACCCTTGACCGATTGATCGCGGAAGGTCGGTGCTTTTTGTCTCTGATCTGGCATTTCCGGATCCCGGGTTTCCAACTCGCACACTATTTTCTTACTCTATTTTAAAAATGGTATGCAATAATTTTTCTTCGTTACCGCGATCAAACTTTTTAACTTTTTCCATGGACAGGGTATAAATTACGTAAAAACAGTAAGATATTTAAATTTTTCGAGATATAGAAGTTAACCAAAATTAATCTCCAAACCGAAGTTGTTGACGCGTATCCATATTGTATGCCAAATCTTGATCCAAGGGTTTCAGCCGACGGTCAATATCTCCAGGAGGACAAAATGGGCTCAAATCTCAAGGACCGCATCGGTGTCGATATCGGTCGGCGGGCCAAACTCGAAGATGGGTTGGCGTGGGCCGCCAAGAACAACGTCCATTACATCGATATCCAACTCGATAGTGGCGAAAACGCCATGGAGACCTTTGATGACGCGCGCTGCGAGGCGGTTAAGGATCTATGCCGAGCGAACGGCATTCATTTGGGCCTGCATACGCTTTCCGGCGTCAACATGGCGGAATACAGCAACTTCTTCCGCCAGGCTGCTGATCAGTACCTGCGTGCTTATATCGATATGGCGAAACGCCTGGATGCGGAATGGATCGTCGTGCATGCCGGTTTCCATTTCACTGCCGACTACGAGCAGCGCAAGCAAGCCGGTCTCGAGCGGCTTCAGCGGGCATCGGAATACGCCGAAGAGCAAGGCGTTCACCTCTTGTTGGAGAACATGAATCGCGAACCAAAGGACGCCGAGGTGAATTATCTTGGCTACACGCTCGAAGAATGCAGATATTTCTTCGATAATCTGAAATCCCCCAACATCAATTGGACCTTCACCATCAACCACGCGACATTGGTACCGGAAGGGATCGATGGCTTTATTGATGCGTTCGGGATCGAGCGCATGCGGGAAGTCCGCGTGGCGGATAACCTTGGCGATAAAGAGCATCATATGTATCCGGGCGATGGTAGCATTGATTTCCGGTCCGTGTTCACACGGATCGAGAGCATGGGCTACACCGGCCATTACACCAATGGCTTCGGCACCTTGGACGACATGCTGAGCGGTCGTGATTATCTCGTCGCCGAAGCTAAGGCAACCGGTGTGCCTAGCGCATAAAAAACTGAAACGATTGAGATTGATAGAGAGGACATAAAGGCATGAAACCCTGCCTAGCCGTCGTTCACGGAGAGCCGGCCGGCATCGGCCCGGAATTGATCGCCAAACTGCTGGCCGAGCCGGATGTCGCGGAAAGTGCCGACATATTGCTGGTCGGTGACGAGTACGTTTTCAAACTCGGTCAAGAGCAAGCTGGCACGGCGTGGTCTATGCGCGAGGTCACCCCTGACGATTTAGGAACTTGGTGGGACGGCGACGGCTTTGCTTTTTACCCCATGCAAACGATCGCAGCGGATGAGGTCAGGATCGCGGAAGTCACCGAGTCCGGTGGCCGAGCCTCCCTGCGTGGGCTCGATAAGGCGGTCGATCTGACAGTAGCAGGCGTTACCGACGCGGTGCTTTTCGGACCGTTCAACAAGTCGTCCCTTCATTTGGCCGGCATGGACGCCGATGACGAACACCGTTATATCGCCCGCTATCTGGGCTTCACCGGTTATCATTCGGAAGTCAACATGCTCGATGAACTGATCACCACACGGGTGACCAGTCATATCGCTTTGAAAGACGTGGTCGCCGGGATCGATGTGGAAGGCGTCGTCAAGGCCATCCGGTTGGCTGACAATACCCTAAAGGCCGCCGGTCTAGCGCGGCCGCGCATCGGCCTCGCGGCGCTCAACCCCCATGCCGGCGACAATGGCAATTTCGGCACCGAGGAGATCGACATCCTGGCTCCGGCAATCGAGCGTGCGAAAGAATTGCAGATTGACGTCTCGGGCCCTTGGCCATCGGACACGGTGTTCCTGCGCGGCCGTGATGGCCAGCTCGACGCTGTGGTCACAATGTATCACGACCAGGGCCAGATCGCCATGAAACTGATGGGATTCGAGCGCGGCGTCACTATTGCCGCCGGGCTGCCGATCCCGGTGGCCACGCCGGCGCACGGTACAGCCTTCGATATTGCCGGCCAGGGCGTTGCCAATCTGGGGGCAACCCGCAAGGCCTTTGAAGTGCTTTGTCGAATGGCGATGCACCATCGTGCCCACGATCCCATACAACCAGCTGCCTGACCGCTGGTATAATCAAAGGAAGATCAGAACCGAAATTTAACCCGTCATTCCCTCAACAA
>CAYXUT010000007.1:0-6360 GCA_964468005.1 uncultured Magnetovibrio sp. | reverse complement strand
CTTGACCACTTGCTTACCGAAGTTGCCGCCCTCCAACATTGCCATAAAAGCCGCTGGCGCATTCTCAAGCCCTTCGGTGATATCGATCTTGTAGGTCATAGCACCACATTTTAGCCAGCTCCCCATCTCGACCATGAATTCGTCCAGACGCTTCCAGTGATCGGTAACTATAAAACCTTCCATGTGGATGCGCTTTCTGTGGATGTGTTCGAGGTTCTTAATGCCATAGCGCTTATCCTCAACCAGATTGTACTGGCTGATGGCACCGCACTGGATTGAGCGTGCATAATCGTTGGCATGTTCGATCACAGCTTCCAGCATGGCGCCCCCGACGTTCTCGAAATTAACGTCAATGCCGGTCGGGCAGCAGCGCTTCAAGGCGCCGAGGTAATCGCCCTCAGTGCGGTGATTAAAAGCCGCATCGAAGCCGATCTCACCGGTCAGGTAGGCGACCTTTTCGTCGCTTCCGGCACAACCGACCACGCGGCAGCCGGCCATACGGCCCATTTGTCCAGCGATCTGCCCAACAGCACCCGATGCGGCCGAGACAAACAACGTCTCACCCTCCTTCGGCTTGCCGATCTCCTTCATGCCGATCCAGGCTGTCATGCCAGGCATACCGAGCGCGCCCAAGTAATAGGGTAAGGGGGCGAATTCGGGATCAGCGGTTCTCAAACCCTTGGCTCCCGGGACAACAGCATAGTCGCTCCAGTCCATCATACCGACCACCAAATCACCGGCGTGATAGGCATTGTTCCTTGACACCACCACCTCACCGACCGAGCGTGCAATCATTGGTTCGCCGACTTCGAAGTTAGCCGCATAGGATTTAGCCGCGTCCATGCGACCTCGCATATAGGGGTCTAAGGACATGTAAATCACCCGCACCAAAACATCGCCGTCCTCGGGTTCCGGCACCGCCACCTCCCTGGTCTCGAAATTTTCGCCCTTCACGGGCCCATCAGGGCGGCTCTTCAAAATGATCTGACGAGTATTGGCCTGCATGATCTCGGGTCCTGTTCGTTCAAGTGTTCTCAGCCAGCACGTTACCGGCAAGATAGAGGGAGCCGCAAACCAGAATACGGCCGGGCGCTTTATCTTCTGCGACAATCCGAGCAACAGCGTCGGCGACAGAGGGCACTGGCATGGCACCTTTACCCGCCACTCGGGCCAGTTCCTCGGCGGTGAAACTGTTTTCCTCTCCAGGAATAGGAACCGCGTGTAGACTTTCCGCAAGCGCTCCGAGAGGCTGGAGGTAATCGCCTGCCGCCTTGGAATTCATCATGCCGCAGATCAGGTGCAATTCCTTGTCAGTCCAGGCCGCCTGCGCATGCAACGCTACGCTTTCCCCGGCAGCTGGATTATGGCCACCATCGAGCCAAAGCTCCCACCCGTCAGCCAAACCATCCACCAGCGGGCCCGAGAACAAGCGTTGCAGTCTCGCCGGCCAGTTGGCATTCGTCAGGCCGGCGGCAATATGGGAGGTCCCAACCGGCATATCGCGAAGCCTGCTCAGCGCGGCAATAGCGAGGCCAGCGTTCCCGACCTGATGCGGGCCCATAAGCCCCGGCGGTGGAAATAGCTTCCGGCCGTTCAGGTCATCATAGATCAGATCGGTGCCGCGCAAAGCGACCCACCAGTCTCGCCCTTGCTCAATCATTGATGCTTTCACCTGGTGCGCCCTTCCGATAATTGCGGTGCGGGCGTCAGGCATCTGCCGCGCCAGAATGCAAGGTACGTCAGGCTTCAGGATACCCGCTTTCTCCCTGGCAATGGCTGCCAGGCTATTGCCCAAGAACTGCTGATGATCCATGAAGACCGGCGTGATCATGGTTAGGCGCGGCTTCTCGATAAGATTGGTCGCGTCGAGCCTACCGCCGAGACCGGTTTCCAAGAGAACGATATCCGCCGCCTCCCTGGCAAAGGCCAGAAATGCCGCCACCGTAGTAATCTCGAAAAAGGTAATCGCCTGGCCTTCATTGGCCATCTCACATTCTTCCAGAAGGCCAGTCAGCTCATCATCATCAATCAAGTTTCCGGCAACGCGGATACGTTCGTGGAAGCGCACCAAGTGCGGCGATGTGTAGACATGTACCCGCTTTCCCGCAGCCTCCAATGCCGCACGCATCATCGCTATGACGGAACCCTTACCGTTAGTACCGGCGACGTGTACGACCGGTGGCAATTGACGTTCCGGATTCCCGAGCCGCACCAACAGTGCCTCAATCCTATCAAGCGACAAATCGATGAATTTCGGGTGCAACTCCATGAGCCGCGCCAGCACGGCGTCACTGCCAGGGTGGGTCACGGACTTTTCTTATCGGGCTCGTGTTCGATGGTCGGCGATCCCGGTTGCGCCTCATCCAAGGCCTTGGGCTCGGGTTTCGGCAGCTCCACGTCAGGCAGTGGCGGCAAAACAATCTGCTCGGCCTCTCCGGTTAGCGAAGCCTCCGGCTGGAGCACCATCGCTTCGAGCGCCGGTTCCGGCCGCGGGTCGGGCACATCAATCACTTTATTCATCAAGAGGTCGATGACCCGGACCAGAGTATCGCGCAGCGCATTTCTCGGCACCACCATGTCGACCATGCCGTGCTCCAAGAGATACTCCGCGCATTGGAAACCCTCAGGCAAGGTCTCGCGAATCGTTTGTTCGATGACACGCCGGCCAGCGAAGCCTATCACCGAGCCTGGCTCGGCAATCGCGACATCGCCAAGCATGGCAAACGACGCTGTGACGCCACCGGTGGTCGGGTCAGTGAGCACCACAATATAGGGAAGGCCCGCTTGCTTGACCTCGTCGACGGCGATAGAAGAGCGAGCCATCTGCATCAGCGAGTGGATGCCTTCCTGCATACGCGCGCCCCCGGAAGACGGAATGACTACCAACGGCGCATGACGGCTGACAGCTTGACGCGCCGCTATCAAAAGCCCCTCGCCGACAGCCAACCCCATAGACCCCCCCATGAAGGCGAAATCGAGCACCGCGACTACCGTATCGTTGCCACCCATGGTGCCGAACGCCACCTTGAGCGCATCCTTGATACCGGTCTTGGCGCGCGCCTCCTTGAGGCGGTCAGCGTAGCGCTTGAGGTCCTTGAACTTCAGCGGATCGGCGATGACGTCGGGAATCTCGATGGTCTCGTAACTGTCTTCGTCGAACAGTAGGTCCAAGCGTGCGTCGGCGCCTAGACGCATGTGATGGCCGCAGTGCTGGCAAACGTGCAGGTTCTTTTCCAGATCTCGGTGGAAGATCATCTGGCCGCAGGCGGTACACTTGTGCCAGAGATTCTCTGGCACCTCTCTCTGACCGCCAACCAGTTCGCGAAGTTTCGGGCGAACAAAATTCTTGAGCCAATTCATGGTGGCGTCATTATTTCCTATTTACGCGCCGAGCGCACGCCTTGGGCAAGATCGGAGACCAGGCTCAGAACCTTTTCAGGTAAATCAGCCGCGCCGGCATTGGCGGCAACGATATCAACCAGCGCTGAGCCAACCACAGCGCCATCGGCGACGCGAGCGATTTCGGCTGCCTGGTCGGGCGTACGGATACCGAATCCAACACAAACCGGGAGTTCCGTGCTGTCCTTGATTCGCGCGACATGGCTCGCCACTTCGGAGGCTGCAGCCATCTTAGTGCCGGTAATACCGGTAATGGAGACGAAATAGACGAACCCGGACGCATGCTCAACGACACGTGGCAGCCGCGCGTCATCGGTGGTTGGCGCCGTCAAGTAGATGAAATTGAGCCCGGCCTCCAACGCCGGCATGCAGAACTCTCCTTCTTCCTCCGGCGGCAGATCGACGACGATGAAGCCGTCAACACCGGCTTGCTTGGCGTCTATCAGGAATTTGTCTACGCCATAGATGTAGATGGGGTTGTAGTAACCCATGAGGACGATGGGTGTGTCATTGTCATTCTCGCGAAAACTACGCACGCCGTCCAAGACCTTTGCCAACGTCATGCCGGCCTTGATGGCGCGTAGCGAAGACGCCTGAATGGCTGGGCCATCGGCCATCGGATCGGAAAAGGGCACGCCGATCTCGATGAGGTCGGCGCCGGCTTCCGGCAATCCTTTAAGGATTTCAAGAGACATCTCAGCATCGGGGTCACCGGCAGTCAAAAACGTGACGAGGCCGGCCCGACCTTCGTCTTTCAGAGCCTGAAATTGGCGTTCGATACGAGTGCTCATTCTTCTGTCATCTCCACGCCGAGGTGCTTGGCCACACTAAAGATATCCTTGTCACCACGCCCGCACATATTCATGACCAAAAGAGTATCGGGAACCATGTCCGGCGCCACCTTGGCAACATGTGCCAATGCGTGGCTCGGCTCAAGCGCTGGGATGATACCTTCCTTTCTCGTACACAACTGGAATGCCTCAAGCGCTTCGTTGTCGGTAACAGAGACATACTCGACCCGGCCGGCGTCCTTGAGCCAAGAATGCTCGGGTCCTATGCCAGGATAATCAAGGCCGGCGGAAATAGAATGGCCATCCAAGATCTGTCCTTCTTCGGTCTGCAGAAGATATGTGCGATTGCCGTGCAGCACACCCGGGCGCCCGCCGGTCAGCGACGCGCAATGCTCACCCGTCTCAACACCGTGGCCGGCGGCCTCGACACCGATGATGCGAACGCTTTCCTCGTCCAGGAACGGGTGAAACAGGCCCATTGCATTTGAACCGCCGCCCAAGCACGCAACCAGGACATCGGGCAAGCGGCCCTCGGCCTCGTTCATCTGTTCGTACACCTCTTCGCCTATGACGCATTGGAAATCACGCACCAGCGTCGGGTAGGGGTGCGGGCCGGCAACAGTGCCGATGATGTAAAACGTATCTTCGACGTTGGCGACCCAATCGCGCAGCGCTTCATTCATGGCGTCTTTCAGGGTACCGGTACCCGACGTCACGGACCGCACCTCAGCACCCAGGAGTTTCATACGAAAGACGTTGGGCGCCTGACGCTCAACATCGGTTTCACCCATGTAGACAATGCAAGGGAGACCAAACAGGGCGCACACGGTGGCCGCCGCAACGCCATGCTGGCCAGCGCCAGTCTCGGCAATGATGCGGGTCTTGCCCATGCGCTTGGCCAGTAAGATTTGGCCTATGGTGTTGTTGATCTTGTGTGCGCCGGTGTGGTTGAGCTCGTCGCGCTTAAAATAGATCTTAGCGCCGCCGAAATGCGCAGTCAGTCGCTCGGCAAAATAGAGCGGGCTTGGACGGCCGACGTAATGCTTCATTAGATACCGAAACTCGGCCCAGAACTCGTCATCGGCGCGGGCTTCAGTATAGGCCTGCTCGACGGCCAAAATCAGCGGCATCAGAGTCTCGGCGACATAACGCCCGCCATAGATACCGAAATGGCCGTTCTCATCGACGCCGGCACGGAAAGTGTTCGGTTTGCTCATGCTCTGCCCATCCGTTCGAAAGAGACGCTATAAACCGCCATGAAGCGCAGGATTGCAAGCTTTTTCAAGCCTCAAGGCCCTTCGCCATGACAATGAATTGGCGGATTTTACCAGCGTTCTTGATGCCCGGTTCATCTTCGACGCCGGACGAGACATCGAGTGCTGCCGCTCCACTAACTCGGACGGCTTCACGAACGTTTTCGGGCGTCAGCCCGCCGGCCAGCAGCCAGGGTTTCTCCCAGCTTTCACCGGCGACCAATTGCCAATCAAAGGCCAGAGCATTGCCACCCGGCCGTGTTGCGCTCCTGGGTGGCTTGGCGTCAAACATCAGCCAATCCGCTACCGCTTCGTACCGGCGCGCACGGTCCACATCCTCAGCGCCGGCAATGGCGAGCGCCTTCATCATCGGCAGGCCGTAGCGCGCGCGGGCCTCGGCCACACGCTGAGGCGGTTCGGAACCGTGGAATTGCATCATATCGATGCCGGCATTCGCCGTAATATCCGCCAACAACGCATCATCAGCATCGACACTGAGCGCCACTTTGATGACGTCCTTTGGCACGCGTTTGGTCAGTTCAGCGGCGCGCGCCACGGAAATCGACCTTGGCGACGGCGGGAAGAAAACGAAGCCAACAAGATTAGCGCCGGCATCGACGGCGGCATCGACATCAGTTTCGCGGGTCAATCCGCAGATTTTTACAGCCAGTGCCATGGTCTCTCTGTCGTACGCCTGGAAAGAAAGGATCCGATCGCACATATGCAACCGGGAGGCGCTTCCGTCAAGCCACACGGCATAACACCAGACGCACTGGCCCGGCTGAAAAGGCCACTCTTAATTCTTGAGAGTCATAAAATTAAGGACTAAAGACCCTTATCACGGGGACTGCTTAAATGGCTAAGCCGCCGCATTGGTTGACATATAACTCACTATCAGTGCGCTGCTTTTGGTCCGC
>CAYXUT010000006.1:0-33920 GCA_964468005.1 uncultured Magnetovibrio sp. | reverse complement strand
CACTGGGAAATACGGCTTACTCCGCTGCCTTACTGTACCACCTGACCTGTTTAGCAATGTCTTTCGCTTTGTAATGAGCCCTTCCCAGATGAAACTGGAAATTCACTACATTTTACGAGAGTCTGATGGCTTGCTCGCAAGCGGCGATAGCAGCGTCAACACGAAGTTCATCCCGGATGCCTAAGCGCCCTTGAGGCCCTGTTTTCGTGCGTTGGATATGCTAGTTGTCATGTAACGGGCAGATGGTCAGCACTGTGGCTTGAAAAAAGCCTCGCTCGTGTGAACGGCGAAGCCGTGTGAGGTCATATTTGTAGCGATACCATTTTGCTGTGGTTTTATTGATTATTCAGTTATGGGTATTGTGCTAACGTTAGCTGGCAATGTGTATACCGTGTCTATTTATCAGATAGGAGAAAAAGTAATGCCACGTACCAAAGGACAAGAACGTAAATATCAAGCCATACTCAAATCTGTTGGAGGCAATTCAGCAGCAGCCAATAAAATATACAAAATTTGGAGTGATGCTCAGCCAAGAAAGAAAAAAGCTGTAACCGTTGATGCCGTTGCTGCCAAACTAGTGGCTGCACTCGCACCACTCGTCAAAGATAAGAGCCTACAGCTTGGTAACAAAGGCTACACAATCAAACGTGCTAAAGGCAAAGGCGCTAAAGGCTTTTCTATAATAAAAAACAAATAGCTAGCTAGCCAGTTCTACAGCCCACTCTTCCACTTTGTTGTGTGCGTATTGTCGTTCAATTATTTCCATACTTGTTCCCATCTGCTGCGTTAAAGTTTGGAAAGGGCCCCTTTCTCCCACGCATCTTCCTGTACATGTGACGTAAGCTATAAAAAGGCTATACGGTCAAACGTGCCAAAGGCTTTGGAGCCAAGGGGTTTACTTTTATCAAGAACGAGTAATTAGGCTAAAAAATATCCAGCAATCTTGTTGCAAAATTTCCGAGCTAGGGACGATTTGCTATAACTATCCCCAAAGTGATCTACGAAATCGCTAATCTGGTTTTCGAGATCACTCGGCAGGTAATAGTTTTCCAGAAAAATCCGGATTTTGTAGGCGTTGTGCAATTCGGCGGGGCGTTCGGAGGTGAAATGGTAACTGATTTCTGGAGTTGATTGAAACGGCTGGGGGGTATTATCGACCGGCGGCTCTCCGATGCGTGGCTCGCATTCGGCGCGCCATCTTGGCACGGATGCCTAGGTTATAGAGTGTCACGTCATGCCTGGTGGCATACTTGTCGCGGCAAATTCTACCGGGCTAGCCCAGGTGCGTCTGGTCATTGGCGCCTAGCACAAATCTGTCGCCAACAAAGCCTGTTTTTATGATCGTCATTTGGTTCTTTTTGTCTCCCAGAGCAAGCGGTTCAGACAATGCTGCCGATCTGCCTTGTAGCCACCGTTTTCCCACCAGTTTTCAATCCGGTCCAGCAGGTCGCCGATCTCGGGCCCCTCAGGTATGCCCAAAGCTATCAAGTCGGCGCCCGTGAGGGGAAATTCTGGTGTCGTCCATGTCGCGCAGCGTTTCAGAAATGCGATGTAGGAATCAGTGCGCGAACGTGGAAGCCGAGCCGATGCTGTCAACTCGCCGGCCCATGCCAAAAGCACGAGATCGCGCGTCTGGTTCGCACCCATTCTTCGCATGGCGCGTGATTCCTGCTCTGTGTCCATCTCCGCCGACACCCCAAGGGTTGGCACCATCAGGTCCGTCAGTCGGGTGCGTTCGGCATTCGAAAGTTTTAATCGTGCCGCGGCTGAGATTGCTGCGTTCTCCGCTCTTCTCGGATCCAAGAGCGCAGCGAGATGGCGAAGTGCATCTGTATTCACACCTTCGATATTGACGGCTCGCGTCTCCAGCCAGTTGAGCATGCGAAGCCTCGCTACATCACCCGCCTCGGGTAGAACAATGTCGAGCGCGCCGATGCCGCGCATGTGGATTAGGATTTCAGCCGGGTCCGGCACCATCAGGATTTTCAATAGTTCAGCGCGGACCCGTTCGGTGGAAAGTTCGGTCAGCTTTTCGACTCGTAAACGGCACGCAGCCAGGGCTTCGCGGTCGAGGGGCAGCCGGCCGTAGCCGCCGTGAAACCGAAAAAACCTCAGAATCCTAAGATAATCCTCGTCAATGCGTGTTTCCGCGTGGCCGATGAAGCGAACCTTGCCCTGCGCCAGGTCGGAAATACCGTCGTTGTAGTCATAGACCCGACCTTTCGGGTCTGCACTCATGGCGTTGATGGTAAAGTCGCGCCGCTCGGCATCCGCGACCCAATCATCGGTGAAAGCTATCTTGGCGTGGCGGCCGTCGGTTTTTTCGTCGCGGCGCAGCGTAGTGATCTGAAAGGAACGCTCGCCAGAAACAGCGGTAACCGTTCCGTGCGTGATGCCAGTTGGCACCGCCTTAATGCCTGCCCGCTCAAGCAGTTTGATGACTGTGTCCGGTTCGGTCTGTGTCGCGAGGTCGATGTCCTTCACGGGGTGCTTGGCCAGCGCGTCACGCACGCATCCACCAACGAAACGTACCTCCGCGCCATTGGCCTGGAGCGCCTCGATAACGGTCAGGGTTGGAGCCGCTCTCAGCCAGGGCTGCGGCCCCAATTGACCCTGTGGCTCATTGCTGGCGTGTAAGGTAATCATGTCGTTAGTTTATGCGGTTTGTCGGCTTGCGCCTATTTGAACTTGGGCGCGACGATGTGCCCGTCTTCCATCCGCGGTGCCTGGTAATCGCCGCTTCCCGGCTGTTCGCCTGACGTCAAAGCCAAGGTCGTAAGAGCAGCGAACATCAGAAAGCAGCCGATAATGATTGACCAGAACATACGGGCGCGCTCGATGGCCGGCATCTCCTCGCCCTTTTTGGCCGCCTTGCGCCGGACGAACGTCATATAAATCAGATAGATCGCCAAAGGCCCCAATAGCGGCAACAGATATTGCAGTAGAACCCGTGTCATTCGCCCACCAAAACATTATAGAGATCGACTAGCATACCGGCGGTCGCGCCCCAGATGTAAAATTCGTTGTACGGCATGGCATAGAAATGTCTCGTCGTGCCTTGATACTCGCGGCTGTGGCGCTCGTGGTTTTTCGGATCCATGAGAAAATCGAACGGTACCTCGAATACTTCGGCAACTTCGCTCGGGTCGGGTTTGACATCAAAGGGCGGCGTCACGACGCCAACGACCGGCACTACGGAAAAACCGGTGCGCGTCCAGTAATCGGCAAGCCGGCCGATGATCTTGATGTGGCGACGATGAATGCCGACCTCCTCTTCCGTTTCGCGAAGTGCCGTTTCCTCGGGCGTGATGTCGCCCCGTTCGACATGGCCGCCCGGAAAGCTGATCTGTCCAGGGTGATGCGCCAAATCATTGGTGCGCTGGGTCAGCAGCATGGTCACGCCGTCCCCACGTGCTACCACGGGAATCAGCACCGCTGCCGGGGTCAAGACTTCTGGTGGAGTTATGCCGGGATTGAGGTCGTGGTCGCCGTGGCCTATGCTCCGGTCGCTGCGGGCCTGAAAAGTTTTGATGATCCAGTCTGTTTGCAATTCTTAACCCGGGCCCGCTTGGTTGCATTCGACGGCGTCGCCAAGTTTATGGAAGACGCCGCCGCTCCACACCCCAAATATTTGCGCCTGTTCGACCTTTTCTTCAACGCCCAACGCCACCAAATCGTAAAAGGTCGGCCGATTGAGCTTCGCTTCTAGTCCGTCATTGAGAGCGATATATGGGCAGGGCTCGCCGGTTTCAGGATCGGTTTCGACGCGCAGCGGATGATCTTCACCGGCGGAGATAGAAGTTTCGATGTTGGTGCGGAACCGAACCACCTGATTTTGATACTCTCCCGTGGCATGCATTTCGACGGCTATGAAAGGTGCGGCATCGACCGTCACCGGCACGATTTCATCTGGTGTAATCAACCAGTATGCTCCGGTATCGTCGCGCCGCATCACGGATGCGAACAGTTTCTGCAGTTTCAGGCGGTTGATCGGAGAGCCTTGATAGTACCACACTCCGTTTCGATCAATGCGCATGCCGATATCATTGAAAATAACTTGGCGTTGCGTGGTATTGATCCCCACTGGTGCCGGCCCATCAATGGTGGCGCCTTGTGAGAATTTACTGATGTCCGCCTCATTTTTGTCCATAATCATGTTATACGAATCCACAACATGCCGTTTCTATTCAGGAGAACGTAACGTGAGCGCAAGCGCCCAGACCCAGAGTAAGAATAAAGCAACTGAAGAGGTAATCAATTCCGAGGCGTTGATCAAATCTCTCGACAGACTCGGACAAGACCTGGCTAAGGCCCGGAGCACGATTGGGCGATTCATATTCGGCCAGGAAGAAGTCATTGAAGAAACCCTGATTACCCTGCTGGCCGGTGGGCATCTGTTGTTGATCGGCGTGCCGGGGCTCGGCAAGACGCGTATGGTGGAAACGCTCGGTTCCGTGTTCGGGATCGATAGCTCGCGCGTGCAGTTCACGCCCGATCTTATGCCGGCGGATATTCTTGGCTCCGAGGTCCTGGAAGAATCGGATAGCGGCCGGCGTTCGTTCCGCTTCATCAAGGGCCCCGTGTTCTGTCAGCTGCTTATGGCTGATGAAATCAATCGCGCCAGCCCGCGCACTCAATCGGCCCTGTTGCAAGCCATGCAGGAGCACTGCGTCTCCGTGGCCGGAGAGTACCACGAACTGCCGAGCCCGTTTCATGTGCTCGCCACTCAGAACCCACTCGAGCAGGAAGGCACCTATCCGCTGCCGGAAGCGCAGCTTGACCGTTTTCTGATGCAGGTGGACGTCAGCTATCCTGACCTGGCTGCCGAGCGCGACATTCTGATCAAGACCACGGGCGTTGATACCGAGAACCCTGAACAGGTGATGGATGCGGGGTCCCTGATTGATGGGCAGCGTCTGGTGCGCCGGATTCCCGTTGGCGAAAGTGTTGCCGATGCGATCCTTACCTTGGTGCGGGCGGGACGGCCCGAGACGTCCGACATTGATGCTGTGGTAGAGCATGTCTCATGGGGGCCGGGACCGCGCGCCAGCCAGGCCTTGATGTTGGCGGTGCGTGCACGCGCCGTGATCGAAGGACGCTTATCACCTAGTATCGACGATGTACTGGCCCTGGCTCATCCGGTGTTGCGTCACCGCATGGCGCTGACCTTTGCCGCGCGCGCCGAGGGCGTAACGCTAGGATCGGTCATCGATCAACTGTGCGCCAGGATCGCTTAACTACGATGTCTGCGGTCTGGCCAGCCAAAGCTTCCAACGAGGACACCCACCACCGGGCAGAAGCGCTCGGCGCGGTTTTGCCGCCCCTTCTTGTGGCTGCGGAGCGTGTCGCTTCGACGGTCTCGCAGGGCGTGCATGGGCGCAGGCGTGTTGGCCAAGGAGAAACGTTTTGGCAGTTTCGACGCTTTGAATTTGGTGACCCGGTGCAGCAAGTTGACTGGCGCCGTTCAGCCCGCTCCGACCCTTTGTACGTGCGCGAGATCGAATGGGAGGCGGCGCAAAGCGTCTGGCTCTGGCGGGACGGTTCGCCATCCATGGATTTCTGCTCTCGGCCTGGCTTGGGAACCAAACTCCAGCGCGCCGATTTGTTGTTGCTTGCTTTGGCGTCGTTGTTGGTACGTGGCGGTGAGCGCACGGCGTTGCTGCAGACTGGTATGTTCCCGGCGTCCGGTCGCGCCGTCATGCACAGATTATGGTCCATGATGCAGAGCGATATCATCCCGCTGGGTAGTCTGCCCGGGGTCGATTTGCTGCCGAGATACGCGCGGGTGGTGATGATTGGCGACTTTCTTTCGGCGTTGGATGAGATCAAGGCCGTGGTCGATGCCTATGCTGCGCGCGGCGTGCGCGGGCATTTGATACAGGTTCTCGACCCGGCGGAAGAACGACTGCCCTATGTTGGCCGGGTAATGTTCGAAGGGCCGGAAGCCGAAGGGGAAGTCTTGATTCCGAACGTGGCGTCATTGCGCGATGCCTATCAGGATGAATTGGCCCACCACCGCGACGGGTTGCAATCTTTGGCCTCGCGTGTCGGCTGGAGCTTCGCCTTCCATCACACTGATCATTCACCGGAACCACCGCTGATGGCGCTCTATCTGCAACTGTCGGAAACAATGATCGGATGAGCCTGTGCTGAGTTTTGGCATCTTCTCGATTGCCGCGCCTTGGGCTCTTGTTGGTCTGGTGTCGTTGCCGTTGATCTGGTGGTTGCTTCGGCTGCGCCCACCGGTGCCGACGCGTATAGTGTTTCCGCCATTGGAGTTATTACGTCGACTGATTGGCCGCAAGGAAAGCCCGGCTCGGATCCCGCTGTGGCTCTTGGCATTACGCCTGTTGATGGCGATGGCGTTCGTCGCGGCCGTGGCACATCCGCTGATTAATGCCGAAACGAGACTTTTCGGCGACGGGCCATTGTATTTGATCATTGATGACGATTGGGCATCAGCAGGGCGCTGGCAGACACGGCGTACGGCATTGATGAATCTTATCGACCATGCCGAGCGAAATGGCCGGAGCGTTGCGCTGACGCGCACGGCACCGCCGCCGGGGGGTGCGAAAGCCCTTCCGGTGCAATTGATGGCGCCAGCTGATGCGAGGCGCATTGCCGAAGGACTGGTGCCCAAACCTTGGCGTGCGGAACCTGGTACGGCGGTGGAACGCTTGCTCGAATGGGCTGACCGGATCGAACGCCGGCCAGGCGATGTGGTGTGGTTGTCGAATGGATTAGAGGTCGATATGACTGGCAAGAACGCATCAATGTCGACGATGACCAGGCGGCTGCGGCGGCTAGGGTCGGTAACAGTTGTGGCGGAAACGGTGGACCGTTTGCCGATCCTTTTGCGCCCACCGGAAAACGAAGGGCAGGGATTGCGTCTGCGTGCTGACCGTCCGGAAGTGGAGCCGGCCAGCGCGCCGGCACGTGGGTTGGCGGTGAGAGCCCTTGATGCCCAGGGTCAGGCATTGGCGCGTGTCCCCATGGTTTTTGCGCAAGGTGAAAACCGTGCTCATGCTGCTCTCGACTTGCCCTCAGAAATACGAAACCGCCTGGTGCGACTTGAGATCGCGGGATTGGAATCGGCTGGCGCCGTGGTCTTGGTCGACGAGCGTTGGCGCCGCCGGCCCGTGGCACTGGTCAAACAGGGCAGCGACATCGACCAGCCGTTACTCGATGCCAGACACTATCTGCGTCAGGCACTGGCACCCTTTTCCGAGGTGCGTTCCGGCAAAATTGCAGACCTGTTACAGCGTCCCTTGGCGGTGATGGTGATGGCTGATGGCGAGGTTCCAGCACCCACTGATCAGGCGCCGCTCAAGGCGTGGCTCGACAATGGCGGCATCTTGGTGCGCTTCGCGGGGCCGAACCTGGCGCGTGATGCGGGCATCATGGACGAGTTGTTGCCGGTTCGTTTGCGCCGTGGCAACCGGGTGATCGGCGGGGCGCTTTCGTGGCGAAAGCCTGAAACGATGGCGCCGTTGCCGGAGACCAGCCCATTTCACGGTTTAGCGGTGCCGAAGGACGTGCATGTTGGGCGCCAGGTTTTGGCTGAGCCGTCCCTCGATCTTGCCGAGAAGACCTGGGCGCAGTTGAGTGACGGAACGCCGCTTGTTACTGCCGAGCGACGCGGCGATGGCTGGCTGGTGTTGGTTCATACCACGGCGGACGGTAGCTGGGCGGATCTTTCGTTTTCTGGCGTGTTTGTCGAGATGCTGCGTCGCTTGGTTGATTTGTCGCAAGGCGTGGCCGGCGGCGGTGCTGCGACCGTGGGGCCGGTGGCCAGCTTGGACGCCTTCGGGCGCCTCGGTGACCCGCCGGGCGGTGCGATGCCGATCACGGCAGCGGACCTGAATGCCGGTAAAGTCAGCCCTCAGCACCCACCCGGCTTTTACGGCGACAATCACTTTCGTCGCGCGCTCAACCTAAGTGCGGGATTTGGTAACATCAAGGCGCTCGGCGAGCTGCCGCCGGGCGTGCAGCGCCATGAATATTCCGGTGCCGGCGCGCAGGATCTCAGGCCATGGTTATTAACTTTTGCGGTATTTCTGTTTCTCGTCGATACGTTTGCCAGTTTTCGAATGCGGGGACTTTATAGGTTTCGCCGGGTGGCAGCCATCTTGGCTATCATGTTGGTGCCGGTAAGCGCCTTTGCCCAGAACCATGACGTCTATGCGCTGGCCAACAGTCTGCAAACCCGGATGGCCTATGTCCTCACCGGTGACGACCGAGTCGATGAAGTTAGCCGCGTTGGTCTGGCTGGCCTCAATACCGTACTTTGGCGGCGCACTGCGGCGGAATTAGGACCGCCGCAAGGGGTTGATCCGGCGGTCGGTGAATTAGCCTTCTTCCCACTGCTTTATTGGCCGGTGGTCGGCGGTGCCGGCGTCAACGAAGAGGCGGCAAAGCGCGTCCGGGCCTATTTGATGAACGGTGGCACCATCCTGTTCGATACCCGTGACCAGGCAGGGGATAGCGGCGGCGATTTCAGCCAGTTGGCCCGGCAGTTGTCCCTGCCGCCCTTGGTGCCGGTTGATACCAACCACGTGCTAACGCGGTCGTTCTACCTGTTGCGTGAATTTCCGGGACGCTGGACCGGAGGTTCACTTTGGGTTGAGAAAGCCGGCGAACGGGTCAATGACGGTGTTTCGCCGGTGATAGCCGGCAACCATGACTGGGCCGCGGCCTGGGCCATGGATGAGGAGCAGCGGCCGATGTTTGCTGTCGTTCCCGGAGGTGAGCGCCAGCGCGAGATGGCCTATCGCTTCGGTATCAATCTGGTCATGTATACGCTAACTGGGAACTATAAGGCTGATCAGGTACACATGCCGGCGATTATCCGGAGGCTCGGGAAATGATGGGTGAGCTGGCCCTGACCCCGCTTCTGCCTTGGCCGGTTATTGTCACTTTCGCGGTCATCAGCCTCGGTTTGTCTGGTACTGGTGTTGCGCGCGGTGGTGCGGGCGCGCTTTGGCGCCTGTTTGCCGCCTTTGTCATAATTGCGGCGCTGCTTGATCCAAGATTGGTCCGTGAAGATAGAGAACCACAATCCGACGTGGTGCTTGCTCTCGTTGATCGCACCGCGAGCCAATCCATCGGTGAGCGTCGGGCCCGGACGAGTAAGGCCGTGGCGCATCTTCATGATCAACTGAAGCGTTTTCCCGAGACAGAGCTGCGAGTTGCGACGGTGCGCGATACCGTTTCGGGTCCTGCAACCAGTTCCGATGGCGAGGGTACACTGGTCATGCGGGGCCTTCGCCATGCCCTAAGGGGTGTTCCTGCGGGACGTTTGTCAGGCGTTGTTGTCGTCAGTGATGGACAGGTGCACGACGTGTCTGGCGATATTGCCGAAGAATTCTCCAAGGCTGCGCCCGTGCATGTGCTTTTGAGCGGAGATCGAGATGAAAAGGACCGGCGCATTGTTGTCGAACAGGCCCCGGCCTATGGGCTGGTCGGCAAGGATGCCGTGATCCGCTACCGGATCGAGGAACGCGCCGGAGCCAAGGTGCGCGACACCCTTGGTGATTTAGCGCACGTCACGCTGCGCCAGGACGATAAGGCTCTGAGCGCCGCGCAAACCCCCATCGGACGAGCCGGCAGCTTCAAGGTGCCGCTGACCCATGCTGGGCCGACGGTGCTGACGCTTGAAGTGGCGCCGGTCGAAGGGGAGCTTTCGAAGGTTAACAACAAGACGCTGGTCACCATCAACGGCGTGCGCGACCGGCTCCGTGTGCTGCTGGTGTCGGGGCAGCCGCATGCCGGCGAGCGCACATGGCGTAACCTTTTAAAGGCCGATCCGGCCGTCGATCTGGTGCATTTCACGATTCTGCGTCCGCCCGAGAAAGACGATTTCACACCCTTGAAGGAACTCTCGCTGATTGCCTTTCCGACTCACGAACTGTTCGAGTTGAAGCTAAAGGAATTCGATTTGGTGGTGTTCGACCGTTACGTCGTGCGCGACGTGTTGCCACCTTCGTATTTTCGTAATATCGATGATTACGTGAAGGGTGGGGGTGCTTTGATGCTTTCTGTCGGGCCGGAATATGCGGGTGATCGGAGCCTCTTCAATACGCCGTTGGGCCGGGTATTGCCTGTCGTGCCCACGGGTGAAGTGTTGAAAGCCGGGTTCCTGCCGATGGTTACCAAGGTTGGGCGGCGCCATCCGGTGACCGGAAATCTGCCGGGACAAGGCATCGTTGGCCGTGATGGCTCGGTGGCGCGGCCCAAGTGGGGACGATGGTTCCGCCAGATCGAGACGGCGGCACGTGCCGGCCATACGTTGATGCAGGGCGCGTCTTCAAGGCCTCTTCTGGTATTAAACCGTTACGGCGAAGGGCGCGTCGTTGCTATGCTGAGCGACCATATCTGGCTCTGGGCACGGGGTTATGAGGGTGGTGGGCCATATGCGGAATTGCTCCGCCGTTCCGCCCACTGGCTAATGAAGGAGCCAGACCTGGAGGAAGAAACCCTACGCGCCGAGGTGCAAGGGGATAAGCTGATTATCCAGCGTCGCTCGCTGACCGAAGCGCCCGGTGAAATCACCATCTCTAACCCCGATGGCAGTAAGACTAAGCACGTTGTGAAAGCCGATCGACATGGATTGGTGCGGCTTGAGGTTCCGGTCGAAGCTATCGGTCTTTACCGCATTAATGACGGCCGGCGCGAGGCGCTGGCGGCTTCTGGCGCCATCAACCCGGTCGAGTTTGCCGATCTTCGCACCACGGAGCATGCTCTTAGTCCACTGGCTAAACACACGGGCGGTAGGCTCCGGTGGATCAGTGACGGCCTGCCGGATATTCGCATGGTTCGTGCTGACAGGGACCGCGCCGGCAAGGGCTGGTTTGGCATGATAAAGAACCGCGCCTACGTCGTTATCGGCGTGACGCAAACACCACTGCTGCCGCCGTTGGCATTGATAGCGCTCTTGCTGGCTGTGATCATGGTGGTGTGGTGGCGTGAAGGGCGGCAGGGCTGAACTGTCCCCATTAAGTAGTTCGGAGTTGTTAAGAGATTTTGGTATGCTGGTGCGAACTACAAATCAAGCTTTACCTTCATAGCCGAGACACGGCATGAGGAAAAATATACCGGCGTCTTGGGTGAGTTAGTTTAAGACCTCCGAGTTCATGCCGTCGAGTGAGGAATTCGAAAGACTAACTTGCCTAGAATATAACGGGGATAATAGATCACATGCGTTTAGGTACCACAAAATTTGTTTTAGTTCTAAGAGATGAACATCGACATGGTATGACGCGATTAAACGGGATATAATCTGGTTTTATCCAGCCGCTACGGGTTCAATTTTGACAATGAAATTCGGGTTGACCAGAGCGCTGATTACAACCAGCTTTGAGGCGTACTCATAGCCATCACAGAATGCGATCACGGACCTCGCGTTAGAGTAGTGCGAGGGCCGCGTCGGTGACGTATTTGGTGACCTTGACAAGATTGTTATGGTTAATGTCGGCATCCTCCAGGTTGGCCAGTACGTTGGTCCAGCATTGCTCTATCTGCGCTTCGGCCTCTCCGGCAAGGAAGTCATTCGAGAGAAGCCCGGCTTGACCAGAGACGTGCAGCCAGCGCCCCGCATCCTTGATGGCTGCGCTATGGCAGAATTTTTGTGAAAGTTGTGCGCCGGTTGCGGAATTTTATTGTGTAAGCATGGAGCCCCCTGTTTTTCGCTGCAAATATAAGGAATTGCTCGGATTGACCCGGCAAAACCTACCCAGAGGTTCCCTATACTGAGATTTTTTCGCCTCGTACATCTATTAACATACTGAAACGACACAATTAATATTTTGGCATGCGGTGTGCTTCTAAGAGTAAAGGTGATGGGTTGCGGCTTGCCAAAACCCGGGATCTATAAAAAGGAACGGGAAAATGAAAGCGTTATCAATTGCCGCTTCGGGGATGGTCGCCCAGCAGCACCGAACCGAGGTGGTGGCCAACAACCTAGCTAACATGAATACGACTGGCTATCAGCGCCGGCGGACGGAGTTCAACGATCTCCTTTACCGTCACATCCAGCGGCGTGTCTCGACTGGCTCACAACCCGGCGAAGTTGTGCCTTCGGGCGTGCATTCGGGCCTTGGCGTCAAGGTCGGCGCCGTGTATCGAGTGCATGAGCAAGGCGCGTTGAAATCAACAACCAATACCTTCGACATGGCTATCCAAGGCGTGGGTTATTTTCAGATTCAACTGCCCAACGGCGATATTGCCTATACCCGCGACGGCACCTTTCAACTCGATGGATCCGGGCAATTGGTCACTCACGATGGTTTCCCTGTGCAACCAGGTATTTCTATACCCGCCGGGGCGACCGACATCACCATTAACTCGTCCGGCGAAATTCAGGTGACGCAAGGTGACGGCACGACGGCTAATGTTGGCGGATTGTTACTGGCTATGTTCCCCAATCCGGGCGGATTGAAAGCGCTCGGTGACAACATGTTTGTCGCTACTGAGCGCTCCGGCGGGGCGGCCACGGTGACGCCAGGCGGTAATGGCGCGGGTGCTATTCTCCAAGGTTTCGTTGAAAGTTCGAACGTAAATGCCATCGACGAGGTTTCCGCACTGGTGCGCGCCAACCGCGCCTACGAGATGAACGCCAAGGTGATGAAGGCGGCCGACGCCATGCTGGCGACACGTCGATAGCGTGCCTCTATTTTCAAGGTTCTTGAGGATCTTTCCTTAAACAGAAACTTCGCCGGGTCTAATAAATAGGCCCGGCAATTTTTATGGCTCGAGCTCAAGGGCGCTCGGTTGGTGGTTTGAGCCCTGAGCATCGGTGCTCACTGAGACACCTGAAACCAAGTTCGCGAGATCGGGCGTCAAGAAAGCATAGTCGATGCGAAGCGAGTGGTGGCAAGTAGTCCGGGCGTCGAATACAAAGGGGTAGTGGTCAGGCGGTCGTATTTTCCGTTTCTCTCGCAGACAAGAAGTTAGTATGCGGCAACTCGTGGCGCCAAGTTGAAATCACCCGATAATACTGTAGGTGCTGGTATCAGAGGTATCAGAGGTATCGGAGGCAGCGGGGCTTCGGCCGTCCTATGTTTCGAGGCGATTGGATTGGCCAACGACTAAGCAGCACGTTGCCGAGCTAACGCCACGGACCTTGAGCTTCCGCTACGGCGGCGTGAAGATCAATGCTGGCGCCGTAAATTCAGAAATGACTCGCGAACAACTTGAAGAATTCAGCCAATTGGCCCGTATTACCAGTCGCGGAGCAATGGCGTTTGAGTTCCTACAAAACGATGATGTCAGCTTCACCGTTTACACTGGTGACGCGGGATAATTCAACTCAGCCGTCTTTGCTAGTGCCGAACTGAATGTTGTAGCTGAACAATCTGCACCGGCGCGTCATCCGGCGCTCGCAGTGCCGTTCGAGGAAGACTGTGCCTTGGACAGGGTTTGAAGTTCTTTAAGCGTCACCCGACCGTCGGCGTTGAGGTCCATGATTACGAAACGTTCGCGCCCCTTCGCTTCGAACTCGGCAATGGAAATGCGGTTGTCGCGGCTGTCGTCGTACCAGCCGAAATGCTTGAGCCATGTGCCGCTGGCGGCGATCTCGGCGCGATCCAGATACCCATCTTGGTCAACATCACGCCTGGCGAAGCGTTTCCAGCGCGCGCGGTGCAGCTCAACCAGAGTTATGGCGCCGCTGGCATCCATGTCGAGCAAAGCAAACCAGGCGGGAGCTGGTGAGCCAGCGTGCAATGCCGGCGAAAGAAAGGCGGTGAGAATAATTGCGAAGGCGGCGGCATAAGATTTCGGATTACGGATCATCTTTCTTCCCCGGCAATGACAGACACAACCGATGTCACAGTAGTCCGAAAAAGTGAAAGAAACGCTAAAACGCATCCTGACACGCATCGGCTATACCGATAGCCAGTACGGTCCTTTAAACTCATGGCAAGTTCCGTGAGCACGGGCCGGCCATGCTTTTTGTGCACCGCGATGCTGACGGTGCGGCGCTTGGGATTTACGGGAAATTTATCAAAGGTATAGAGGAGATTGATGCTCACGACCCCGAGCTCAGGGAATTAATCCACCGCAATCTAGCGCAGGTCGATAATATCCTCGAAAACGAGTGGATCCTATCAGATTTGGCTCTGGCCCGCGTGCTCAAGGATTTGACAGAGATCTTGATGGACAAGATGGTCATCATCCTCACCGCCTTCACCGAAGCCGCGCAACAGAAATTGTGCGAACGCCATGGCTTGCAAGAAGATCTTCCTTACGGCGAGGGGTGATTGCTGTAACGGTCCCTCAACACCCCATCTCATTTGCAACGCCGATAATGGTGTCGGCGATCACGTCCCAGTCTTCGTCGGCCCCGAAGTCTTTCGTCTGGTCGGGTCCGTATTCGTAGGGCCGATTGATATAGGCCGTTGCCATGCCGTTGGAGCGAGCAGCTTTCAGGTCATCGTTGTGTGACGCTGCCATCATGACCTCGCTCGGATTTAGGCCCAAGAGATTGATGGCACCAAGATAGACCGCCGGATCGCGTTTGAAGGCCTTGAATGTATCTGATGAAAATACAAAATCCCAGGGGATACCGGCGCGTTTAGCCATGGATGATAGCAAGATAAGGCTGCCATTCGACAAGGGTGCAATCAGGTATTTCTGTCTTAGCCGCAGGAGCCCGGGCAGGCTGTCGGGCCAGGGGTCGAGGCGGTGCCAGAAAAGATTAAAATCGGTTTTCTCATCTTCGTTGTAGGCGCTGGCAATGCGGAAATCGACAAGGATTTCCTCCAGACGTTCGCGGTGAATGACGTCGATCGAGGTCCAGGGACGTTCACCCGATTGTACGCGAGCCATGCCGGGTTTGTAGCCGGCCCGCCAGGCCCGCGCGAAAGCGTCCCAATCAACGCCCTCAATGCCCTTTTTCTGGGCTAGGCGCTCACCCATGCGGGTGATCGAGCCGCGCCAGTCGGCCACCGTGCCGAAGGTGTCAAACAAGACCACCTTTACATTTTTGAGCGCCATCAAAACCTCCCGTTCTCGAAATATTCGAACAAATGCTTACATGGTAGGGATGACATCATCACCCGGCTGAATTTGGCGATTGACCAGCTCGGTCTTCTGAAGCCCTCCCAGCGCCAGGTCTTACTCCGTCGCTTCGCGGTAGCTAGCGATCGTCGGATAGGTGCAGACCAAATGGCGATCACCGTAGACGTTGTCAATCCTGCCAACCGGCGGCCAATACTTGTCCTCATGCAGTTCCGGGATCGGAAAAAACGCTAGCTCGCGTGAGTAGGGCTTGTCCCATTTTATGTCGAACAGCATGTGATGGCTATGCGGGGCATTGGTCAGCACGTTGTTCTCTGCGTCGACCTCGCCGCGCTCGACGGTGGCGATCTCTTTGCGGATTTGGATTAGCGCATTGCAGAGCCGGTCGATCTCATAGAGCGATTCACTCTCGGTCGGCTCGATCATCAGGGTGTCTGCCACAGGGAAGGACATGGTTGGCGCGTGGAAGCCGTAATCGATCAATCGCTTGGCCACGTCTTCGTTGGTGATGCCAGAGCTTTCCTTGATCGGACGCAGGTCGATGATGCACTCGTGTGCCACAAAACCGTTTTTGCCGGTGTAGAGGACGGGATAGTGCGGATCGAGGCGCTTGGCCATGTAATTGGCATTGAGGATTGCGATCTCCGTTGCGCGCCTAAGCCCATGACCTTTCATCATGAACATGTAAGACCATGAAATCGGCAGCACCGAGGCGGAACCCCACGGTGCTGACGCAACGGCGCCGATGGTCTTATTACCGCCGGCGGCTGGGTTGACGCCATCAACAAGCGGGTGGTCAGGAAGGTAAGGCGCCAAGTGTGCCTTAACACCGATCGGGCCGACGCCTGGGCCACCGCCGCCATGCGGAATGGCAAAAGTCTTATGCAAATTCAGGTGTGCCACGTCTGGGCCGAACTTGCCCGGTCGGGCAAGGCCGACCATGGCATTCATGTTGGCACCGTCCATGTAGACTTGGCCACCATTTTCGTGGACGATCTTGCAAATCTCGATGATGGCTTCCTCGAATACACCGTGCGTGGACGGATAGGTGACCATAAAGGCGGCAAGACTGTCACCGTTCTCCGCTGCCTTCGATTTCAGGTCTTCGACATCAATGTTGCCGGTTTCGTCACATTCGACAACGACAATCCGCATGCCCGCCATAATTGCGCTGGCCGGATTGGTGCCATGCGCGCTGGCCGGGATCAGGCAAACGTCTCGCGCGCCTTGTCCTTGAGATTCGAGATACTTGCGGATGGTCAAAAGGCCGGAATATTCGCCTTGTGAGCCAGCGTTGGGCTGCAACGAGAGGGCATCAAATCCGGTCGCTTCGCAGAGCATGTTTTCGAGTTCCTCGAATAGTTGCTGGTAACCTTGCGCCTGGTCGAGTGGTGCGAAGGGATGCATATGCGCAAACTCGCGCCAGGTGATAGGAATCATGCTGGACGCCGGATTGAGCTTCATGGTGCAGGATCCAAGCGGAATCATAGCGCGGTTGAGCGCAATATCTTTGGCGACGAGTTTGCGCATGTAGCGCATCATTTCCGTTTCTGAGTGAAACCGATGGAATACCGAATGCTCCAGATAATCCACGGAGCGTTGCAGGTTGGCCGGTATGTTCTCTTCTACGGCGCCGTCCAACTCTTCGAGTTCGAGGACATTCGACGCACTGGAGGCAAATACTTTCCAAAGCGTTGCGAGATTCTGCCGCCGAGTAGTTTCATCGAGGGATATGCCGAGATGATCGTTATCAACTACCCGGAGGTTAATCATCTGTTCGCGGGCGCGCGCAGCAATTCGGCCTGCCTGGCCGGGAACGTGCACGGTAACAGTATCGAAAAACGCCTGATGGACGACTTTAACGCCAAGTGTTTCCAGACCGTTCGCCATGATCTGCGCCATGCGATGGATCTTTCCGGAGATCTGCCTGAGCCCGCCGGGCCCATGATAAACCGCATAGAAACCCGCCATGACGGCGAGCAAGACCTGCGACGTGCAGATGTTAGAGGTCGCCTTTTCGCGGCGGATATGCTGCTCGCGGGTCTGCAGTGCCATGCGCAACGCCGGACGGCCCTGGCTGTCGATTGAGTAGCCGATGATGCGCCCCGGTGTCTGGCGTCGGTAGTCGTTGCGCGTGGCAAAAAAGGCGGCGTGTGGGCCGCCATATCCCATGGGCACACCGAAACGTTGCGCTGAACCAATGACGATATCGGCACCCATCGCTCCCGGTGGTTTCAAAAGACAAAGCGCCATCAAGTCGCTAGCGACCACGGCAAGCGCTCTCATGTCATGCACTTTTTCAATGACGGGCTTGAGGTCGCGTACGGCACCGCAAGATCCTGGGTATTGCACGAGAACCCCAAACAGGTCGTCATCCGGAAGATATTCGAAGGCGTTGCCGATGACGAGTTCGAACCCAAATGCCCCGGCCCGTGTCTGCAAGACAGCAAGTGTTTGCGGATGGATGTCCTCATCAACAAAAAACCGCTCACTCTTTGATTTGGAAACCCGGTGCGCCATGGCCATAGCCTCGGCTGCTGCCGTGCCTTCATCCAAAAGTGATGCATTGGTGAGATCCATGCCGGTCAGGTCGACGACCATCTGCTGATAGTTGAACAACGCTTCCAGGCGGCCCTGGCTGATTTCCGCCTGGTAGGGTGTATAGGCTGTGTACCACCCGGCGTGCTCAAGTACGTTTCGGAGGATTACGCTCGGCGTCTTGGTACCGTAATAACCCATGCCGATCATCGAGGTGAACGCTTTGTTTCGATTGGCCATGCGGCGAAGGTGGTCAAGCGCGCCACGTTCCGTACTTTCATCGCCAATGTCGAGTGGCGAAACGTCACGAATCGATTTTGGCACCGTCTTGTTTATCAACTCGTCCACGGAAGCGATGCCGAGGGTTTCCAGCATGGCCGCCGCGTCTTCGTCAGTCGGACCGATGTGACGGCGGATGAAATCATCACGCGCTTCCAGTTGCGCCAGGGTTTCACGGGTCATGGCCTATTCCTCCTTGAAGCAAAGCACTTTAGCCTTGTTTGTCGGCGAAGGCCTTGTAGGCGGTCTCGTCCAACAGGCCGTCTAGTTCCGATGCGTCGGAAAGTTTGATCTTGAAAAACCAGCCATCTCCGGTCGGATCGGAATTCACCGTGTCCGGGGCATCTTCGAGAAGGCTATTGGCCTCGACAATCTCGCCAGAAACGGGGCTGTAAATTTCGCTGGCGGCCTTGACGGATTCGACGACACCAGAGTTATCGCCTTGGCGAAGCTGGGCACCCACCTCCGGCAGCTCGACGAATACGACGTCGCCCAACTGCTGTTGCGCAAAATCGGTAATGCCGACAGTGCCAGTATTGCCCTCAACGGTGATCCATTCATGATCCTCAGAATATTTAGTGGTCATCAATTCAACTCCTATTTGTTCGTTGAAAATATCTGTGTGGGACGAACGGGAGCGTGGTCACGGTGGCCGGAACCTGCGATTTTCGAATCTGCAGTTTGAGTTTAGTGTTCGCCTTCGATAGTGTGCTCGGTACGTAACCGAGCGCCATTGGCCCCTCCAATGTGGCGCCAAACCCGCCCGAGGTAACTATACCGATCTCAGCACCGTCGCTATCAAGGATGGCAACGCCGGGGCGCGCCAGGGCGCGACCTTCTGGAACAAGGCCAACCAGGCATCGGTCAGTTCCGCTCTCGGCATGATTTTGGATGATGTTGGCACCAAGGAACCCGCCAGTCTCTAGGCGCTTCTTGGTGATCGTCCAGTGCAAACCAGCCTCAATCGGGGATGTGGTGTCATCGATGTCTTGGCCATAAAGACAGAGGCCCGCTTCCAGGCGCAGTGAGTCACGTGCACCCAGGCCCGCTGCCTCAACATCGGCATGATCGAGTATTATGCGCGCTAATTCGTCCATATCACCGACGGCCGCGGAAATCTCAAATCCATCCTCGCCGGTATAGCCGCAACGGCTGATGGAAACGGGCTTGCCGGCTAGTTTCGTGTCGATGAATGACATGAACGACATTTCCGCTATGGCCACGTTCAGACTTGAAAGCGCGGTCGCGGCTGCCGGACCCTGTAAGGCCACGAGAGCACGCTCGGGTCTATAGTCTATTGTTGTATCACCGCCAAGCTCGTCACCGAGGTGTGCCAGATCAACATCGACGCGCGAACCATTGACCACAAGGCGCAGATGGTCCGTATCTTTAGATACCATCAAATCATCAATGATTCCGCCCTTGGCGTTGGTCAACATCGTGTAACGGATGCGGCCCTCGCCTAGACCTTCGATATTGCCTGGCACCAACCGGTGCAGTTCCTCTAGCGCGTCGCTGCCGCCAAGTACGATCTGGCCCATGTGGGAGACATCGAAAAGCGATGCTTTGGCTCGGGTGTGGTTGTGTTCGGCAATGATTCCGCCGGCATATTGCACGGGTAGGGAATGACCGGCGAACGCTACCATACGCGCGCCCAGTTCTCGATGCAGGGCATTGAGGGACGTTAATTTCAAGGTTTCGTTTTCTGCTTCTGACATCGGGCACCTCGTCAGATATGGGTTGCACGCGTACCAGTCATGCCGCATGCCTGTTGCGGCGCAACCGATAGACGTGCCCCCTCTGTCTTAGTACCTGAAAGATTGACCACGCCAAGGAAAAATGTTGGCACGGCTTTCATCTTCGGTGGGGCAATGCCCTAAGTTGGCACGCCCGCTTTCCAGAGCCCCATCGCGTCACGGTCCTTTTGCCTGAGAGTTTCCGGGGCGGTTGCTCCTTCGGCGTCGGCAGTCAAGCTCTTGCGCAGTTGCCGATCTCTCCCACGACGGTTAACTAGGGAAGCTGTCTCAATCGCGAGTATCATCACACAGACGGCTTATTAGGTCAATCAGGCCCACCCATAGGGATGGGTTTGACCCCATCCCTATGGATCACCATTGCTGCGCGCGGTTGTATTCCAACTGCGTGCGGTTCAATGCGAAGCCCGTGAAAATGATGTAATCCTTGGACGTGATATCCGGACGAAGCGGTAGTTCAAGTTTGATCAATTCGCCCCAGGTTTGAACCATGTTTCGATTGTCCGAAAAACGGACGGCGATCTTGAAGGTTTCACGATAGAGGACGGCTCGGTTCTTGTCAGTAACAGAGACGAAATAGGGAAGCGTTGCACGTTTGGTCTTGTTCGCTGGCCCACGGCGAGCCGCGAGGGCGACCGTGAATTGTGCTTCCATGTAGCCGGTCTTGGTCTTGCTATCGACGAAGGTCAAGCATTCGAGTGCCGCGTCTGGAATTGACGCCTCGACGCTGACATCAACCAAGTCGCGCCCGGGCCCGGCCTTGAACTCGGTCAAACGTGCAGCGTCCTTGAGAATGCGGTAGTCAGGGCAATCATAGACCAGTGGTTTATCCCATACTGAGGTAACGCGATCGAAAGTGTTGGTGGCCATTTCACAGCCGCCAAGGCTCGCCACAAGGGTCACGGTTATTGCGAAGATACGAAGTCGTTCGGTCATCATTACAACCCATTTGTTTGGGAGGTGATCGGTTGTTTGCAATGTTGCCACAGAATGTTGGCGATTCGATGCCAGACTGTAGTGGAGGGCATAATTTCCGGCAAGGCCTGGCGGCCGGTTAGTTGGGGAATTCGGGCATCAGAGCCTGTTCGTCGTAGGCTTTGAAGGCAAGGGCGTGCATGGCATCGTCGAGGACCATCGGTGCCATCACGCCGTTGAGCCGCAGACCGGCAATAAAGGTCGTGGTCTTCCAATGTTTATGGGGAACGCTGGCCCGGCATCGCTCACCTTGAACGGCACGTCCGCACAAGCGAGCCAACTTGGTATTGGCGCCAGTCTCGTTGATGAAGATCAAGCGTTCCGGATCGAGGTCGAGCTGGCCGTCGAACCAAGCTTGCCGTTGGGTGTGGACGGTCAGACGCAGCTGTTCGGAAGCGTGCGGTGTCTTTTTTAGGAGGTTCCGCATTTGTCGAAGAAGCGCCATGCTACCGAACGAGTCAACAATCCGTCCTCAATCGCATCAATTCCCCGACACAGAAGATCTAAACCATATGCCCGCACCATATTTTATCTCCCAGTTCACCTCGGGACATTGAATCATGAACAGCGCCGTTTGGCGAACACCTCATGACCACTTTATTGTCAAGACCGCTCTAGGAGAAATGCTTAGCTTTCAATTGCGAAAAAAATTTGAGCTATGTTCTAGCCTTTGGGTGATATGAAACGCCTGTTTTTCTGTAAATTAGAATTGGGGGCCGGGCCGCAAGGAGAATTATCGTGTACTGGGCGCTTGTCAGGGATCTGGCAAGTTCGTAAACACGCGGTCATGGCTGTTTATACGGACGTCAGTGACGCGGAGCTTGCGGTTTTCATTGCCGAATATGACCTCGGCGAGGTTTTGTCGTGTAAAGGCATTGCTGAGGGGGTGGAAAATAGCAACTATCTTATCACCACCGAAACGGGACCTTATATCCTGACACTCTATGAGAAGCGCGTGAGAGCCAAGGATTTACCGTTTTTTCTAGGCCTCATGGATCATCTCTCAGTGCGCCGGCTGCCGTGCCCTTTACCGGTCCGAGGCCGCGACGGCGAAGCTTTGCGGCGGCTTTGCGACCGGCCGGCGGTGGTGGTGACTTTCTTGCCCGGCATGTGGCCGAAGCGCCCGACAGCTGATCATTGCGCCGAACTTGGTTCAATGCTTGCAACTTTTCACAACGCGGGCGCGGACTTTCCCATGTCACGGCCCAATGACCTGTCGGTGGGGTCTTGGCGACCCTTGCTTGATCGTTCTAGGGGCCGGGCAGACGAAGTGCACGCTAGTTTAGCCGGTGAATTATCCGACCATTTGGATGTGCTAGAGAGCGCCTGGCCGCATGGTCTACCGCAAGGTGTTATTCACGCCGATCTTTTCCCAGACAACGTATTTTTCAACAAAGGGCGGATTTCTGGTGTTATTGATTTCTATTTCGCCTGCTTGGACGCCTTCGCCTACGACTTGGCGGTCTGCCTTAATGCCTGGTGCTTTGAACCGGACCTGAGTTTTAACGTGACCAAGGCCCGCCGGATGCTGTTGGGTTACCAGAAAAACCGCGCCTTGGGCCGAAATGAACTGGATGCTTTGCCGCTGTTGGCGCGTGGCGCGGCCATGCGGTTCTTGGTGACACGCCTTTATGATTGGCTTCATACGCCGGCGGATGCCTTGGTGACGCCGAAGGACCCGATGGAGTATCACGCCAAGTTGCGCTTTCATGCCGATGTCCAGGACATCGGCGCCTATGGACTTGATTGAGGATCGAGTAAATGAACGACAATGCTGGCGCAGTTGAGATTTTTACGGACGGCGCGTGCCTCGGCAACCCCGGGCCAGGTGGTTGGGGAGTGGTGATGCGATGGCGCGATCATGAGCGCGAGTTGGTCGGTGGCGAGACCGACACCACCAACAACCGCATGGAGTTAATGGCAGCGATCCAAGGTCTCGAAGCGTTAAAGCGTCCAAGCCACGTCGTGCTGATCACGGATAGCACCTACGTGAAGGACGGCATCACCAAGTGGATCTTCGGCTGGAAGCGAAACAGCTGGAAGACGGCGGCTAAAAATCCAGTGAAGAATATTGATCTCTGGCAACGCCTTGATGAGGCACTTGCCGGGCACGACATTGATTGGCAGTGGGTCAAGGGCCATGCCGGCCATTTGGAAAACGAAAGGGCCGATCAATTGGCCAGCGAGCAGGCCAAATTGGAGGCTGAGGCGCTCAGAGAAATTTAATCCATACCGGTCAGTTCTTTGAGTAAAGGAATGCACTGGCAGGCATCTTTGAGCGCGGAATACTCGCCAGATAACATGAGACTTCGAAATTTGCCAGTCGGGGATCGCCCCGTGACGCCGCCGAATCGTAGCGAACAGCCTTCCGGCATCGTCTTCAGCCAATGGCGGAAAGCCGGAGTTGTCACGGCAATGGCAGAATACGGGCGTAAATAAAAGAGGTTTCAGCTTTGTATCGGATCTCTTTTGTCTAAAGGGGCTTAGTCAAGATCATCCGAGTTCGGATAGCATCTGTTCGGCACTGGTCTTATCGAAGGTGCTGTCGTCGATATGTATTGATTGCACGACGCCGTTATCGACGATCATTGAAAACCTTTTGCAACGCATGCCCATTCCGGCTTCCATCCGGTCGAGTTCAAGGCCGGTGGCTTTTGCGAACTTACCGCTGCCGTCAGCCAACATCATCACCTTGTCACCAACATTCTGGTCCTTGGTCCAGGCGCCCATGACGAAGACGTCGTTGACGGAAACACAGGCGATGGTATCGATACCCTTAGCCTTGATGGCGTCGGCGTGATGGACGAAGCCAGGCAGGTGTTTGGCCGAGCAAGTTGGCGTGAAGGCACCGGGCAGGCCGAAGATCGCAACCTTTTTGCCTTTGAATAGGTCATTGGTTGAAACGCTCTCTGGCCCTTCGGCGGTCATCGTCGCTAAGCCAATGGACGGTATGGAATCTCCAACGTTTATAGTCATTATTTTCTCCTTATGGGTGGTCAAATTTAAAAATGGTATATTCGCCGAAAGACATAATCAGTTTGACCGGCGATTTCATCCTTAAATTGGCGTGTCAGACGGGAGAATGATTATTTTTTCTCCACCAACGCTGAGAAATCGGCTGCCTTGTCGAAAGCTTGCATGACGGCACTCTTCGTCAGGAGTTCTGGCAACACGAAGCCGCTTGGCTCTTTCGGGCCATAGACCACGTTGAACGGGATGCCGAAGCGTCCGAAGCTGGCCAGATAGCGCGAGATATCTTCATTTGGCCGTGTCCAATCAGCCTGCATGGCGATGACATCATTCTCGCCGAGCCGCGCAAGCACCGTCTCGCCTTCCATCACCACGGCCTTGTTGATTAGGCAGGTAATGCACCAGTCCGCAGTCACATCGACAAAGACGGTCTTTCCTGCAGCCACAATTCCCGGGATAGCTGCCGGATCTAAGGGCTTCCAGATTGCTTTCAAGGTTTCGTTTTCGACTGGCTGCCCATTGCTTTTGGCGGTGGTCGAGGACCAAAGCGGCGTAACCAGGGCGACGATAAGAAGTGCCGCTAGGCCGGGTCCGGAAAGTCGAAGCCCCTTGCCACCCTCTTTGTGCGCGACAAACAGCAAAATGCCACCCGCTAGCGCAGTTGTGCCGACGGCGAGCGCACCGGTTCTGCCAGTGACACTGGCCAATACGAAAAGTAGCCAGACCCCAGTGCCGGCGAGCAACAACCCGAGGAAAGCCTTTAACCGTACCATCCAGGTTCCCGGTTTTGGGAGCCAGGTGGCGAGGGCCGGGAAGGCCGCGACGCCCAGGTATGGAAGCGCAAGCCCAACACCAAGCGAAAAGAAGATAGCCAAGGTGTCGAAAGTCGATCCGACGAGAGCAAAACCAACGGCGGTGCCCAGAAACGGCGCCGTGCAGGGAGTTGCTAGCAATGTGGCGAACGATCCCTGCAGAAAATGTCCACCGAGGCCACGCACGTGGGCGCCGTGCTTATCAAGATTAGAAACGAACATCGGCAAACGCACTTCGAAGAAACCCCAGAGGTTGCAGGCAAAGATGGAAATGGTTAATACCAGGAATGTCAGGAACCAGGGCTGCTGGAACTGGATCCCCCAGCCGATGACGGCGCCGCCCGCCCGCAGCGCCGCAAGTGATGCCGCCAATACCAGGAACGTCGAGATGATCCCCGCGGCTGAGGCCAGGAAACCTAAACTGACTTCACGCGGGTCGCCGCCACCGTGCTTGACCAGCGACAGCATCTTCAATGAAAGCACCGGCAGCACGCAAGGCATCAGATTCAGGATTAACCCGCCAATCAATGCGAAAACGAGGATCAGCGCTAAGGACGGAGCAGTTGCACCATACGTTGGATTTGCTAGTGGTGCGGTTGATGGCGGAGAAATCCCTTCGGCCGCCAGCATCAGTTCCGCAGCTCGGTTGCCGTCGACAATGGTTACGGAGAAACGTTTGCCGGCGAGGGACTTTTGCGTGTCATCGCTAAGCGCATCAAGCCCGCCGACGGCGATATCCATTTCCATAGCCTTGCCGCCATCATTCAAACGAACAATTGGCTTCGAGTAATTCAGTCCGGGCGGTCCTTCAATGAAGGCATCCGGTGCCGTCAATGTGGAATGGGAGGTGACGGAAATGCGTAATCGAACATTGTCGTCACGTTTCCACGTGCCGAGCGCTGCGATATGCAGACCGTGTGCTTTGCCGTCGCCTGGCACGCTCGAAGCGTAGCGGTTAATCAGGTGCGCGTGAGGGCTCGATTGTGCGGGTCCAGCCGGCAGGCTGAGTGCGAGGTCGGCATCATAAGGAATACAAATCTCGTTACAGGCTAGGTAACGAACATGGGCTTTCAAACCGAGGTCGGTACTGGCCGAAACTACTTCAGCACTGATCGGCAGCACGACTTGTTTCTTATAGCCGAGCGTTTCCAGCCCGAGCACCGAAAACCGTGTCGGCGCCGGCCAGTCGAGGCGCGCCGACTTCAGGTTTGTTGAACCGTTCCAATCAACGCTGGGGGGAAACCCGGCATCCCCGGGGCTGCGCCAATAGACCTTCCAGTTGGGCTTTAAATCGAACTGCAGGCCGAGTGTCACTTCGCCTGTGCCCACCGTTGGCGAGGCCGCCACCAGTCGCAGGCGGGTCTGCTCGGTTTCGGCCCAACTGGAGGCGGCCGATTCTAGTGCGACGGCACCGTCGGGGTTCGAAATGTGGCCAAAAACCAGGGTAGAAAGCAGCAAAGCGCGCAATCTCAGCGGAAGGTTCATCGGCAACTCCTAAAGCCTCGCCCCTATATACGCCAGAAATGTGGGAATTTCACGCACCCAACGCCGTTTCACGCACAGTTTGTCTGGCGTGAGGCGTGCATAGGCCGGCTTTGAGACGGGCGTCGGGTATGTCATAATCATCCGTGTTCTTGCCTCGTTGTTGGCGGCTGCCTGCGTAACGGATGGAGAGTATGACGATGGCCGAACTGAGCGATATCATGGAACCGGAGAATGCGGAGAACAATTACCTGTCTGGGCAAATGTTGATCGCCATGCCCGGCATGACCGATCCGAGATTTGAAAAGGCGGTGATTTACATATGTGCCCACAATGAGGACGGCGCCATGGGCCTTGTTGTTAACCGGCTGATCGAATCTATGACCTTCCCCGAGATGCTCAAACAGCTGGATATTGAGCCTAGTGAGCCGGAAGACGTCATCCGCGTCCTGCTTGGCGGCCCGGTTGACCAGGCGCGCGGCTTCGTGCTTCATTCGCCAGATTATCTGCAAGACGCCTCCATGGTGGTTGACGACGATGTCGCCCTGACGGCGACCATCGATATTCTCCGCGCTATCGCCGACGGTGCGGGCCCGCGAAACCGGTTGCTGGCATTGGGCTACGCCGGATGGGGACCGGGGCAGTTGGATTCAGAAATCTTGCACAATGGCTGGCTCAACGTTTCCGCCGATGATGATTTGGTGTTCGGTGAAGACCTGGATGCCAAGTGGGAGCGCGCCATGGCCAAGATTGGCATCGACCCACTTTTGCTTTCTGATGATGCGGGGCACGCCTGAACATCATGACGCGCCGCAAGTCTTCTAAGAAAAATTTGGCAAAGGGCGGGGTGTTGCCAGACGCACTAATGCGCTTACTGGCCGAGCGCATGGAAGCCTGCTCCGATGCCGAGAATCTTAACGACCAGGTCATTATGCCGTTCATTGCCGCGCTTGAGACGGTCTGCGGCGCTCGCGGGTACGTGCTCAATATTTACGGCGAAACCTCGAACCTCGTCTTTACCGGCGATGAGGCCGAAGCCGAGGCTATATACACTTTGGTTGAGCAATATTTGGGCGAGACAGGGGATTGACGGCGCCATAATTGCGCCAGATTGCATTACCCTAGCCGTTTGGCTATGTCCTTATATGATGCGACGTTAATGACAGGCCCGATGGCGGCAATCGTTGGTGCGCCTTGGAACAAGCGGTTGGCGACCCGTCCGACGGCAGCTGCGTCGACGGCTTCAACCTTTTCGACGATTTCATCGGTCGGCACGGGACGACCGAAGACCAGCATCTGCTGCGCCAGTTGTTCGCAGCGACTCGACGTGCTCTCCAGCCCCATTAACAAACTTGCCTTCAACTGGGCGCGTGAACGCTCGACTTCTTTCGTCATGACTTGGGTTTTGACCTTGTCGATCTCGTCGAGGATCAACGGTACCAGATCAGCAGCCTCGCTGGGGCCGGTGCCGGCATAGATGCCGAACACGCCTGTGTCGGTGTAGCACGAGAGGAACGACGAGACCGCGTAGGCAAGGCCGCGTTTCTCGCGGATTTCTTGGAATAACCGGGACGACATGCCGCCACCCAAAAGCGCCGACAAAGCGGAAGCGGCATAGAAGTCCTCATCCCGGTAGGAGAGCCCCTCGACACCTAAAACTAGATGGACCTGCTCCAGGTCCCGCGTTTCGCGAAAATCACCGCCGCTATACTTGGCGGACTGGCGCTTAAATTTCTGGTGGTCGGGCAGGGCGGTAAAGGTCTCTTCCGAAAGCTGCACCAGTTCGTCATGGTCGATGCGCCCGGCCGCCGAGACGATTAGGTTCGGCGCGCTGTAACGCTCTGACATGTATGAAAGGACACCTTCTTTGTCCATGGCGTTGACGACCTCAGGCCTGCCGAGCACGGGCCGACCCATGGGTTGGTCGGGGAAGGCGCTTTCCTGAAAATGATCAAAAACGATGTCGTCCGGCGTGTCGTTAGCTTGGCGGATTTCCTGCAAGATGACGGCGCGCTCGCGCGCCAGCTCTTCTTCCGCCATGACTGAGTGCTGCAGGATGTCGCCCATCAAATCGATGGCGAGCGGCACGTTTTCTTTCAATACCTTAGCGTAGTAGGCGGTATTCTCGCGCGATGTATAGGCATTCAATTGCCCGCCGACGGCTTCGATCTCGGAGGCAATGGCATAGGCGTCGCGCCTTTCGGTGCCCTTGAAGGCCATGTGTTCCAAGAGGTGTGAAATGCCATTGATTTCGAGGTGTTCGTCGCGCGCGCCGGCATTGACCCAAACGCCCACCGAAGTGGTCTCGACGGAATCCATGCGGTCTGAGACGACACGAAGGCCGTTGTCTAGTGTCGTCGTACGAATGTCGCGGACGCCGTTCATGCCGCGACCCGTTCGTCAATGAAAGACTTGATCTTGCCAATATCGTTGGCCAGAACGTTGATGCGTTCGCCGCGCTGCATGAGGTCGACGAGGTGTTTCGGCAGTGCCGGATGAGCGCCTGATACCTGCTCCACGACATCTGGAAACTTGGCCGGATGGGCGGTAGCCAAGACTACCATGGGGACAGCCGGATCTCGTCGGCGCGCCCGCGCCGCCGCCAATCCGACTGCTGTATGTGGATCAAGCAGCATGCCGCTCTCAATGTATACCTTGCCGATCAAGGCGCGGGTTTCGTCGTCGTCGAAGCGTGCGCCATCGAACTCTTTCATGGCGTCGTTCAGCATTTCTGGCGGGACGGAGAAGTGGCCGGTTTCGCGAAAACCGGTCAAAGTCCCGGCCACCCGTGCGCCATCGCGCCCGAAAATTTCGAACAACAGGCGTTCGAAATTACTTGAGACCTGGATATCCATGCTTGGGCTAATGGTCGGTTCAACGCAAGTGATCTTCATGATGCCAGAATCAAAAAATCGGGTCAGAATATCGTTTGAATTTGATCCGACGACGAATTGCGTTACCGGCAGGCCCATGCGCTTGGCAACGTAGCCGGCGAAAACATTGCCGAAATTACCGGTCGGCACGGCAAAACTGACGGGTTGCTCCGGCCCGCCGACTTTCAGTGCCGCCCAAAAATAGTAAACCACCTGTGCCATGACACGGCCCCAATTGATGGAATTGACCGCCGAAAGGTGGTGCTTGTCACGAAATTCGTGGTCGTTAAATAGCGCCTTCACCGCATCCTGGCAGTCATCAAATGTGCCTTCCAAGGCGATGGTGTGAATGTTGGTCGCGTCGACGGTGGTCATTTGGCGGCGCTGTACGTCCGAAACGCGGCCGTGCGGATAAAGCATGAATGCAATGATGTTTTCGCGATCACGTACCGCTTGTATCGCTGCCGAACCGGTGTCTCCTGATGTTGCACCGGCGATGCAGATACGTTCATCCCGCTTGGTTAAGACGTGGTCGAACAACGGCCCTAGAAACTGCATGGCTACATCCTTGAAGGCCAGGGTGGGCCCGTGGAACAGCTCCATCATCCATTCTCCGTTCCCCATGTCGACCAGGGGTGCGACTTCATCGGTCACGAAATGGCTGTAGGCGTCGTTGATAATGGCGACGAGTTCATCACACGTCAGCGCGTCGCCGACGAACGGCCTCATGACCTTGAGCGCTAGGTCAGTGTAGCTTAGCGTCTTCCAGGAAGCGATCTCAGAAACAGATAGCTCAGGCCAGCTTTTCGGCACATAAAGACCTCCGTCTCGCGCAAGACCGGCGAGCAGGACATCGTCGAATGAAAGAACCGGCGCGGCGCCCCGGGTGCTGACGTATTTCAAGGCGTGTCTCCCAGGCCAAGGCGGCAACGAATGTGCGGCGCAGACTACTCCCGGTCACGCCCATGGGCAAGGACAGGCTTAGGTTCTTGGCCAGGTTCCAGCGAAGGGCCGCTGGAGTGCGCGTTCGACCAATTCGAGGCTTTCCTGACCATAGAATATATCGTCACCGACAAAATAAGTTGGTGGGTCACTGACGGATCTTTCGATAGTCTCTTCCGTTTTGTTTTTATGTAAGACTTGAACCAGGGGCGCTTGCCCATGAGTGGTAAATCACGATATTCGGACCAGCGCTCCAATTCACCGCCGAAAAAAATGTTCGTTGGGCCGCCGTCATACCGTGGGTTATGCCATGTTCTGCGGTTTCAAACAGGCGGCCCATAATCTATTGGTTTATAAATTACAGTGGCATTATTGAGCGTAAAGATTTCAGCTAGGTGTGACGAACCCAAATAGGCGAAAGCAGAATGCAAAGAGAAAAAGCACTCTATGTCTGCCATGGTTAATTTCCAAATATGGCGCGTCCACGACTTATCGCTAATTTGCCGTCAACGTTGACAACTTCGAATTCTGAGCCTTCTGACATGGTGGCGTGGCGAACTCGTATGCTGGAGCCAGGAATGACCATGCCGGAAAAGCGACCAGCAAACCTTTTGAGTTTCACCGGACCGACATCATGTGCCCCGGGTTTTGGCTTGTTAGCAATTACCTCTTTCATAGCGAGTGCAAGTGTGCATGTTCCGTGGAGAATGATATCAGGTAGACCGGCGGCCAGTGCTACTTCGCGTTCGGTGTGGATCGGATTCCAGAGATTGGTGCATTCCGTATAGATATGGGGTAGCTCGCGGGGAATAGGTATAATAGCTTCCTTCCAGGAAGTGGTCGTTTCTTTTTGAGGCCAGTCGGGCGGTAGTTGCTCGATGGTGTCCTCGCCCTGGAGCGCAACCTCCCGGTATATTGCGGTTGAATAGCTAGTTGAGAGAAGCTGACCGTCTTCGCTTTCCAATGTAAGGCGGCTAACCGTCATGGTTCCAGGCTTAATGCGTTTCGCTGCTACAAGCCGCCCTTTACTGATCACCCGGATTCCAGGTTGGATTGGCCCTAAAATCTCCGTATCTTGTTCGGCGTGTACGACGCGGCGTTGTTCCTCAATAGTAACGCCAAATGCTGGCATGTCCCTTAGATCCCGAGAAACAGGCCATTCCAGCGGCATTACCATCATCGGATGCGCGAAGATCCCATCGGGGCGCGAGTCATCGAAATAAATGCTAGAAGTCTCACCCAAACCTGCACTATAGGCTAAGACCTTGCGAGTAGTGAGCTCTTCCTCATATGGACCGATTTCAGAGCCAACAGCTGCGGATAGTACAGGCATAGTTGCTATTATTCCTTTATCGTCCAAGGATCGACAAGCAGGCTTTTTCGTTCGTTGATACAAATATACGTTCAGGCGCTGGATATAGTCATTGGCTCATTTTCTTTAATAACGGCTGGTCCAGTGATATGGGATTCAGGGCCTAGTTCATTATGCTGGTGGCCTCTATAGCCACAATTTGACGGAGCCAGTGGAAAAGACAAAGTTAGTTTAAATATCTTTTCTGTAAATGGTCCTTGAAGAATTTCGGGTCCGTTTTGCGAGCAGTGGTATAGAACTAGGCCGCAGCTATTGCCCCGAGGGTGTAGGTCCGGAAGAAACCTCAAGCGCCGTCATACCAGTGCAGATCCTGAAGGCAGCCTCCGAGGCCCTCGTCCCCGTGGACCAAGGGCTGGTCACGTACTAACATTTAAACTAGACCACCTAAATTGGGCGGGCCAATGGGAGATAATCAGGTGCAGAACCTCATCCTTTTCCCAATGATTGTCGGGTGGGCTACTGGCCCTAGCGATGTTGAGAATAGGGCGGCTTGGTGGGGGAGCAAAGGGGGGCTGAGGTGGCGGTGGAATGTTCTTCACAGGGGGTGAAATTATCTTTTCGAAATGATTAGCTCACCATGCAAAACCGCCGCTTGAACCATCAACGCTAGGCGGCTTAACATCAAACTAGACGTACCAGATCCCCCGTCGCGTAGCAGGCTCAAAAGCCCCAAACATTTTGGAAGGAGTAGACAGGCTACGGGCCGAAGAGCGTACTTTGGATACGGTGGGCCGACTATGCATTGATTATTCGATCAATAAGAACAAGCCTACGAGAGAGGGAATGAAAACGATAGCCCCTATTATTAGAGCCACCTTAAATACTTCATCGTGGTTGAAATCGTCCGACATCGTTTAAAATCCTATTCACAATCTTATCTATATCAAGACCATATTGCTTCATTAAAGGCCGCGTAATTAATATAAACTTATTTCCAACTAAGCAACCATCTCCAATCATCTATTCTACGTATTATCAAAATAATTTTAAGGGGACTTGTCCATATTCGAGTGGGTATTTTTGATATCAATGACATAGTCACTCGCACGAAACGCCTTGATCAGATCGCCGATGGCTTCTCTGAGTGTATGGCGAGGGACGAAACCTAGTTCGTTGCGCATTTTGTCGGAAGAAACCATATAGGAAGCGCTGCCCTTCGGAGGTATGTCTTCTATGCTAATCTTAGGGGTTACAGCATCTCTAATGGTCTCCGCTAATTCAAGAAGGCTATGATTTTCGGTGACTGCATTGTAGATCTCTCCGTCTATCCGCGCGTCTGGCTGGCCAAGGAGGAAAATGTATAGATTGACCATGTCTTTAATGTGGATGCTCGGATAATTGTGAGCGCTCTCGGAAACCTTGATGGCCCCTTTTGTGATCGCAGCGTAAGTGAGAGCGTTTGCAATAACATCAAGGCGGTGCTGCGGTGCAAATCCGCAAATATTGCCAAGCCTAACAATTGTGGTGACAAACCCGACCTTACGTTCCTCATGCAAAATCGTCTCACACTGCGCTGTATGCTTTGCAAATTCATTGGTTGGTAGGAGAGGGGTTTCTTCAGTGGCTTGTGACGCCTTTATAGCACCGTACACAGTTGTTGATGATGTATAGATAAAGCGTTTCACTCCAGCCTCTTTTGCCATGCGGACGAGAGGAACGAAAGCGTCTAAATTAACCAACCGGCTACGACTGGAATTCAGGCCGGTGGGGTTTTCTTCCGATACACCCGCTAAATGAATCACCGCATCGCATCCGTGTAGGGCTGTTTTCAAGGTGTTTGGATTTCTGATATCGCCGTTGATTTCCAGCAAATTCACATGATTGCGGACGTCTTTGAGCGAATGCTCACCGAAAATATAAAGGTCGAGAACAATGACGCGGTGCCCGTGTTTTAATAGTCGCGGCACTAGAGCGCTACCAACGTACCCCGCGCCGCCCGTCACGAGTACTGTCCAACCTTTCTTGCGATGTATAAAAACTAAGAAGAGAATGAACACAATCATACCGAATAAAAGGATCAGTGGTCCGTAACCCTCGCCAGCACTTCCTGAGCTGACGCCATGAGCAAACGCCGGAGAGACTATAATTTTAATGATACATCCCCTGTTCCGCCTTTGCTTCCGATGTAACAGAAGAGACGATTGACCCTGTTCATATGCGCGTTAGCAAGACCGCTAGTCTGGCTCAACAATTGATATGCGTCTTTTAGCATTCAATCTGATTCCAGCAAGAAATTTGTCTAAACTGAAAAGATGTGTAAAAGCTAACATTCGAGTGTTCCGCTTCCAAAGAACCTGAAATGGGAGAGCTATGTTATATGAGCATGAGTATCACCTTAGGACGCCTTTCAACCACAAACTCCTGCAGTGCTATTCTTTCGTTCGCAATTGTATTGGTGTTTGCAGTGTCAGTTTGGCGCTTGGTGCCAGTATCTGCCTGGGCAGCAGGTCCAGCAAATAAACACTCATTTGCTTTTAATATCGAAAGCGGCCATGTCACTATCTCTACACGTACAGTTCGCGTGAAGGAAGGCGATTTTGTAGAAATTTCCTGGAAGGCAGATTCGGATATTGAACTCCATCTTCATGGCTACGATTTGCTTCTCCGCCTTAAGCCTGATGAATTACGTAAATTGTCTTTTCAGGCTCATACTGCTGGGAGATACCCGGTAAGCACCCACGGTTCCGGCGGGCACGGCGCGTTAATTTACATAGAAATTCATCCTCACTAGATCCTAACTATGGCGATAAGATCCATCAAATTTCTTGGCGCCATGGTGGTGCTGGCGATCACTCTATTTGCAGCGACTAAGGCCAGTGCTCATGCATTTGAAACCCGTTATGACCTGCCACTTCCTCTAACGCTCTTCATTACAGGTGCGGGTGCCGCAGTGGCATTATCATTC
>CAYXUT010000005.1:0-36636 GCA_964468005.1 uncultured Magnetovibrio sp. | reverse complement strand
GCGTCCCGTGCGGTGGCCGCTTTGTTGACAGCCAGATGCTGCACCTAGCTGTCGTCATTCCAGGCGATGCTAGTCATGGCGTCAAGGTGAGCTTTAGTGACATTGTCGGCATCGATGCGGGGTTATCATTTTTGCACTCAATAAAAGTGCTGACACCAATTCACCGTAAATAGACCGGAGAGACCTGCAATGTTGTAGGGGAATGCGCCGATTTCGGCATTTAGGAAGCGCGTTTGGTCGATACGCCGCCGAGCCGTGCTACCCTATACCATTCGCTGTTGCGCCAGTCGTGACTTTGCTTTGAATTGCCCAATGCTTGGAGCATTACTTTCCATGCATTTTTGCCGAGGGGAAAGGCTTTTCTCCCCCGCTTTACGTCCCTAGTCTCTTCGCCATGATCGAGCCGGACCTCTATATTGCCTATATGCTGGCCACGACGGCATTGATTTTGATGCCGGGGCCCATCGTTACGCTGACGGTAGCCACCAGCCTTGCCCATGGCGCCAGGCACGGCATCTTGACTGTCTGCGGCGCAACCATTGGGTCCGGCGTGCTGTTGGCCTTGGGCGCGCTTGGCATGGCCTGGGCGTTCGCGTTTTTGAGTGGCTGGTTCTCTGTCATCCGTTGGGCCGGTGCTGCCTATCTGATTTTTTTGGGTGTCAAGCAGTGGCGTGCTCGACCGGTCGACCTCAATGACGCGCATACCAATGAGGGGCCGGTGGCTTCTGTCCTGATGCATGGTTTCGTGGTTGCTGTCACCAATCCGAAGACCATCTTGTTTTACGCGGCCTTCTTCCCGCAGTTTCTCGATACCTCGCGGGCTTTGGGCCCGCAGCTTTGGGTTTTGAGCCTGACCTTCATTGTTATAGCCTTCACCTTGGACAGTTGCTACGCGACGATGGCGGGCCGACTGCGACGCTGGTTGACCGGGGCTGAGCGGGGCCTGTTACGCAACCGAATCACCGGGGGACTGTTGATGATCACGGGCGCTGGCTTAGCCCTAATGCATCGGAACTAGATCTGTCTAAAGGCAATCCGAGTTGCCAGCGCTGGAGAAGGGACAGCCCGTGGGGCAATGCGTCCGGAAGGTGGGCGGCCAACTCGTCAAGGCTCTTAAACGCCTCGCGGTCCGGGGGGGCAGTTCGCCCGCGCCCCAAAGTTGTGCCGTGTCACCGGCTCGCAAGATTAAGTCTATCATCAGTGCTGTATTTGGCTGCCATGACCGCATTCCAGGATCGCGTGGTGTGGTTGGATGAAGCGTGAGTATGCGTTGGCCGTCCAAACTAAAACCGGCAAATCTAACGGAAGCGAAATGATTCGCCAATGAGTGCCGCTTGCGTCGGTTGACACACGCCTTTTTCAGGGCCGTAAAAGCCCGTTCGGATATCTTTCTCGGATCCCGTGCGAATGCCTTAAATACAAAAAGCACGCCACCTACCGAATCCCAACTGCTACTCAACTTTTCCGTGTGGCGAATGAGAGGCTTCGAGCAACTTTGGCATGTTCGGCGTTCTTGGGGTTTCGTGACTGGGTGTCGGCAGGTTTCGGCCGGATGCGTTCCGGGTGGAGCGTTGGCTCGCGGGTGATCACAGTGTAGACGACAACCGCAGCGGAAAGCGTGGCGCCACCAATGACCTGTATGGCTAGCTTTTGCGATTCGCTTTGATGGGTCGCCTTACGTGTTATGAGCCATTTTCGGCGGACTTGTAAATCGCTTGCCTCGGTACCTGAAAATTCCAGAACTCGGAGATATTTCATCGCACATGCGAAGCATACGGAACAAGCCTTGCCCGAACCGGGCGACTGCGTTAAACCCCCGGAGTTTTCCGGCGCGAATATCAGCGCGCGGAGCCATTATTTGCCCAGGAGCCCGACATGCCCTTTGATGACTACATCATCGCCGATATGGACCTCGCCGAATGGGGAGCCAAAGAAATCGACCTGGCTGAGAGCGAAATGCCCGGCCTTGTGGCCATTCGCGAGGAATATCAGGCGAGCCAGCCGTTGAAAGGCGCTCGCATTGCGGGCTCTTTGCACATGACCATCCAGACCGCTGTTCTGATCAGAACCCTTAAGGTTTTGGGTGCCGATATTCGCTGGGCTTCCTGCAATATCTTTTCAACCCAGGACCACGCTGCGGCGGCTATTGCGGCTGAGGAAATTCCAGTTTTTGCGGTGAAGGGCGAGACGCTCGAGGAATACTGGGAATACGCCCACAAGATCTTCGGGTGGTCGGACGGCGGCACGCCCAACATGATCCTGGATGATGGCGGTGATGCTACGTTATTGGTGCATCTTGGCATCAAGGCGGAGAACGACATATCGGTGCTGGACAATCCGGGCAGCGAGGAAGAGGAGGCGCTGTTCGCATCGATCAAGAAGCGCGTCGCCGAGAAGCCTGGCTGGTATTCGGAGCTCGGAAAAAATATCAAGGGGGTTACCGAGGAAACCACCACCGGCGTGCACCGCCTGCACGAGATGGCGAAGGAGGGGACGCTTTTGTTTCCGGCCATCAACGTCAACGATTCGGTAACCAAGTCGAAGTTCGATAACAAGTACGGTTGCCGCGAGAGTTTGGTTGATGGTATCCGCCGCGCCACCGATGTGATGTTGGCCGGCAAGGTCGCCGTCGTTGCAGGTTATGGTGATGTCGGTAAAGGTTCAGCCGAAAGCTTGCGCAGTGCGGGCTGCCGGGTTGTCGTCACTGAGATCGACCCTATATGCGCGCTTCAGGCCTGCATAGAAGGCTTCGAGGTTGTGAGCATGGAAGATGGCGCGCCACGCGCAGATATCTTTGTCACCACGACTGGCAACATCGATGTGATTACGGTCGATCACATGCGCGCCATGAAGGACCGCGCCATCGTTTGCAACATCGGCCACTTCGACAACGAAATTCAGGTTGCCGCGCTGAAGAATTATAAGTGGAACAACATCAAAGGTCAGGTCGACGAGATTGAATTTCCTGACGGAAAACGTATCATTCTACTGGCCGAGGGGCGCTTAGTGAACTTGGGCTGCGCCACCGGCCACCCGAGCTTTGTCATGTCGGCGAGTTTCACCAACCAGGTTCTGGCGCAGATGGAAATCTGGCAGAACCAAGACAAGTACGAAAAGCAGGTCTATGTTCTGCCCAAACACCTAGACGAGAAGGTTGCGCGACTGCATTTGGACAAACTGGGCGCTACGCTAAGCAAGCTCTCACAGGAACAAGCTGACTACATCGGTGTCACCACTAATGGCCCGTTTAAGCCGGAGGTCTACAGGTACTAGGGCACCTCCGGGGTGCGTTTGCACGCTTCGCGCAGGGGCAGTAATTTGTTCTCAATGGTGGTCCAGACCGTCTCCCCGACCAGCCAGTTGTCCCCGTGACATAGATGATTGCTAATCTCCCAGATGTTTGCACACGGTATTTCTATCGTGAGTGTCTCGGCTTCGGGGCCGAGTTTCGATACCGCTACGCTGTTGATCGGTAGGCTACGCTCCGTGGTCAGTGTGGTGCGGAGATTTCCCCCATGATCTGAGAGGCTAATGCTTGTCGTAAACCTCTAAATTCGTTCGATGTTTTCGATGATGTCTCGGAGGCGTTGGGCCGGGCACGTTTAAATCGTCAGAACATCCGGATTGATACGCGTTCTAACTGGTTTAGCAAATCAGCATGCATGCTTTTTCACTGGACGAGAACGACCGGCATTTTGACGACGTAGTTGAGCAGGAGGCGCATGCGGGATAGGTCAATGAGGCTTGGCCAACCTCCGGGGTTTGTAATTCGATACAACACTTAATCTAGTCGCGAAGTTTTGAAACGAGGAATGCCATGTGCCGTCGTCTCGCCTACGTTGGGCCGTCAACCTATCTGGAAAACCTGATCATCAAGCCGAAACGCTCATTGTTCATGCAAAGCCGTTATGCCTATCAGAGCCTCGCATCGATTGACGCCGACGGGTTCGATATTGGCCGGTATTGCGTGAGGGAAGTGCCTGGCGTGCACCGCAATATCCTGTCGGCATGGAATGACGTCAATCTGCAGATCACCGCGGATAGTGAAAAGTTTTTCCTATTGCTGCCGACCCAAGGGATGGCGGATGATTAAGAGGCCCATTTTTCCAAAACCGTCGCGGTGGTTCTGGAAAATGCAAACCGCCGGCATTAAAGGACATTTCGTTATGACCGCAGTTATCAGCAATGGCGAAACCATTATGCACTCCAGTACGCAAATGATTCGCATACGCCAAGCCTCTACTACGCCATGGGCGTCGGGTCGCTTGATGCTTTGCGCGTGCCGACCATGGTCAGCGATCAAGCCTACCTAATCGTTTCAACTCCGCTAGACGATGCGTGCGATGTGTGGCCTAAGGTTTCGTCGGCGCATATGCTGATCGCTGGCAGAGGCATGATCGCTATTTTTCTACGAGACAAGAGCCTAGCGTAGCTCTTTCCTTGCCCGTATCCGCTTGGGATGGCTAAATGACGACCATGGATTTGCCATCCGTCCTCAAGGGGTTGGACCCGAACATACTAGCCGCCGCCGGCATGGCGTCGCTGGCTTTGGTTTTATTGATACGGCTGATTTTTCAGCGTAGCCGCCTGAAGGGCCTACGGGCCGAACGCGATCGCTTGGAAGGTGTCGCGACACGGGCACGAGAAATTCTAGCTACTGCGCCGGATGGCATTTTTTTGTGGGATCATGTGCTTGGTGGCATCACCTGTTCTCGCCGACTTGCTGTGTTGTTGGGGCTCGATGCAGGTACCGAGGCCCGATATGAAGATATCCGCGCCAAATTCAATGAGGAGACTTTGTCACGCCTCGAGCGCCATGTCTCGGCGCTTCGTGGCAATGGCACGCCGTTCGATGTGCTGCTGCCGGTGGGGGAACGTTTGTTGCAAGCAGTCGGCACCCGGGCCGAGACCGAGGACGGCCAACCCGTTGCCGATATCGTTTGGATGCGGGACGTAAGTACGGTTCGTGGTGACGGCGAACCAGAGCTGGCGGTTCCACAACCCAGAACCAATGCTTCGGGATTGGATGACCGGCATTTAACGGCGCTCTTGGACGCCCTGCCGTTTCCCATCTGGCTGCGGGACTCGGGGCTCAAGCTAGCCTTCATTAACCAAAACGGAGAAGGTCTGGTTGATGCCGATCCGGCCATGGCGAGCCGTGCGCGGGAAGCCGGTGTGGCGGCAACGGAAAGCAGGCTGGTGGACAAGGATGGCCGCGCCGCGCTGCTCGACATTTCCGAGGTGCCGCTTGGGCGGCCTGATGCCGCTGGCGAAATGACGGGCGGCACAATCGGATTTGCCTTGGATCGGACCGAGCGCGAGGAAGCGGAGGGTGATCTGAAGCTCCGGTCCGCAGCCCGCGATGCAGTGTTTGAGACCTTGGGCTCGGCTGTCGCGATATTTTCCGGCGATAAGAACCTGGAGTTTTTCACGCAAGCCTTTGCAACCCTTTGGAAGCTTGATGCCGGGTGGCTGCAGGACAAGCCAAACTATGGCGAGGTATTGGAAAAACTCCGCGAGGCCCGCCAACTTCCCGAAGTTGCCGATTTCCGTGCTTTCAAGGCCGAAAGTCTAGCTCAATTCAATACGCTCGATCATGCCAGAACGGACACCATGCATCTCCCTGACGGACGTACCATCAGGCGCACAACGGCGCCGCACGGTGATGGTGGGCTTGCTTTCGCTTATGAAGACCTGAGCGACCAGCTGGATCTCGAGCGCTCCATAAACGAGCTCAACGCCGTGCAACGCGAAACGCTTGATAACCTGCATGAAGGTGTTGCGGTTTATGGCAGTGACGGCAAATTGAAACTCTGGAACCCGGTTTATGCAAGGCTTTGGAACTTGGATAAAGATACCCTCGCGCGGTCACCGCATATCTCGGATGTCATTGGGGCCACTCGCCAATTGGTTCCTCCACCCGATGATGCCGGGGCTTGGTCAGACGAGACCTGGACGGTGCATCGCGATTTGACTATCACGCGTCTGTTGTCGCGCGCCACGATGCAGGGTCAGAATATGCTCACCAACGGTACCATTGTCGATTATGCCACCGTCCCCCTGCCGGATGGAGCGGTGCTGTTGTCGTACCTTGATGTGACGGACAGCGCTCGCGTGGAGGATGCGCTTCGCCAGCAAGCGGTCGCCTACCGCGAAGCTGATCGCATGAAGTCGGAGTTTATTGCCAACGTGTCGTACGAATTGCGCACTCCGATGAACACCATCATAGGTTTCGCCGATATGCTGAGCCAGAATTACTTCGGCGAACTCAACGCGCGCCAGCAGGACTATGCGTCTGGTATCCTCAATACCTCGCGCGGCCTTGTCTCGATAATCGGGGATATACTGGATCTCGCCTCAATCGAGGCTGGTCAGCTTGAGTTGGACCGTGATGTCTTTGATGCCCATGCCATGTTGGTCTCCGTGCTCAACCTGATCAACGAGCGCGCGCGCCACAAGGATTTGAAGATCAGCTTCGACTGCCCGCCGGGTATTGGCTGGATCGCTGCTGATGAACGGCGCTTAAAACAGGTGGTGTTCAATCTTTTGTCCAATGCTGTCACCTATACACCTTCGCGCGGTAGCATCAGCCTGAAGGCTGGACGCCAGAAGGATGATATCGTTGTTTCGATTTCCGATACCGGCGTCGGCATCCCGTCGGAGGTTCGCGATAGGCTGTTTCAGGCCTTTGAAAAGGGTGATAGGGGATCAGCGGTCGAAAATGGAGAGGCCGACGATAGTGGCGTCGGTCTCGGCCTTACGATCGTCAAGAGCTTTGTTGAACTGCACGATGGTGAGGTCGAGGTGAAATCACAGCCGGGTCGGGGCACCACCGTGAGTATTCGAGTTCCCGTCGGGCATTTGGGAGGAACCGAAGACGCGGACACCGCACGAGACCTGCCGGCGGGTGTGGTGCCGTTCGAAGGTTCTGAAGATTAATATTTGAATGTGCTGCGCGCCAGTGGGCTATTTACAAGAAATCGGCGGCTAACTAGCATTTGGCTGATATGGCTTTACGAGCAGGGGAGGTTCGCATGACACCTGAAAAAGTCCTGGCTATTGAGCCGAAAGTGCTGACACAAGAGCAGCGAGAGAGCTACTTTGAGAATGGCTACCTGTTGCTAGAACGTGTGCTTGAAGACGATTGGATTGAACGTCTTAGGCGCGCTACCGACGAGATTATTGACGAGAGCCGCACTATCATCGCCTCGGATGCAAAATGGGATCTGGAAGATGGACACACGGCTGACGAGCCTCGTCTTAGACGGCTTTCCAGCCCCAACGATCACCACGCCACCTATTGGGATTACGCTTCAATGTCCATCGTCCCTGACATCATCGTTGATCTGGTCGGGCCGGACGTAAAGTTCCATCATTCAAAACTTAATTTCAAATGGGCGCGCGGTGGCGAAGAGGTCAAATGGCACCAGGACATCCAGTTCTGGCCGCATACCAACTATAGCCCGCTGACGGTCGGGACTTACATGTACGACTGCGGTCTGGAACAGGGACCGTTGATGGTGTTGCCGGGCAGCCACGAAGATGAACTCTATGACCAATACAACGCTGATGGTGAGTGGATCGGATGTCTCAATCCAGCTGATGAGGCGAAGCTCGACAACGCTAAGGCGGTGTCTTTAGAAGGGCCAGCGGGATCGTTGACCATTCACAACTGCCGCACATTGCACGCCTCGAAGCCAAACCGTTCGGACAAAGGCCGACCGTTGCTGTTAAACGCTTATGCGGCTGCTGATGCGCTACCTTATACCTATAACCCACTCCAGTCTAAATACATGGATTGTATTGTTCGCGGTGAGCGCGCGCATTGGGCCCATCACGATCCGCGGCCATGCTTGCTGCCGCCTGATTGGTCTGGCGGTTACACCTCGATCTTCGCATTGCAACAGGAAGAAGATAGGGAAGCGGAGGTTGCTGAATGACCGTGCTGAGCGACATGCAAATCATGCAGTTCGAAAAAAACGGCTATGTCTGTCCGATACCCGTCCTACCAGTTGAGGAAACGCGAACGCTGAGGGTTAATCTCGAGGCCTTCGAGGCGACGCAGGGCGGCCGTCTCAAGCCGCCGCAACGCAACAAGTCGCATCTCCTGTTCAAATGGGTTGATGACCTGATCCGGGACCCGCGCGTACTTGACCCGATCGAACAGTTGATAGGCCCCGACTTGCTCTGTTGGAATACGCTGTTTTGGATCAAGGAGGCCGGCTCCAAAACTTTTGTCTCATGGCACCAGGACAATAACTATTGGGGACTTGATAGCCACAAGGTTGTGTCGGCTTGGTTGGCTCTGGCGCCGGCGACACAGGAAAGCGGCTGCATGCGGGTGATGCCGGGCACGCACGAGGGTGAAGTGCTAGACCATGTTGACCGCTATGACGAAAACAATTTGCTCACCCGCGGTCAGGAGATAGCTGATGTTCTGGAAGAAGAAAAAGCTGTCTACATGCCGCTTGAGGTTGGGCAGATGTCGGTACACAATTACCGCCTGGCGCATGCTTCGGGGCCCAATTCGTCTAACGACCGCCGTATCGGTGTGTCACTCCATTTCATGCCTCCCGAAGCGGCGCAAATCGTCGGTGAATGGGATAGCGCAGCTTTGGTAAGGGGTGAAGACCGTTATGGCCATTTCGAGCGAACGCCAGTGCCGACAAAGGATTTTGACCCTCGGGCCGTCGCCTTCCATGCCCGTGCGACCCGCGCCATCCGCGATGTCCTATATGCCGATGCCGAACATAACACGGAGAAACTTTAATGAGTTCTAGCCCCACCGATATCGGTAAATCGGAAACATTCGTTCAGGGGGCGACACGGTTGGTCCAGGCCGGTGATGACGATGAGGAAAAAATTCTGCGCGAAGGGGCTGAGCATCTAAAGCGCCTCGTTTCTGAAGATGGCTGGCCAACCGACCAAACCTCGAATTTCATTCATGCCTACGACGCAAATATCGGAGTTGTGGCACGCCATGTGTTTGAGCCGGATACGGGCGAGGTGAAGTGTTTTATTTCCGACTATTCGGTGGCTGTGGTTCCGAACCTCTGGGACCGCGCGGAAGCGACCTGCAATTCATTGCAGGCTTAACGTCAAGGAGAGAAAGCTATGGACGTTGATTGGGTCGGGGTGTTTCCTGCGTTGATGACGGAATTCAAGCAAGATGGTGTGCTTGATCTCGAAGCCACTGCGCGGCACATGGAATCGTGCCTGGATGCCGGCGTCACCGGATTTGTTATGTTGGGGACGCTCGGTGAGAACCCATCGCTTTATCCGGACGAGAAAGAACAGGTTCTAAACATGGCTGTGGAGACGGCGGCGGGCCGCGTGCCGGTCCTTTCGGGCGTTGCCGAATACACCACTGACATGGCTATCGACCATGTGCGCCGGGCTGAGAAAGCCGGTTGCGAGGGCCTCATGGTGCTGCCGTGCATGGTCTATCCGCAGGACCAGCGTGAAGCCAAGGCGCATTTCCGCGCCGTCGCGAATGCCACGAACCTTCCGATCATGGTCTACAACAACCGCGTCGCCTATAAAGTTGATTTAAACCCGGAATCCTTCAACGATCTAGCCGATTGCCCGAACATCGTCTCGGTGAAGGAATCTTCGCACGACAGCCGCCGCATAACAGACATGTTCAACGTCTGCGGTGAGCGCTACAGTATCTTCTGCGGTGTTGACGATGTCGTCCTTGAGAACGTGCTGTTCGGTGCCGTTGGTTGGGTCAGCGGTTTGGTCAACAGTTTCCCACGCGAGGCCGTGCGGCTCTTCGAGCTGGCCCGAGAGAACAAGGTCGATAAGGCGGTGGAACTCTACCGCTGGTTCATGCCGCTATTACATTTGGACGTCGACACCAAGCTGGTGCAGATGATCAAACTCGCAAACCAGATGACCAGTGAGGGCAGAGAATGGGTGCGCCTCCCGCGCATGACGCTTGAAGGAGACGAGCGCGCAGCTGTCGTGGCCACCGTTGAAGAGGCCCTCGCCAATCGGCCAAACGTGTAGCGAATGAGCGCTGACGCGCCACAATGTGTCGTCGTTGGCGCCGGTATCATCGGGCTTTGTTGCGCTTTCCACCTGCAATGCGCTGGGTTTAGGGTTACCGTCGTTGACCGCGACCCTAACGGCGACCGGGCGTCCTACGGAAATGCCGGCGCCATCGCTGTGGCCGAGATATTGCCGCTGCCGGAACCGGGTATTGCCAAACGCCTGCCCGGGTTTCTGTTTGATCCTCTTGGTCCCCTGGCGATCAGGCTTCGTTACCTGCCGTGGCTCTGGCCCTACATGCGCTACTTCCTGGCCGTCGGCAACAGGCGCGCCTTCAAAGCTGGCGCCCGAGCGATGGCGTCTCTTCTGGCTCCCGCTATGGACGACCACGAGGCCATGCTGCAAACCATTGGCCTATCATCCTTGCTCTATCGACGCGGCGGACTCTTTGTCTATCGCAGCGAGGTTGGGCGCAAGGCCGAAGATGAAGGCTGGCGGTTGCGCCGTGAATTCTGCCTACATGCCGAGGCCCTCGACCGAACCGCTATCGAAGCCCGGGAGCCCGCATTGGGGCCGGAGGCTCATTGCGGTTATTTCACCGAGGATTGGGCGCACTATGGCGATCCCAAGGCACTCTGCGAAGGGCTTTTGGATTATCTTCGGAAATCCGGCGTCGAGATTGTTGCCGATGCGGCCGTGCGGGTCACTATGGAAGATGGGAAGCTTCGCTCTCTCATAACAGCGAAGCAACAAAGCATCTTCTTCGACCACCTTGTTGTTGCAGCTGGGGCTTGGTCGCATAAACTGAGCAAGCAACTAAGTGATCCGTTTCCGCTCGAGACCGAGCGCGGCTACAATACGACGCTCCCAAACCCTGGTCTCACGGTGAATACCATGACCACATTCTCAGAGGACCATTTCGTTATGACACCAATGAATATGGGGCTGAGGATCGGTGGTGCGGTGGAGTTCGCGGGGCTCGATGCGCTTCCCAATTACGCGCGCTCCAAGACCCTGTTGAAATTGGCCAGACGATATCTACCGGATCTCAATACCGAAGGCGGTGCCGAGTGGATGGGGCACCGTCCATCGACGCCGGACTCGCTGCCGGTGATCGGACGCTCCGGGCACCACGACAATGTCTATTACGCCTTTGGTCACGGGCACTTGGGCCTGACCAGTAGCGCCACAACGGGTCGCATCATTGCAGAACTGGTGGTTGAACGTGATCCCGCTCTGGACTTGCGCCCCTTCCGAGTGTCACGGTTCGGCTAGGGGCCCCCATGCACAGCGCAGACCCGCTTCTACAGCCCTTTCAACTTAAGCATCTGACGCTCAAAAACCGACTAATGTCAACGGCGCACGAACCAGCCTATTCAAAAGACGGCCTGCCGATGGAACGTTACCGGCTCTATCACCTGGAAAAGGCCAAGGGTGGTATTGCGTTGACCATGACGGCGGGTTCCGCCGTTGTGGCGGAAGACTCGCCACCTGCTTTCGGCAACCTGCACGCCTACAAGGACGAAATCGTTCCCTGGCTTAAAAAGCTTACCGAGGAGTGCCATGAATACGATACGGCGGTGATGATCCAACTCACGCATTTGGGAAGACGCACCAGCTGGAACCATTCCAACTGGTTGCCGGTGCTCGCCCCTTCGCCAATCCGAGAACCCTCACACCGCGCTTTTCCCAAAGAAGCCGAGGATTGGGACTTGGATCGTATCGCCGGGAACTATGCCGACGCGGCTGGCCGCATGCAAGCGGCGGGCTTGGATGGCATTGAGGTAGAAGCCTACGGGCATCTGTTGGACGGCTTCTGGTCGCCAGCCACCAATCAACGCACGGACGAACACGGCGGGTCACTCGAAAACAGGTTGCGTTTCACGCATCGGGTTATCGATGCCATTCGCGATGCAGTGGGCCCCGATTTTATCTTCGGCATCCGAATGGTCTGCGACGAGGATTGGGAGAGAGGCCTGAGCCGTGATGAGGGGATTGAGATCGCCCGGCGTTTTGTTGCTGGCGGCAAGATCGATTTTCTCAACGTCATCCGCGGTCACATAGATAGCGACGCCGCGCTTGCCGGCGTCATTCCAGTGATGGGACAGCGATCAGCGCCGCACTTGGATTTTGCTCATGAGATCCGCGCCGAGACTAAATTTCCAGTGTTCCATGCGGCGAAGATTTCGGATGTGGCGACTGCGCGCCACGCCATTGCTGAGGGCAAACTCGATATGGTCGGCATGACTCGCGCGCATATGGCCGACCCCCATATCGGCGCAAAAGTTGCGGCGAGAAGAGAGCGTGAAATTCGGCCCTGTGTCGGCGCTACCTATTGTCTGGACCGCATCTACGAAGGACGCGATGCGCTTTGCATCCACAACCCGGCCACCGGACGCGAAGCGACCATGCCGCAGAACATCGAAAAAACCAATGGTCCGGCGAAACGGGTCGTCATTGTTGGTGCTGGCCCGGCGGGTCTTGAGGCAGCGCGGGTATCCGCCGCCCGTGGTCATAACGTGGTGGTGTTCGAGGCGGCGTCGAAAGCGGGAGGGCAGGTGCATTTGGCCGCTAGAAGCCGGCGCAGGCGTGATCTGGCCGGCATATATGAATGGCGTGTTGAGCGCTGTCACGCCCTCGGTGTCGAATTTCGATTCAATGCCTACGCGGAAGCCAACGACGTTATGGCTGAGAAACCGGATACCGTAATCATCGCTACCGGTGGCCTGCCGAACACGTCATTCCTGGAAGCCGGCGCCGAATTGGCCGTGACGAGTTGGGACATCCTCTCCGGTGACGCGGCGCCCGGATCGGAAACGCTGGTTTATGACGACAACGGCGGCCATCCTGCCCTGCAGGCAGCGGAATTGCTGGCGGAAGCTAGCAGCCAGGTTGAGATCATCACGCCCGAGCGCTTTTTTGCGCCCGAGATCGGCGGGCTCAACCATGTCGCCTATGCGCAGATCTTTCAGCGTCACGACGTCACAATTACCCTGAACACTCGCGTTCGGTCGATCAAGCGTGACGGCAACAAGCTCGTGGCAAGGCTGGCGAGCGACTACGGTCCATTCGATCAAGAGCGCCACGTCGATCAAGTGGTGGTCGAGCATGGTACTCTGCCGCTTGATGATCTTTACTTCCAACTAAAACCAAATTCACTCAATTCGGGCGCAGTCGATTACCGCGCTATGATCGCCGGACGGCCGCAGGAAGTCGTAAGTAATCCGAATGGCGGGTTTCGGTTGTGGCGCATTGGTGATGCCGTTTCCAGCCGCAACGTCCACGCCGCTATTTACGACGCGCTCAGGCTCTGTAAGGATCTCTGACCATGGCTACTCCGACGTTCGCTTGTATCGACGCCCACACGTGCGGTAACCCCGTGCGTGTCGTGAAAGAGGGTGGGCCGGATCTTTCCGGCGCAACCATGCTCGAGCGCCGGGCGCATTTTCTGGCGGAATATGACTGGGTGCGGACGGGGCTGATGTTCGAGCCGCGCGGTCACGAGGTTATGTCGGGCTCAATCCTTTATCCGCCGACCCGCGATGACTGCGATGCCGCCATCCTCTTCATTGAGGTCTCGGGGTGCTTGCCCATGTGTGGCCACGGCACCATCGGTACGGTGACGGTGGCCATTGAGGAAGGCCTGGTGACGCCGAAGGAGCCAGGAGTTTTAAAACTTGATACGCCGGCGGGCCTTGTTAAAGCACGCTACCGGGAAGCGGATGGTCATGTGGAAGCAGTGAGGATTACCAATGTGCCAAGTTTTCTCCATTCCACGGGGCTTGAAGTGGAAACCCCGGAATTGGGCAAGCTTACGGTCGATGTCGCTTATGGCGGAAATTTCTACGCCATCGTCGAACCGCAAGAGAATTACCGCGACATAGGAGATCTGACACCGTCGCAAATTCAGCAATGGAGCCCGGTGATCCGTGAGCGCTTGAATCAGGCCTACGAGTTCGTTCACCCGGAACAGCCGGATATCAGTGGCCTCTCGCACATCATGTGGACGGGCGCGCCGACGGTGTCCGAAGCCACTGGTCGCAATGCCGTCTTCTATGGCGACAAGGCGATCGACCGCTCGCCTTGCGGCACCGGCACATCGGCACGCATGGCGCATCTGGCGGCGCGGGGTGACCTTAAACCAGGCGACAGTTTCGTTCACGAAAGCATCATCTCAAGCCTGTTTACTGGCCGCATCGAGGCTGAAACCATGGTTGCTGACCTGCCGGCCATCGTGCCTTCAATTGAAGGATGGGCCAGGATTTATGGCCACAATGTCATCAACATGGATGAGCGCGATCCTTTTGCGCATGGGTTCTTGGTCGGGTAGTACTATTTGCCTAAGCTGTCGGCAGACTTACTCGGAAGGTCAAGCCGGCGAGAGGCGATAAGCTAAGCTCTAACGTGCCACGATAGGGTTTGGCATGGAATAGAAAACGGCCCTAAATGGAGGCTCCGCAAAATTGTCCTGATCTGATTGAAAAATACTCACGACTTTGGACATGGGTGCGGGGACATAGGCGACATGGTGAGCACGATCAATGCAAAAGACTTGAAAGCTGAAACCCACCGCTGCGTTGGCGGTGGCGGCGAGTTGGCGGTGCTGGATATTCGCGAGCACGGCCAGTACGGGCGGGGCCATCCGTTTTTTGCTGTCTCCTGTCCGTACAGTGTCCTGGAATTCCGTGCGCCGGTCTTGGCGCCGCGGCTTAGCGTACCGGTCGTGGTTTTTGATGATGATGATGGGGTTGCGGAGCGCGCAGCGGCGGCGCTTGGACGGATCGGTTACGTGGATGTCAGCGTTCTCGAGGGTGGCGCGCCGGCCTGGGAGGCGGCTGGATACACGCTCTATCAAGGCGTCAACCTGCCATCCAAGACTTTCGGTGAATTGGTTGAACGTGCCTGCCATACGCCTTCGATCACGGCGGCCGCGCTTCACGAGATGCAGAAGCGTGGAGACAACATCATCTTGCTCGATGGCCGAACGCCCGAGGAATACGCCAATTTCAATATTCCCGGCGGCATCTCTTGCCCCAATGCGGAATTGCCACTTCGTTTCGATGCTCTGGTGAATGATGCTGAGACCACAGTGGTCATCAACTGCGCCGGGCGCACGCGCTCGATCATTGGCGCACAAACTCTGATCGATTTCGGCGTTACCCAGAAAGTTGTGGCGCTTGAGAATGGTACGCAGGGGTGGGCATTGATCGACCTGGAGCTGGAAAACGGCGCTAATCGGTTTGCACCGGATATGCTTTCCGCTGATCAGTTTGCTGCTGCTAAGGCGCGTGCCGATAGATTGGTGGCGGAGCGGGATATCGCCTTCGTCGGTCATTCAACCCTCGCCGAGTGGCTAGGCAGCATGGAGCGTACGACCTTTCTCTTCGATGTCCGCTCCAAGCCAGAGTTCGAAGCTGGCCACCTGCCGGGTGCCAGACATGCACCGGGCGGTCAGTTGGTCCAGGCCGCCGATCTTAGTATCGGTGTTCTCGGCGGGCGCACTGTTGTCTGCGACGACAATGAGGTCCGCGCTATCATGGCCGCACATTGGCTGAAGCAGATGAGGCGCGACGTGTACGTACTGAAAGGCGGTATCGGAGATGCGCCTAAGGAAACTGGTCCTGTCGTTGACCGCGCGAATGATGGCCTGGCACCGAAATTGCGCGAACTTTCGCCCGGTGGATTGCAGAACGGGCTCGCGGAGGGGGTAATGGTCGCCATCGATATCCGTTCTAGTCAAGCTTACCGCGATGGCCATCTTCCTGGAGCCCACTGGGCGCTTAGGCCGCAATTGCCGAACCTTTCCGAACACTTGGGCGGCAAGCGGGTAGTATTGGTTTCAAACCCCGGGGATGGCGCCCGCTTGGCGGCGCTGGACTTGTTGGCTCTTGGTGCCGATGACGTTACGATTTTGGCTGGCGGCATGGTAGCTTGGCAAGGTGCTGGACATATGGTCGAACGCTCGCCGGACGTGCCGTCGGATGCTAACCGTAAGGATTACCTGTTCTTCACTGGCCAGCGCCACACGGGCAACAAGGAGCATATGCGCCAGTACCTGGAATGGGAAATCGGCCTGGTCGGGCAACTCGATGCCGATGAACGCGCAGCGTTCAAGCTGCCGGGCGATTAAGCGCGTGCGTCCACCGGCACTGCGTAGAAGCTGGTTGTTCGTCGGCGGAGCCGATGATGCCGAGCTCTCCAAGGCCAGTGGATCGGGTGCTGATGTCGTCATCTTGGAATTGGAAGATTTCACGGCGCCCGGAATGCGCCCTGTCGCGCGCGCGAAGGCAGCTGAGCTATTCGATGCCTGGCGGGCCGTTGGTTTGATCGCCGCAGTCCGTATTAACCCGCTCGAAACCGAGGACGGGCTCGTTGATCTGGAAGCCGTCATGCGGGGCCGACCGGATGCTGTCTTGCTTCCCAAGGTGGCGGAACCGCATCAGGTTGAATGCTTGGATACCCGCGTGTCTTGCCTGGAACGAGATCTTGGCATCCCGAACGGTTCGACTGAACTGGTCCCCAATATCGAATTGGCGCGCGGCCTAATGCAGACCTATAAAATCTGCCGTGCTAGCGAACGCGTTTCTGCTTGCTTGGTTGCGAGCGAGGACATGGCCGCCGATCTGGGCGCAGAGCGTGGTCCCGACGGATTGGAACTCAACTATGTGCGTGAGCGGTTCTTGCTGGAATGCGTCGCCTCCGGTGTCGTCGCCGTCGATTGCCCTTACACTTGGGTCAACCTTGAAGGGGTCGAACGAGAAACCCTTCATGCCCGGCGTCTTGGCTACAAGGCGAAGAGCGTAGTTAATGCCGACCACGTCGCAACTATCAATACTGTTTTGACGCCGAGCGCCGATGAGGTGGCGCATGCCCTTGAAGTTGTTACCAGATTCGAGACGGCGCAGGGGGCCGGCGCCGGCAGGATGGAACTGAACGGAACGCTGGTGGAACTCCCTATTTACCTCAACGCCAAGCGCGTGATCGAACGCGCAGAGGCTTTGGCGAAATATGATCAAGGTTGACATTGCTATCATCGGCGGCGGTATCACTGGCAGCTCCGTCGCCTATTTCTTGAGTAAATCCGGAAAGGCCGGCTCTGTGGCGGTGATCGAGCCGGATCCGACCTACGAAATGGCCACCACGCCGCGTGGTGCCGGCGGGGTCAGGCAATTGTTCAGTGTCCCTGAGAATATTCGGATGTCGGCTTATTCGCTCGAGTTTTATAAGACCTTCGACGAAGTCATGGCGATCAATGGCGAGGCACCGGGTGCCAACTTTCGCGCCAACGGATATCTGTTCGTTGCCAATTCATCAGGTAGTGCCAGGATGCTTGTCGAAAACGCGAAACTGCAAAGGGCCGAGGGCGCAAATGTCGAGGTTTTGGATGGCCCGAAACTTGGCAAAACGTTTCCGTCTCTCAACACCGTCGACGTCATTGCCGCCTGCCATTCGCCGGATGACGGTTGGCTTGATCCAACGGCGGCCATGTGGGGGTTCCGTAAGAAAGCACAATCGCTCGGCGCAGGCTACATTAAGGACCGCGTTGTTGGATTCCGGCAGGCTGCCCACAAGATAGAAGCGGCAGAGTTGGGATCAGGAGAAACGATTGTTGCTGACGTCTTCATCAACGTCGCGGGGCCTTGGTCGGGCGAGGTCGCTGCCATGGCCGGCATCGATATCCCCATCAAGCCGCTTTCCCGCGTGGCGCATTTCTGGCGTGCCGCTGAACCGATAGAGCAACTACCCTTTATCAAGGATGACAGCAACATCGGTTTTCGTCCGGAAGGCAATGGCTTCATGGGTGGTCGGGTGACGCTCGACAAAGGGCCTGGGTTCGATTGGGATTTCGACCGGGGCTTCTTTGCCACCTACTTCGAGGACGCCGTCTGGCCGCTATTGGCCGGAAGGGTGAAGACATTTGAGACGTTAAGGTTGGAACGCACCTGGGGCTGTCATTACAGCCAGAACTGGTTTGACGGTAATATGATCATCGGGCCGTTGTCGAAGAAATTGGAGAATTTTCTAATTGCGTCTGGTTTCTCAGGCCATGGCATCATGCACGCGCCGGCAACCGGTCTGGCATTGAGTGAACTGGTGTTGAGCGGCGGCTACCAGACGATCGATTTAACGCGCTTTGGCTTGCACCGTGTCCACGATAACTTGCCTTATGCGGAGCGCGGTATCACTTAGCCGAAATATTCGGGTAGTACGCCGGCCAGGCTTTTAGCGATGCGATCACGCACCGGGCGGTCCATGGGGGCGTGCTCAAAGGCTTTACCTGTGACCTGCTCATAAAGCCGCACATACTTTTCGGCGAATTCCATCAATGTATCGGCTGGGATTTCCGGGATCGGATCGTTATAGGGGTCACAGCGATCCGCGATCCAGAGCCTGAGAAATTCTTTGTCCAGGCTCTCTGGATTTTTCTCGGTGGCTAGCTTGGCCTCGTAGCTGTCGGCCAACCAGTAACGACTGGAATCAGGTGTGTGAATCTCGTCGGCCAAGGTGATGCGACCGCCACTATCAACACCAAACTCGTACTTAGTGTCGACCAGGATCAAACCGTTGTCTGCGGCGAACTCGCGCCCACGCGCGAACACGGCCAAAGAAAGCTCGGCGAGCTCGTCCCACTGTGCCTGGGTGAGCAGTTTCTGTTCGACGATTCCCGCCGGGGTGATCGGTCGGTCGTGTTCGCCAACAGCGCCCTTGGTGGTCGGAGTCAGGATGGTTTCCGGTAGTTTCTGGTTTTTCACCAAGCCCTCGGGGAAGGTGACGCCGTACATAACTCGCTCGCCCCGATCATACATGGGCCAAATGGATGTGTCGGTGGAGCCGGTCATGTAATCGCGAACTACCATTTCAATTGGCAGCATGTTGAGCTTCTGACCGATGACCACGTTGGGGTCCGGTACGTCGAGGATGTGGTTAGGACAAATGTCGGCAGTTTTTTCAAACCAGAAAGTGGCCGTTTGGTTCAGCACTTGGCCCTTGAAAGGGACGGCGGCTAAGACCTGATCGAAGGCAGATTGCCTGTCGGTGGCGATCATTACCCTGCGTCCATCGGGCAAGTCGTAGGATTCGCGCACCTTGCCCGATGTGTGGTTGGGCAGTTCGTCGAAAGTGGCGTCGGTCAGGCAGTTGGCGATGATGGTTGCGTTATCGGTCATGGCTGGCGTCTAGGCTCCGGCAAGAATCAGCAAAGCGCTATAATCCCTAAAATCCCCGGTAGTTCAAGAGGGGAAAGATAGGATCAGCCGCACAGAATAAGGATAAAAATTGCCACCACGATTAGAACGATGCCGAGAAATTCCATGGCTGAGGTCTTCTCCTTGAAGAAGAAGATCGAGAAAATGAACGTAAACACCAGTTCGATTTGCCCGAGTGCGCGCACATAAGCGGCGTTTTGCAAAGTGAAAGCTGTAAACCAGCATATCGATGCCAGAATACCGAAGACGCCAACCGTGGAGGCCGGTCGCCAGTTTCGAAGAACCTTCGTGATCTCACCGGGCTCCTTCCAGAGTAGGTACACACCCATCATCACTGTCTGCATGACCAGTGATACGGCGAGCGCGAAGGCCGCGCGCATGAAAGGCGGCCCATCACCTAATGACAAGCCAGCGCCCCGAAAGAAAACCACCGATGCACCTAAGAAGGCACCGCACAACAGCCCCACCAGGGTCGGCTTGCTCATCAAGCCATCGGCTAAATTACAAAGTGAGATTTTGCTCTGTGCCAGGGAAAGTGCCATTACGCCACTCAAGCTTAGGACTATAGCCATCGCCGCCCACAGCGTGATCGTGTCACCCAACAGGATCAATCCCAAAATGGCGATCTGCGCCACCTCAGTTTTTGAAAGCGTCGTGCCGACGGCGAAATTCCGAAACGAGAACAGATAGATCAAGACGAAGGTGAAGAGAATTTGCGAGATGCTGCCGGCCACGCAGTAAGCCAGAAACGTCCAGTTCCATTGTGGCAAATCGTAGCCGCCGAACTCTTTTACGCCCCAGCAATAGGCTAAGGCGAATGGTAGCGCATAGAAGAAGCGCACATAGGTCGCGCCACCTGTAGATAACCGTCCTTTCAGGTGTTTCTGCATGGCCGACCGCAGGTTCTGAAAGAACGCACCGCCGATGGTTATGGGGATCCACAATTCGAACACGATCAAACTACCCCAATCAAAAACGACGGCCCACCATTGAACCCGAAGGGCTTGGCTGGGAGCCGCCTCATCCTTACCTTTAGACTATGCCGAAGAGCTTGTCACACCCCGACACATCGTTGAGGCCACTATTCATCGCCAGTGAGGTATACCGTGCCAACAACCTTGTCCGGGGTCATCCGTTGGCGATCCCGAGGGTAACGCTCACCATGGACCTTTGCCGTGCGCTTGGTTGGCTCGACGACTCGAATTTTGTCGAAAGCCCTCGCGCCACGCCTGCGGATCTCGGTTGCTTTCATGATCCGGCCTACATCAACGCCGTGGCAGCCGCCGAACGCGAGGGCGATGCGCCCGAAGAAGTGTGCCGTCGCTACCATATCGGCGCCAATGGTAATCCAATTTTCGACGGCATGTACCGGCGCCCGGCAACGGCCTGTGGTGGTGGTATGCTGGCGGCGCGCTTGCTGATGGCTGGCGAGGCGGATGTGATCTATGCGCCGGGCGGCGGCCAGCACCATGCACGGCCCGACCAAGCTAGCGGCTTTTGCTTTTTCAACGAGCCTGTGCTCAGCATCCTCACGATGCTTGAGCATGGCGCGGAACGAGTATTTTACCTGGATTTCGACGCCCATTATGGCGATGGCGTACAGGATGCGTTTGCAGATGACGCGCGGGTGATGACACTCTCCATCCACGAGGCTGGGCGCTGGCCGATGGCGCGCGATGGCCAGGGCTCTGGCGCCGCGACTGACCGGGCCGGCGGGATGGCGCGAAACCTACCCGTGTTACCAGGCTTCAATGACCGGGAACTGGAGCACCTGATGGAGGCCGTGGTGCTGCCGCTGATGGCTGAGTTCTCGGCTGATGCCATCTATGTCCAGGGGGGCGCTGACGCGCTGGCCGATGATCCGCAAAGTAAACTCGAGCTCTCGAACCATGGTCTTTGGCATGCCATAGCCGCCGTCACGGCCAACGCACCCCGGTTGCTGGTTGCCGGCGGGGGTGGCTACAACCCCTACGCGGTGGGGCGTTGCTGGTCTGGCGTCTGGGCGGCACTAAATGGCAAGACCGTCCCCGATGTTTTGCCAACCGAAGCTGAGGCTTGTCTTCGCGGTGTGGTCTGGCACCATCGTCTGGGCCGCAATCCACCCGAGCACTGGTTCAAGACGCTTGGCGATGTGCCCGGTTCCGATCCGGTCCGTGAAGAAATTAGATTGCTGGCCCGTCAAGTTTTGTAAAACAGGTTGCCATGTCAGAACTATCCCCGCCATCCGCTAAAAAACATCCTTGGACCGATACCCGCCACGGTATCACCCGCACTGATGACTATGCATGGTTACGTGATGACAATTGGCAACAGGTGATGCGTGATCCGGCTATCCTGAATGCCGATATCCGCGCTTATCTGGAAGCCGAAAACACCTACACCGAAAGTATTCTTGCGCCGCTCTCCGACGACATCGAAGAGTTATTCAACGAAATGAAGGGACGCGTCAAACAAGATGATTCATCGGTGCCGCTTGCCGATGGTTCTTGGGCCTATTATCGGCGTTACCGTGAAGGCGGCGAGCATCCGCTGTTTTGCCGCGAACCGCGTGACGGTGGTGAAGAGGCTTTAATCTTTGATGGCGACCAGGAGGCAGAAGGCCATCCCTTTTTTAAACTTTCCGCCTGCGAGCACAGTCCGAACCACAGGCTTCTCGCTTATGCCGTCGATCTCAATGGCGCGGAAATCTTCACGTTGCGCTTTCGAGATCTTAAAACAGGCGAGGAGCTGCCGGATGTGATCGATGGCGTTCATGGTGCTGTTGAATGGACTAACGATTCAAAAGCGGTGTTCTACACCATTTTGGATGAGAACCACCGACCATGTGCGGTCCGGCGTCATAAACTAGACTCGTTTGTTGAAACGGACGTCGAGATTTATCGGGAAGAAGACCCAGGGTTTTTTGTTGGCATCAGTAAAACCGAGAGCCGGCGCTTCATGGTGATTCACGCGTATGACCATCAGACCTCTGAAATCCGGGTGCTCGACAGCGATGATCCTCGCGGCGGTTGGAAGCTCATTGCACCTCGCGACCCAGGTCATAAATATGACCTGACCGATTGGAATGGCGGATTTTTAATCCGAACTAATGATTTTGATGCCGAGGATTTCAAGATCGTTACAGCGTCGTATGAGGCTCCGGACCGGGGGAGTTGGAGAGATCTTATCACGCATGAGCCTGGGCGCTTGATCCTCTCCGTTCAGGCTTTTGATGATTATTGGGTGCGCCTTGAGCGTGTAAATGCGCTGCCCCGTATCGTCGTTACGGCCAGGGAAGGCGAAGCGCACAACGTCGCTTTTGATGAAGAAGCCTATGCGCTTGGGCTTGGTGGTTCCTATGAATTCGAGACGAGTTTGTTGCGATTCACTTATTCTTCAATGACGACACCGGAATGCACTTTCGATTACGACATGGCGAGCCGCGAGCGCATGCTCCGAAAAGAACAAGAAGTGCCATCTGGCCATAATCCGAAGGACTATGTGACCCGGCGTATCGAGGCGCGTGCGGCTGACGGCGAGATGGTGCCGGTGAGCCTTCTATATAAGAAAGACACGCCGCTTGATGGCACCGCGCCTATGCTGCTTTACGGCTATGGCGCTTACGGTATATCCATGCCGGCGGCGTTCTCCACCGCGCGGCTGAGTTTGGTGGATCGCGGCTTTGTTTACGCCATCGCCCATATCCGGGGCGGCATGGAGAAAGGATATCGCTGGTACAAGCTGGGTCAGGCTGAACACAAGGCCAATACGTTTTATGACTTTGTTGCCGCTGGCGAGGCCCTGGTGGCGGAGGGCTATACTTCGAACGGACGAATCGCTGGGCACGGCGGCAGTGCTGGCGGCATGCTCATGGGCGCAGTCGCCAATATGGCGCCTGACTTATTTTGTGCGATAGCAGCTGAAGTACCTTTCGTCGACGTCCTCAATACCATGCTTGATCACAGCCTTCCGCTGACCCCGCCAGAATGGCCGGAATGGGGCAATCCCATTGAAGATAGCGGGGCCTACGCCCGCATTGCAGCCTATTCGCCATACGACAATATCAGCGCTAAACACTACCCGAACATCTATGTAACCGCCGGCTTGACGGATCCACGGGTCACCTACTGGGAGCCCGCGAAATGGGTGGCGAAGCTCCGTGACATGAAGGCAGACGCCAACACCCTTTGCCTGAAAACCAACATGGAAGCTGGCCACGGTGGTTCCGCCGGACGGTTTCAGCGGCTGCGCGAGATGGCGGAGGTCTATGCCTTTCTTTTGAACGTTCTCGAATCCGGGGAATGAAGTCGTGAGGTGGCTTTGTCATGGCCGTCGGAACAGCAGCCGTAGTGCTGCTTTCTATGCTTAAGTATGCGCCTTGAAACGCTTTACTAAAGGATGACCCCGACAAAGGATCAGTGTGGTGGACATTCAGCCTGTTAACAGCGGGATGGGCCTTGTTCCATAGCCTTGTTACCGGATACGACCTATTTGCCATTTCGGCAATTTGGCCACTGGCAACACTTTCTCTTCTTGGTCAGACCATCTACGGCAGTGGATTAGTTCCATCTATCGCTATGGCGACCTATCGGGCTACTATCCGGTCGTCGTTGCTCATGGTTGTTGTTAGTAGGTTGTTCCTGGGCGCCGAATACGAACTGTTGGTTCTGGCTGGGGTTGGGTTCGTTTTGCTTGGTGCATTTCTAATTCAATATCGTCCTGGCATCAGGCTATTGGACAACCCTAAGACACTGGCCTTTTTGGGTGTTGCGCTTTGCGGCACGGGGGCACTTGCACGCTGGCGCCTACGCTGTGAGCATTATGCCAGCGCTGGTGGTTTTGTTCTGGGTCGAGATTTGCCTAATAACGGTCTACATGGTCAAGCTTCTCCTCTACAGACGCGCCAAGGTCGAGCCGCGCGGTCTTTTGATTCTGCGCCGCCAATCCGAACAGGTCGCATTGATCAGTCTTTTTGATTATATCTCGAATTTGATAATTCTCCGGGTGTTCAACTTCGGCGGCGATGTCGCTGCATTTGTCTCGATCCACCAGACCTTGATCCCCATATCTGCGTTGATTGACGGGCTGTGGTTGTGTGAAAGTCATTCTCCCTTTCGCTCGACCGCGCCGCTGATGTTCGTAGGTGGAATTGTTATGATCATCGCCAATGGCTGAGCCCCCAATGGAAGACAAATAGATTCATGCCTGATTTGAGTTTAGAGTTAGCAGCAATCGCCGATGGGTTTGGTGTGGTCTGCGGCGTTGACGAAGCGGGTCGTGGTTCTTGGGCTGGACCGGTCGTGGCGGGTGCGGTGGTTTTAGAACGCGAGCCGCTATCCGATGAACTCCGGTTAGGTGTTGACGATTCAAAAAAACTCAAGCCAGCGGCGAGGTATTCCTTGTTCGAAATTTTGCGATCGCAGGCACGGATCGGTATAGGCGTCGCTGGGGTCGAAGAGATTGATGAAATTAACATTCTTCAAGCAACGCTCCTGGCCATGCGCCGTGCCGTTGATGATTTGGGTGTACCCGTACCGGAACTGGCATTGGTGGACGGCAACAACTCACCGAAGTTGCCGTACGCCGTGCGGACCGTGGTTAAGGGGGATGGGCTTAGCCTTTCCATTGCCGCCGCTTCCATCGCTGCAAAAGTTAGCCGGGATCATCTTATGACTGTTCTCGATGGACAATATCCGGGCTATGGATGGGCGCACAACGCGGGCTATGGCACGGCGAAGCATAAATCGGCACTTCAGGATCTTGGAGTGACGCCGGCGCACCGAAAATCATTTGCACCGATTCGCAAGATATTGAGTCCGGGACTGTGATGGGGCTCAATATATAGCAACCTTAATTTGCTTAAGCTATTGATTTCAAATAATTCTTGACCGTTAGGCTGAACCTCGGCATGCTGCCGCGTTATGGGCAGAGATCAAACAAAACGACGCGGAGTAGGCGGGTCTGCGAGTGTATTCGATGGCGCGTCAGAAACCCCGAGCGAGTATGAAAACGGCATTCTTGTCGGAGATTGCGTTGAACTGATGGATGCGCTCCCCGAGAGCAGCATCGACATGGTGTTTGCCGACCCGCCCTATAACCTGCAATTGGGTGGAGAATTGCATCGGCCCAATAATTCTAAGGTTGACGGTGTTGACGATGCCTGGGACCAATTCGACGGCTTTGCTGCTTACGATACTTTTACCCGCGACTGGCTTAACGCGGCGAGGCGCGTATTGAAGCCCGACGGCACGCTTTGGGTAATCGGCTCCTACCACAACATCTACCGCGTCGGTGCCATCTTGCAGGATATTGGGTTTTGGATGCTAAACGATGTAATCTGGCGCAAGACTAATCCGATGCCGAATTTTCGCGGCCGACGTTTTACCAACGCGCATGAGACGCTTTTGTGGTGCGCGCGTTCTCAGAATTCGAAATATCAATTCAATTATGATGCCATGAAGGCGCTCAACGATGACCTGCAAATGCGTTCCGACTGGTTGTTGCCGCTTTGCACCGGTGCCGAACGTTTAAAGAAAAACGGTAAAAAAGCGCATCCGACGCAGAAGCCGGAAACACTCTTGTATCGTGTGGTGTTGTCATCGACCGAGGTTGGCGATGTCGTGCTTGATCCGTTCTTCGGTTCTGGCACCACCGGCGCCGTCGCCAAACAGTTGGGCCGGAACTACATAGGTCTTGAGCGTGATCCCGATTACGCCAAGCTGGCGGGGAAACGCCTGGCCCGCATACAGCGCGTTAGCGACGAGGAATTTGTTCGTACCCCGACCAAGAAGGATCTACCGCGTGTGCCCTTCGGGCGCTTGCTGGAAAGTGGGTTGTTGCAACCGGGAGAGGTGCTCACCGATCCGCGCCGGCGCTATGCCGCCAAGGTCCGCGCTGACGGCACGCTAGTTACCGATGGGTTCCGGGGCTCGATCCACCAGGTTGGGGCCTATGTGCAGAAAGCGCCCGCCTGTAATGGCTGGCAATTCTGGCATGTCGAGAAGAAGGGCGAGTTGATCCCGATCGATCTCTATCGTCAGCAACTGCGTGCCGAAATTCACTAACAAAAACACTACACCGGGTTTTCCGGGGAGAGATAACAATAAATTGGCGGGGCTTTGGCCCCGCTTCTTTTTATCTTTCTCAAGGAAATTACGACATGGCGGTTTACACTTACGGGCGTAAAAACCGAATGATTTCTCCGAAAATAGCTAACCCCTCCCTACCTAGTGGTCTATGGTTTGGTTACCATCGTCGGGTCGGCAATCTATTTGCTGCTTGGCAAGGTAGCGGGCCGCGCCGTCCTCACCGCGCTCGGCCTGATAGGCCGGTTCGCGGGCTGAGTTGACCGCTTTCAGGCAATCACGACGGAAGAAGTCGGCCTGGCGGCGCTCTGTTTTCTCTTGCATCCAAACCTGTTCGCGAAGCTCTTCCTAGGTCTCTTTCTGATGACGTAAGACGCTGAATAATTGCGTCGTAATTTCCGTGAGCGCCGAATTTCTGTTTTTCTCAATCGCCGTCAGCATGTCCTGGTAATCGGCCTGGCATTCGGCTTCGCTCGGGTTTGTCGCCAATAGTGGAGCCGTGATGAGCCCCAGAACTAGAAAGAGTGCCAGAGTGACGGCGCGGCGAATCAGCGCGTTGGCACCGGCTCGTCACCGGAGTAGTCGTAGAAGCCTCGGTTTGTTTTCTTGCCGAGCCAGCCAGCCTCGACGTACTTAACCAACAGCGGACAGGGCCGGTACTTGGTATCGGCGAGGCCTTCGTGCAGTACATGCATGACTGCTAGGCAGGTATCCAAACCGATGAAATCGGCAAGCTCTAAGGGGCCCATGGGATGGTTGGTGCCGAGCTTCATGGCGGTATCGATGGCGGCCACCGAGCCGACGCCTTCGTAAAGCGTGTAGATAGCCTCGTTAATCATCGGCAGTAAGATGCGGTTGACGATGAAGGCGGGAAAATCTTCGGAGTTGATGGCGGTCTTTCCAAGTGCGTCGATCAGTTCGCGCACCGTCTGGTAGGTGTCCTCGTCGGTGGTAATGCCCCGAATGAGCTCGACCAATTGCATGCGCGGCACCGGGTTCATGAAGTGCATGCCGCAGAATTGTCCCGGCCGGTCAGTCTGTGCAGCGAGGCGTGTGATCGAGATCGAAGAAGTATTGGACACGATCAGCGTATGCGCCGGCACCACGGCGCAGAGCTCGCGCAAGATAGCCTTCTTGATTTCTTCGTCTTCCGTTGCCGCTTCGATGACGATGTCACTGTTGTCGAAGACCTCGTACTCGGTACTCCATGACATAAGCGCCAGCGCTTCGTCACAGTCTTCGGCAGCCAGTCGGCCCCTCTCAACATCGCGGGCCATGCCCTTTTCCAACCGTTCGCGCCCTTTGGCCAGCTCCTCGTCGCTGATATCGAGAACCGTCACGTCGAAGCCCTTCAGTGCACAGACCTGGGCGATTCCGCCACCCATCTGACCACTGCCGACAATACCAATCTTATTGATTTCCATGACTCATCTGTCTCATTTCTTGGGGTTATTATATTGTTAGGTTTTGTCGAGTTCGGTCGAAAGTTCCGGCACGGCGTTGAACAAGTCGGCCACGAGGCCATAGTCCGCGACCTGGAAGATCGGCGCCTCTTCGTCCTTGTTGATGGCGACGATGACCTTTGAATCCTTCATACCCGCTAAGTGTTGGATGGCACCGGAGATGCCGACCGCGATGTAGAGGTCCGGTGCGACGACTTTGCCGGTTTGTCCGACCTGGTAGTCGTTCGGCACGAAACCGGCATCGACGGCGGCGCGCGACGCTCCGACGGCGGCACCGAGCTTGTCGGCGATAACTTCAAGCATCGGGAAGTTGTCGCCCGACTGCATGCCGCGCCCGCCCGAGATGATGATCGAGGCACTGGTTAGTTCGGGGCGCTCCGATTTGGTCAACTCCTGGCTGACGAACGAGGACAGGCCAGCTGCGTCAGTGAGACTGGCGTCTTCGATGCTAGCCGATCCGCCTTCTTCTGCGGCTGCGTCGAAGGCCGTAGTGCGCACGGTGATCACCTTGACCGCGTCAGATGACTGCACTGTGGCCACGGCGTTGCCGGCGTAAATCAACCGCTCAAAAGTATCAGCGCTCTCGACTGCCGTGATGTCGGAGATTTGCGCGACATCCAACAGCGCCGCGACGCGCGGCATGACGTTCTTACCGGTCGTCGTGGACGGCGCGACCAGATACGAGTAATCGTTAGCTAGGTTAACTAGCAGCGGCGCGATGTTCTCGGCTAGGCGATTGGCGTAAACATCTGAATCGGCGATCAGAACCGTTGCTACGCCGTTGATTTTTGCCGCAGCTTCGGCTGCTGGGCGACAGTTGTCACCGGCGACCAGAACCGTGACCTCGCCCATTTCCTTAGCCGCCGTGACGGCGTTCAGGGTGGCCGGTTTGATCTCTTCGTTATCGTGTATTGCAAATACCAAAGCGCTCATCAGATCACCTTCGCCTCGTTCTTTAGTTTGTCCACCAATTCTGCGACGCTTTCGACGATGACGCCGGCTTGGCGCGCCGGCGGCTCGGTCACTTTCAGCGTGGTCAGGCGCGGCGCCGCGTCAACGCCAAGCTCATCGGGCGTCACGGTGTCGATCGTCTTTTTCTTGGCCTTCATGATGTTCGGTAGCGATGCATAGCGCGGTTCGTTCAAGCGAAGATCGGTGGTCACGACCACGGGCATCGCTAGCGACAAGGTCTGCAGGCCGCCGTCGATCTCGCGGGTGATGTTGAGCTTGCCGTTAGAGAACTTGAGCTCGGAGGCAAAAGTGCCCTGCGCCCAGCCCAAAAGTGCAGCCAGCATCTGGCCGGTCTGGTTGGAATCGTCGTCGATTGCCTGTTTGCCGACGATGACGAGATCTGGGTTTTCCTTGTCGACCAGGGTTTTTAGCAGCTTGGCAACGGCCAACGGCTGCAACTCGTCGTCCGATTGCACCAAGATGCCCCTATCCGCGCCCATGGCGAGCGCGGTGCGAATGGTTTCCTGGCACTGTTGTGCGCCCATAGAGACGGCCACCACTTCCTCGGCGGTACCGGCTTCCTTGAGGCGCACGGCTTCTTCAACGGCGATTTCATCGAATGGGTTCATAGACATCTTGACGTTGGCGGTCTCCACCCCCGTTTGGTCCGACTTGACGCGGATCTTGACATTGTAATCAATGACCCGCTTGACGGCGACTAGGACTTTCATGGCAATCCTGCAAACTCATCTGAACGTTTGAACAAAAATATCGAAGATCGTGGACCGCCGGTCCCGCAAAACGCATTCACGCAGTGTTCCGTCGCTCCTCTCAATTTTCGCACTGCACAATAAGCATGGAAAAATCCATGGTCAAGCGATGTATGACGTTTGTGGGAGCCATGGAAAGGGTAGTGCTGCGCTGCGGTGGAGTGGGGTTGGCCTACGACAAGACAGTCACAGTTAAAGTGGATTGCCGGTTGTAGGATCTGTAAGTCATCAGCACGCATTCAGGGCCGGCAAGAAAGTGGTCTGCAGTTGAACGGAAACTCTCGTTAGCCTGATAAGCTCTTCAGAGACAAAACGTGGCGGTGGTTACTATTTTAACATCGGCGGCTCGGAGTTGATCGTCGAGGGCCGTGTATCGTTGATCCAGTGGGACGATATGGAAGGCTTTACAGAAAGCGGTTACCGCATGAAGGACGGTACCGAACACAAGGCTGAACTTGTGGTGTTGGCCACCGGCTTCAAGGGCTTTGAGCACGCGGTCGAGACCCTATTTGGCCAAACAGTGCTGGAACGCATCGGCAAGATCTGGGGGTTCGACGATAACCAAGAACTCCCCAACATGTGGATGGCGAAACCACAGCCCGGCATCTGTTTCACCGCCGGTGCCTTCTCGCAATGCCGCATTTGCTCGAAATAACTCGCCCTACAGATCAAGGCACGGGAGTTGGGGTTAGTTTAGCGATTCTTCCCCGGCACCCAGAGCACGTCCAACTCACCGTCGGCATTGACCTTGCGCGAGAGCTGGAACAAGTGGTCCGACAGGCGATTGACGTACTTGACGCATTCGGGATTCAAGGGCTCACGTGTCGCAAGTTCGGTGAGCAATCGCTCGCAGCGCCGGACCACCGTGCGCGCCAGATGCAGATGTGCGCCGGCGGGCGTGCCGCCGGGCAGGATGAAACTGGTCAGCGGCCTTAGCTTTTCGTTCATGGTGTCGATCTCGGCTTCCAGGCGCGCCACTTGTTCGGCCGTCACACGGAGCGTGCCGCGTGGGCGCTCGGCGCTTTTCGGCGTGCAGAGGTCGGCGCCGAGATCAAACAGGTCGTTCTGGATGCGGGCCAGCATGTCATCGGCCTTGCCGTCCGTGTGCAGGCGTGCGATGCCGATCACCGCATTGGCCTCATCTGACGTGCCGTAGGCGGCGACACGTAGATCGTGCTTGGCCACGCGCTCGCCCGACCCCAAGGAGGTTTTTCCCTCATCACCGCCGCGCGTGTATATTTTATCAAGTGAGACCATTGCTTAACCCTGGCCGAAAAGGCGTACATGAGTAACGCGAAGAATATCAGGGTGATGCCCTGCAGCACAACGCGCGCGCATCAGGTGGTTGGAGTGGCACCGATAGAATTTGCCGTAAACAGCGAACGAGATAATGCCGACGACCAGTAGACCCAGAGTTGCGAACATGGCGGCACCCATTAGAAAGGCAATTACGAATCCCATGCTCCTGATATTAAGGGCTTCGGAGGCCTAGGTCATTGTAAAAATTTCTCCCAGGCATCCTGGTAGGCGCCCTCGATCTCGGTGGTGAAGCTAGCACCATCGGTTAGGCCGCCGCGCACTACCATGCTTCTGAGATGGCGGCGAAACTCGGTCATAACGTCAGGTTTGTTCGCCAGGGTGGTGGCGATCTTCAGATAATCTGACGGAGTGGCGGCGATCAGTTCTTCGGCTTTCACGCGTGCCAGGATGGAGACCCCGACCCTGGATGCATGCCAGGCCCCCGCCAAGGTGACCACCGGCACGCCCATCCAGAGCGCTTCCATGGTTGTCGTCGTGCCATGGTAGGGGAAGGTGTCGAGGCCGATGTCGATGCTGTGATAGGCTCCAAGTGGGCTCGTTCCGGTGATCCAGGCCATGAGATCGAGGCGCGTCTCCTCAATGCCATGATCAGCGAAGTTTTGGACAATGCGTGCCCGCGTCATTTTGTCACCTAGCGCCTTGGCTTTTAACCTGAGGCGCGAGCTCGGCACGGCTTTTAGGACTTCTGACCAGAGCTCTATGGTCGGCTTGGTTAGCTTGGCTAGGTTGTTGAAGGAGCCGAAGGTGACGTATCCGACGTCATTGGAGGGAGGCTGTTTGACACTGGGCGCATCATTCGGTGGTCGGTAGCAGAGAAAACCGTTTTTCAAGCGCAGAAGTTTCTCCGTGTGGAAGGCTTCGGTCATGCCGTTCGGGTCGGCCCAGCCATCGGTAATGCGACCGGTCATCTGCGCGAGCCCGCTAGTTGCCGGATAACCGAGATAGGAGATCTGTACCGGTGCGGGCCTAAGCGCGAAGACCGGCAGCCTGCCGCCTCGCGTGTGACCTGAGAGGTCGACCAGGATATCGATTTTGTCGGTCATGACTTGCGCCGCCATGGCTCGGTCATCTAACCCGTAGACATCACGCCAGTGATCCGCGTGGCGCTTGAGCCGCGCCGTTACCTCGTCGCCGCCGGCCATGTTGGCGTAGCAGAAGACCTCGAATTTAGATTTATCGTGGTGCTCGAGGATCGGTTCCAGAAAGTAGGAGACCGAATGGCGGCGGAAATCGGAAGAGACGTAACAGAGGCGAAGCCGTTTCGCTGTGTCTTTGTCAAGGGTGGAGAAATCTGGTGTTTGTTCGGTCAGGGTCACACCCCAGTTCCGGTGCGCATCGGCGATGTCACTGGGTTCAGCATCGGCGAGACAGCAAAGAGCGAATAACATGTTGCCGCCCTTATCGGCCTCATCCGGAGCCAGAGCCCAGGCCTTTTTGTAGTATTCCATGGCTTCCGGGGTGCTGCCCTGTTCCTTCAATACCTCGCCCAAATTGCAAAGCGCATCTGGGTAATTGGGTCTGAGTTCGATAGCCCGACGGAACGCTGCCTCGGCCTTGCCGTATAGAGCCTTCCGGTGTAATACGGTGCCAAGATTATTGTGCCCCGCCGCGTAATCGGGATTAATTTCGACAGACTTTCGCCCCGCCGCCTCTGCGCTCTCAATCTTACCCATATCGAGTGCCACGTTGGCGAGGTTGGCCCAGGCCTCGGCGAAGTCAGGCCTGAGACGAACGGCATTCCGGTAATGGCTCTCCGCCTCGCCGAGTTTGCCGAGCGATTTCAAGGGGGCCGCAATATTGTTATGCGCGGCGGCGTAATCGGGGTTGAGTTCAAGCGCCCGGGCGAAGGCAGTGATGGCGTCTGCGTTGCGGCCCAACCCGCTGAGCCCCGTGCCAAAATTGTTGTAGAAAGAAGCCTCCTCGGGGTCATGCTGGAGTGCGATGGCGATTAGTTTGATACCGTCCTCGCCTCGTCCCGTCTGACAGTGGATGACGCCCAGAAGATTGAGGGTCCAGGCGTGTTCGGGCGCGCCCAGGAGGATCCGCCGACACATGGCCTCGGCTTTTTCCGTGGCGCCATGCTCGTGCAGGTTGGTGGCCAACTTAAATAGCGCGTTAGGATCGTCGCTCTTTACGGCGCTGGCTTTCGCCTTATTTTTTAGGTTGCGGTTTTGCCGTTTAGCCACGGGACTCCCCTCCGTCTGTTAGCCTGGATATACTCGTGTCCGACGGGCCTCGGGTCAAAGTAAAGCAATAAGCGGGGAGGAGCGAAATGGACACCGAAACCAAAGCCAACCTTGAACAGCTCTCGGTGGCAACGGTCAGCATGCAACTCTTGAAGCGCGGTATCCGCCATGCCGCCATGGTCGGCGTCAGGCCCCTGAACGCGCCGGCCAAGACCTTCGTCGCCGAGGCCTATACATTACGTAATATCCCCATGCGCGAGGATCTCTCGTCTCCCGAAGTGCTGGCCAGCCGAGACAACGCGCAACGTCGCGCCATAGAGGAGATGCCGGCCGGTGCCGCTTTGGTCATTGACGGCAGGGGTCGGGGCGACGTCGCGGTGCTTGGCGATATCCTGATTGAGCGGCTCAAGGTCCGCGGTGTTGCAGCGGTGGTTTCCGATGGCGGCATCCGTGATGCCGATGAATGTCTTAAGGCGGACTTCCCGATCTATGTTGCCGGACCGGCCTCGCCGGCCTCGATTACATTTCATGCCGCCGTAGACCTCCAATGCCCCATCGGCTGTGGCGGCGTTGCAGTGATCCCCGGTGACATCATCGCTGGCGACGGCGACGGCGTCATCGTCATCCCCCGTGACCTGGCCCAAGAGATCGGCCGAGACGGCCTCGAGCAGGAACGCTACGAGCGTTTCGCCAAGCTGCGCGTCAGCCAGGGGGGGCCGGTCCGCGGCGTGTATCCACCGAACGAAGAAAGCAAAGCCGCTTACGCCGAGTGGTTGGCTGCTGGCGAACCCGGCGATTGAGCGATATCGAACCGATTAAACAGCCGAAGTTCTTGGAAGCTTGCGACAGATAGTTTTCTGTTGCTGTCTTGCTACCAGTAATGCTTCGACGGAAATAAAATTGACGTTCTGAGATTTCACGGGCTCTAACGAGGAGATCAAGGAGTATCCGTAATTGACGCGTTGCTCAGGTCGTGGGCTCAAGGTTTCTTCTTTCCGAGCAAGGCTGAAAGCCCGTGTCAAAGGCATGGGGTCAAGTGTCTGACTCCCCTATCTCATTCATGATCCATTCGCGAAACGCCACGATCTTGGGCCTGTCAGCGGACCGTTCCGGGGCAATCACCCAGAAGGCCGAGTTCGAAGGGATGACGATATCAAAGGGCCGCACCAACCTCCCGGACGCCAGGTCGTCCTCGGCGGCCAGGGTCGAGACCAGAACCGCGCCCTGGCCGGCGATGGCCGCCGAGATGGCGAGGTCCTCGATCATATAGGTGGGCCCTTTCTCTGCATTGATGCCCTTGACGCCGGCGACGTCGAGCCAGTTCGCCCAAGTAGGCGGGTCTTTTACTAGTCCCCAATCTACATGGATCAGCCGATGTTGGCGAAGATCGTCCAGTGTCAGCAGCGGGTGTGGGTGGTCCTTGGAGATCAAGGCTGGGCTGCAGGCCGGCGCCACGTCCTCGTCGACCAGCTTGTCGACCCGCATGCCCGGATATTCGCCGGTACCAAGCCTGACTGCGACATGTACGTTTTGGCGGTCGAAATCCTCGATCAGGCCGAGCGAGGCATCGAGTCTGACGGCAATGTCGGGATAGAGATCGTTGAAATGGGAAAGCCTCGGCACCAGCCATTTGGTTGCAAAGGTTGGCGGCGCGCTAACCACCAGTACTGGCGCGTCCGTATCTGCCTCAAGCCTGGCGGTGACGTCAGCCAGTTGCTCAAAGGCCTCGGAAAGTTGCGGCACCACACCCTGTGCCGCTTCGGTGAGCCTGAGTGCGCGCGTCAGGCGGCGGAACAGGGGTGTGCCGAGCCAGTCCTCCAGGCCTCTAATCTGCTGACTCACGGCGGCGGGCGTGACGTTTAGTTCATCGGCAGCGCGAGTAAAGCTCATATGCCGAGCGGCGGCCTCGAAAGCGCGTAGTGAGTTCAGTGGTGGCAGACGGTACATCGAAAACTATAATAAAGAAAAACTATCGTATAATATGAGAAATTATCGTTTGTTAAAAGCAAAAACCCGTTTTAAAAGGCCAAAATCAAGAATGAATTGGACAACTAAGTTTAAGGTATGGAGGACACCATGAACGCTCAATGCTGCAACCACGTCGAAGTCGCGGATATGATCTCCGCGGGTGCTTACAAAGTTGTTCTGGTCGTCGAGGCCGGCATCAACCGGATTGCCAAGCTGATACAACGCTAATTTGAAAAGGGGGCGGCGTTCCGCCCCCCCCTGCATGGCTACTTAAACCGCGCCTTCTCAACTCCCGCCATCTCACACCAGAAGTCGGCAAGGCTGGAGAAATCCTTGCTGCCCCAGCCACCGGCCCGTGCCAGGCTAATGCTTTCGCGCGCCGCTGCTGCCATTGGCATCGGCACATTGCCTTTATTGGCGGATTCTATAATGAGCGTGAGATCCTTGTGCGCCAGGTCGATGGCGAAGCCGGGCTCGATATCTCCCGTCAGTACCTTAGTGGCGTAGTTGATCTTGAGTTGTCCGTTGGTCGCCGTGGTGCCGTGTATGACGTCGAGCGTCGTTTCCAGATCCAACCCGAAGCCCTTAATCAGTGCCATGCACTCGGCGTTTAACTGACATGAAGCGATGGCCAGAAAGTTGTTGACCAGCTTCGAGCGCGTGCCGGTGCCGGGCTTGCCGCAGTGCAAGATGGTGGTGCCCATGGCTTCCAACGCCGGTTTGACGCGATCGAAGATTTCCGGCGCTGCGCCGACCATGAACAGGCTCTCGCCGGCGTCAGCGTGCGAGGCCAACCGTCCAATGGGCGCGTCGACGAAATGGCAGCCGCGTGCCTCAGCTGCTTTGGCCAGCCGGTCCGAGGTTTCCGGTAAGACCGTTGATTGGTCCATGAAGATGGCGCCATCGGGCAGGTTATCGATCAGTCCGCGTGGCACCAGCGCGACGCTATCCAACTCGGCGGATCCGGGCAGCACGGTGATGGCGATTTCGGCGTCCTTCACGGCGTCACTGGCGTTTTCCGCCTGTCTGCAGGTGTTGAACTCGGTGAAAGCCCGCATCGGCTCTTCGTTGATGTCGTAGACGGCAAGCTCGAAGCCCTTGCGCGCCATGTTGAGCGCCATGGATTTCCCCATGCGGCCGAGCCCGATGAATCCCACTTTGGTCATTTTGTCTCTCCGGTTCAGATGTTCGTGTGGCGGCGATTTGAGACCAGGCGGGTGTGAAATGCAAACCACCACGGAGTTCTCCCAACGTTAAAAGTCCGCATGTAAATTTACAGGATTTCAAGCATGGCAGTATAATGTTTGGGGTCACGCTGTTCCTCAACAAGCCGTTCAGTGTCGTGATCATCAGCCCGTCGATACAAGACCTAAACAAAGCCCTGTCCAAAACCTTGGCCATCCATTCGGCCCATCACCCATCGCCGCTTGGGGCATATATCCGTATGACGAGACTAAGCGTAATTCTTGCCGTCTGGTCTCGCATGACGCTTAAAAAAGTTTGGCAGAAAAGAGCCCGGCTGATCATGGCTTGATCCGGCAAGTCTGTGAGATGGATGAATCGATACTTGTTGGTGCCGAGGGGTCAAACACCGATATCGGCCTAGAGAAATTTCTTCCCGAGGCGGTTATTCTTCAGCCGACCATTTACGGTGGCAAGCGGCTCGGCGCGCTCGCCCATGACCATACGGTTGAACTAATGGTACGAGATTAGTC
>CAYXUT010000004.1:0-39753 GCA_964468005.1 uncultured Magnetovibrio sp. | reverse complement strand
ACTCGAGGGCTTGGACGTTGAATTCAACCGCGACGTTGTTGATCTCGATGGCGCGGATCAGCGCTTTGAGACCCAAGGGCAATAGGCCCTTTTGGTAGGCGTAGCCGACCAGGAACAGATTGGCGCCGATGGTGTCGCCTAGGAGCCGGCGTGCGAGGTCTGTGGCCTCGATATATTTGGAATTGGGCTCGCCCGTCTCGCTGATGCCTGCCGCGGCGTCAATGGCCATTTTCAAGCGTCGTTTAGGAAAGTGAAGGTCCGGATCGCGGGTAAACTCTGCCGTCATAGTCTCGTGTTCGTTGACCACCGCACGGGTGCGTCCGGGCTGCAGCTTTTCGAGCGTCTCCTCGACGCTGGACGTTACCATATCGAAGCCAAGCAACAAATCAGCGCTGCCTGCCGCGATGCGTACGGCATGGAGTTTTTTTGGCTCTTCACATATTCGAACATGCGCATAGACGGCGCCGTTCTTCTGTGCAAGTCCGGCGATGTCCAGTACCGTCACGCCCTTGCCCTCGACGTGTGCGGCCATGGCGAGCAGGGCTGAGACTGTGACTACGCCGGTGCCGCCGATACCGCCGATGACGATAGAGTAGGGCTCGGCGCTCGAAGCCAGCACCGGGTCGGGCAGCGAGGCGAAGGGCGTCAAGACATCGATCTCGGCTCCCTTGAATGCCAATGCAGCTTTCGGCTTGAGAAGCTTAGCGCCATGCACGGTGACGAAGCTCGGACAGAAGCCGTCAATGCAGGAGAAATCCTTGTTGCAATTCGATTGGTCAATGGCGCGCTTGCGCCCAATTTCGCTCTCCTTGGGGATGATTGAGACGCAGTTAGACGTGACACCACAATCGCCGCAGCCCTCGCAGACGAGTTCGTTGATATAGGCGCGTTTGGCCGGGTCGGGGAAGGTGCCCCGCTTCCTCCTACGGCGTTTTTCCGCCGCACAGGTCTGGTCGTAGATCAGTGCGCTAACGCGCGGATACTCGCGTAGTTCACGTTGCAGCGTATCCATCTCGTGGCGTTCGTGGAAGGTGGTGTTGGCGGGCCATTGAGTGCCTGCAGAGTACTTGCCGAGCTCGTCGGTGACGACGGCGATTCTTTCGACGCCCTCGGCGTGAATTTGGCGAGCGATCATCGCTGGATCCAGGGGGCCATCGAAGGGCTGGCCTCCAGTCATCGCAACCGCGTCGTTGTAGAGGATTTTGTAAGTGATGGGGACCTCGGCGGCGACGGCGGCGCGGATCGCCAGAATGCCGCTATGATAGTAGGTGCCGTCGCCCAGGTTGGCGAAGATGTGCGGCGTTTCGGTAAATGGCGACTGGCCGATCCAGTTAGCACCTTCACCGCCCATGTGAGTGAAGGTCTCAGTGTCGCGTTCCATCCAAATGGCCATGAAATGGCAGCCGATTCCGGCGGCGGCGCGTGAGCCTTCCGGTACTTTGGTAGAAGTGTTGTGGGGGCAACCCGAGCAGAAATACGGGATGCGCTGGATATCTGTGGAGCGGTTGGAGAGTTCTTTCTCCTTGGCGTTAAGGAACTCGAGGCGGTTGGTGATAGCCTCGGAAGTGTGGTAGGGCTGCAAGCGAGTCGCGATGACGCGTGCGATCATCGCCGGCGTCAGTTCGCCGGCGGAAGGCAGGATCCACTCACCCTTCTCATCGAATTTGCCGACCACGCGGGGGCGTTTTGAGGCTTCGCAGTTGAAGAGCTGTTCCTTCAACTGGTTCTCGATGACGGCCCGTTTTTCCTCAATGACGACGACTTCGGAGAGGCCTTTGGTGAAGTTGCGCACGACCTCCGGTTCCAGTGGCCAGGGCATGCCAATTTTGAGAAGCCGTAAGCCAATCCGGTCGGCCTCGGTTTCGTCAATGCCGAGGTCGTGTAGCGCCTGCAGGGTATCTAAGTAGGCCTTGCCGGTGGCGACAATGCCGAAACGGGGCTGCTTCGAATCGAAGGTAACGCGGTTGATATTATTGGCTCGCGCGAAGGCGGTGGCGGCACAAACCTTATATTTGTGTAGACGGTATTCCTGCTCCAGGAACGGGTCGGGCCAGCGGATATGTAGGCCGTCCGACGGCATCTCGAAATCGGTTGGCTGGATGATCTCAGGCAGCGACGAGTCGAGGCAGAAGGAGGCGGACGAATCCATATTGTCAGTGATGCACTTGAGCCCGGCCCAGCAGCCCGAGTAGCGCGACATGGCATAGCCGAAAAGCCCGAACTTGATCATCTCTCGCACGTCGGCCGGATTGAGGAGCGGGATCTGTGCATCAATGATGGCATGCTCCGACTGGCTGGCGACGGTCGACGACTTGCAGGCTGGATCATCGCCGAACAGCGCTAGGACGCCGCCATTGGCCGAGGTGCCGGCGAGATTGGCGTGGCGCAAGACGTCGCCCGAACGGTCGACGCCCGGTCCTTTGCCGTACCACATACCAAACACGCCGTCGTGCTTGGCGCCCGGATGCAAATTGACCTGCTGCGTGCCCCAAAGCGCCGTCGCGCCGAGGTCCTCGTTGACGGCTGGGTGGAACTTGACGCCATGCGCGCCGAGTAGATTCCGCGCGGCGGTGAATTCCTTGTCGATGCCGCCCAAGGGCGAGCCCCGGTATCCGGTGACGTAGCCCGCCGTGTCGAGGCCGGCGGCGGCGTCGTGCCTGGCCTGTTCAAGGGCCAAACGCACCAGTGCCTGGGTGCCGGTGAGATAGACGCGTCCCGACAGCAACTCGTACTTGTCCGAGAGGCTTACGTTTTTCAAGTCCATGGAGAAATACTTTAACGGTGAAAACGATGCTGGGCAATCTGACCGCAATGAAAAAGCAAGGAACGGTGTATAATTTGGGGTTAGGCTCAAAAAAATAAATTTTCCGGCGTCTTTCGAGTGATTTTTGTGTGAGGACGGGCTATAGCCTTGGCCATGAACTACTTGGGATTCCCGTTATGACCGTGCTCGTGACCGGCGCCGCCGGGTTTATCGGATCAAGCGTATCAAAGGTTTTGTTGGCGGGCGGCACACCGGTGGTCGGCATCGACAACCTCAATGACTACTATGACCCAGCGTTGAAGCAGGCCCGGCTGGAAAACCTCAACGGCTATAAAAGCTTTGCCTTCCACAAGATCGATATTGCCGATCGTGTGCCGGTCGAGATGCTGTTCGCTGAATATCCCAACATCGTCGGCGTCGTCCATCTGGCGGCGCAGGCAGGCGTGCGGTATTCGCTGGTCAACCCTTACGCCTACACGCGCGCAAACATCGAGGGCCACTTGGTCTTGATGGAGGCGGCGCGGCGGCTAAAGAAATTAAAACACTTCGTCTATGCCTCTTCGTCGTCGGTTTACGGGGCCAATACGGATTTTCCCTTCTCAGTTGAGGACCGTACGGATTCACCGCTGTCACTTTATGCGGCGACCAAGAAGTCCATGGAACTTATGAGCGAATCCTACACGCGCATGTGGGGCCTGCCCATGACCGGTATGCGTTTCTTCACTGTCTATGGCCCCTGGGGCCGGCCCGACATGGCCGCCTTTATTTTTATCCGAAAAATTCTCGCTGGAGAGCCGATTCCGGTGTTTAACAACGGCGACATGAAGCGCGATTTTACCTTTATCGATGATATCGTCGCCGGTGTCATCGCCTGCCTGGACAAGCCACCTATGAGCGGAACTGATAACAGTGACCGTCCGCACGCCATCTACAACATTGGCAACAACCGCTCGGAAGACCTGATGCATTTCATCGAGGTCTTGGAAGGGGCACTGGGTAAGAAAGCCGATATCGACTTCCAACCGATGCAGCCGGGTGATGTCAAGGAGACCTGCGCCGATATCGAAGCGACCAAGCGTGACTTCGGTTTCGAGCCCATGACCACCATCGAGGAAGGCCTGCCTAAACTGGTTGATTGGTATCGTGGCTACTACGGCATCTAGCGTCGGTCATGACAGTCGATGATAAGGCGGCGTTCTGGCGGGACGTGATCTGGCTGATCATACTGGCTTCGGTTTGGGGCTCTTCATTTTCAGCCATCAAGATTGCTGTCCATACCATGCCGCCCATGAGTCTCGTCGCCGTCAGAACCGCGATCGCACTCGTGGTGCTCTATCCGATCATGTGGTGGCGCGGCGCGAGAATGCCGAAAGATTTGCCAAGTTGGGGCATCGGTTTCGCGCTCGGCATTTTCGGTATCACGCTGCCATTTTTCCTAATCGGTTGGGGCGAGCAGCGCGTTGAAAGCGGCCTTGCCGCCATCCTGATGGCAGTGATGCCCTTGACCACAATTGTGCTGGCGCATTTCTTCAACGAGGGTGATCGCTTCACGCTGTTTAAGCTAATCGGCGTCGCCGTCGGTTTTGGTGGCGTGATTGCGCTGATCGGTCCGGAAGCATTGAAGGGCCTCGGTGGCGACCTTCTCTACCAACTTGGCATCGCCGCCGGGGCGTGTTGTTACGCCGTCAACGCAGTGCTGACTCGAAATCTTGGTGGCGTTGGGACGAGCTCATCAACGATCGGCCGGGCCACCATGGTGATGCTTTGTGGCACTATACTTTCGGTGTTGATGGCGTTGGCCATGGACGGTCCGATGGCCTTCCTAAGCGCCGATGCTGACGCTTGGGTGGCAACGATTTACATCGGCATTCTGCCAACCGGGCTGGCGACGCTGATCTTTTTCCGCCTCGTCGAAACGCAGGGTGCGTCATTCATTTCCTTCGTCAACTACCTAAATCCGGTCTTCGGCGTCTTCTGGGGCGCCTTGATCTTAACCGAAGTTGTTAGCTTGCAGTCCATCGCTGCCTTGACGCTAATCCTTGGCGGCATCACAATTGCCAATATAAGGCGAACATGATCAAAGATGTTTGCCAGAGATTGAATATCTCGATGCCAATTTTCAGAGGCGACATGGGCAGTATCGCCGTGTCAACCAATTGCGGACATTTTTTCCGGAGGAGCACCGAACGTGGTGCCCCTTCAGTCGCTTGCGCCGAAATCTGAGACTGCGCGCTTGAGCTTTTGACCCGACAGTGGTCTGGTTTTCCTGCAAAGGAAGAGTAATCACATGGGAGATGAATATGAGCGGCGACGGAATTTTGATCGTGCGGGCGGAAGTGCCGGACGCCGAGCGTGATGCTTTCGACACCTGGTACCAAGAAGAACATCTGGCGGAGGCCTTGGAGCTTTTCAATGCAAATCGAGCTTGGCGGTCTTGGAGTAAGGTTGAAGACGGCGTCCACTATGCCTTTTACATGTTTCCGGACGTCCAAGCGGCGTTAGCGATTTTAAACTCGAATGCGCTCAAGCGGCTGATCGGCACGTTTGACAAAGCCTGGGGAGACCGGGTCAAGCGCTCGCGCGACGTTGTCGAAGTGACGCAATATCTAGGCTAGAGGGGCAGGAATGGGCGTGACCATTGAGCGGACGAAGGTCTATCAGGTATACCTGGAGCCGAAGACTGTGCGTTTCGACGCGATCCAATCCTTCGTCAGCCAAGAGACGCCGTTTGTCGAAATCACCGATTCCGATGGCCTAACGGGGCGGGGTTACAGCTATACCATCGGCACCGGCGGCGGCGCGGTGATCAGTATCTTGGCTGACAACTTGGCGCACAGGAACGCGTGCCCGTCTACACAACGGAAGGCGGGTGGCTCAATCTGCCTACCGAGGAGTTGGTGTCGAAATCGGTATTGGCTAAGAAATCGGGCTTTTTGGGTTGCAAGCTCAAGATCGGAAAACCGCATGTGTTGGAAGACGTAGCCAAGCTGTCCGCCGTGCGTGAAACCGTCGGCGAGGCATTCGAAATTATGGGCGATGCCAATCAGGCATTCACGGTCTCGGAAGCGATCCGCCGCGCACGCCTATTCAAGCCCTTGGATCTTGCCTGGCTGGAGGAGCCTTTGTCGGCTGAGGACACGGAGGACGAGGTGTGTCAGTCACAAGCGACGACACTGCCGGTGGCGGTTGGTGAATGGCTCTATCATATCTCGCACTTCCGCGATTATCTGGTGCGCGGGGCCTGTTCGGTGACGCAAGTCGATGTGGTCCGCGCGGGGGATGTTCATGAGATCACGAGAGGCGTTTAATGAGCGATAAGCTTACCCTGAAGCTAAAGTGCAGCTCAATGCTGCCGTTAAGTCCGCGATGCCACCCCGATATACGATGGAGCCCGACGAGGCTCACGAGATGCATGCTGCTGCATCGATGTCGAGGACTGACGAGGTGGTTTCGGATGTTGCCAGCAAGGGGTGTTCCGTGCTGGGGCCCGAAGGCGCAACAATGTATCAGCGCGCATCTACACGCCGGATGGTAAAAAACACGGCGCATAACGGTATTCTTTTAAGGCGCCGGCTTTGTGTTTGGCGATCTAGATACCTATGAAGATGCCATGCTGGCCTAGCTGACCATGATCACGAAACGCGGGGTCGCCTGATTATGCGTCTGATCCGCAACTCAGTGCGGGTCTTTAACAATGGCGCCGTCGTTCGCGTGCTCAAGATTGAACGAAAGCTCGGCCTGGGCGTCAAGTTCGAGGACATTGCCGAGGTGGTTTCCTATGTCTATTCGAAGGTCATGGCTGACGGTGACATGGATGCCGGGTCTTGGTCTTGCGGCATAGTGGCCGGACTGATCAACGACATGCCAATCTGCCAGGAATTGATCGAGTGCATCATGGCTGAGGCCGAGGCCATTGTCCGGCAATACTTGCTTGAAAATTTGTAGGAAAAGGCGCAGGTCGGGTAGATGAAACGCCCGACAGAACCGTTGGCCTTCGGTGAATTCATCGCTCTCTTAGCGTTAACTGTGTCTTTGGTCGCTATGTCGACAGATATCATGCTACCGGGACTGGCTGACATCGGACGGGATCTCTGCGTCACCGACATAAATAAGACCCAATACGTAGTAAGCATCATTTTCATCGGTTACGGGATCGGTCAGTTGCTTGCGGGGCCCTTGTCGGACGCCTTTGGTCGCAAGCCGATCATCTATCTCGGGTTAGCTATTTTTATCGCTGGCTCGTTGTTGTCGATGCTGGCGACGAATTTTTACGTCATGCTGGCCGGCCGTGTGTTGCAGGGGTTTGGCGCGGCGGGTCCGCGTGTCGTGCCGGTGGCCCTGGTTCGCGACGGCTATGAAGGCCGCGTCATGGCGCGCATCATGTCGTTCATTATGGCTGTATTCATGCTGGTACCGGCTTTGGCGCCGGCCGTCGGCCAGGTCGTTATCATGGTGGCCGGTTGGCGGGCCTGTTTCGCTTTATTGCTGGCCATGGCCTCCATTGCCTTCGTCTGGTTTTCCCTGCGCCAACCGGAGACCTTGCCGTTGAAAAACCGGCGCCGGTTTACATTGGCCAGCCTTGGCTCTGGAATGCTCGAGGCATGCCGGATACGCGCCACCGTTGGCTATACGCTGACTACCGGGTTGGTGTTTGGCTCGTTCTTGTCCTACCTCGCGACGTCACGGCAGATTTTTCAAGATGTCTATGATACCGGCGAATTGTTCGCGCTTTATTTTGGCATGGCCGCCATTGCACTCGGCGCTGGGTCGATAATCAGCTCAAAATTAGTAGTTCGAATTGGTATGCAACGGCTCGTTGTGCGTGGGCTGGTTATTGCGACGCTGGCATCGTGGGCCTTTCTAACCGGGTTGTTGAGCGTTACTGCGGCGCCACCACTTTGGCTGTTCATGGTTTGGTTGTTGATCTTGTTCGGCTTTAGGGGATTCGTGTTCGGTAATATCAATGCCTTGGCCATGGAGCCGCTCGGCCACATGGCGGGGCTCGGGGCGTCAATAATCGGCTCGGTGTCGACGCTGATTGCGCTGTCGCTGAGTGTGCTCATCGGGGCGCAGTTCGACGGCACCATTGTGCCGTTAGTCGTCGGTTTTGCCGTCCTCGACCTTGCAGCGCTGGGCGTTATCGCCTGGACGGAGAAGGGTTCGAAAAGTTAACTGTAAAGTCTTTCCAAGCGTTCGCCGTAGACTTCATTCAGCTTGTGGCGCCGCACTTTCATCGTCGGGGTCATCTGCGCGTTGTCAATGGTGAAGGGCTCTTCGGCGAGCATGAAGCGGCGCACTTTTTCGATGTTCGACAGCCCCTTGTTGATGCGGTCCATGGCCGGGCGCAGCGCCTTTATTAACTCCTCATCGCACGAGACATCAGAAAGCTTTGCCGATTTACCTGTCTCCTTGGACCATGCCATTAACCACTCGTCGTCCGGCACCAAGAGAGCGGTAATATGTGGATGCTTGTCGCCATATACCATGGCTTGGGCAATTTCTGGCTCCAGGCAGATGATGCCCTCAATTCGCTGCGGCGCCAGGTTGTCGCCTCCGGAGTTGACAATGATGTCCTTCTTGCGGTCGGTGATTATCAGATAGCCGTCTTCGTCGAACTCGCCGATGTCGCCCGTATGGACCCAGCCATCGACGATCGTCTCGCGCGTCGCATCCTCCTTGCCCCAGTAGCCTTGCATGACGAGATCACCGCGTACTAGGATCTCGCCGTCGGCCGCGATCTTCACCTCGGTATCCAACAGCGGCGGGCCGACGGTGTGCATCTTGACGAGGCTTGCTCGGTTAACACTAACCACCGGCGCAGTTTCCGTCTGTCCGTAGCCTTGCAGCAAGCGCAGACCGAGTGCTGTAAAGAAGATACCGATATCCGGATTAAGCGGCGCGCCGCCCGATACCAAGGCTTTCAGGCGGCCACCAAAGCGCGCGCGGACCTTGTCACGAACCAATTTGTCGAGTACCAGATCCTGGATTTTCTCACCTAACCCTAGCCGTTCTCCAGCATGGCGCTTGCGGCCCAGCGCTAGCGCTTTCATGAACAGTTTTTCCTTACCGCCGCCGGATTTCTTGACGCCGGCAGTGATGCGCTGGTGCAGCATCTCATAGAGTCTGGGCACAGCGGTCATGATTGTCGGCTTGGCCTCGAGCATGTTGTTGCCGAGTGCCTCCACGCTCTCGGCGTAATAAATTTCGGCGCCTATGCTGATTGGGAAAAATTGCCCGGCCGTATGCTCGTAGGAATGTGATAACGGTAGGAATGAGAGAAACGTTTCATCGCCGAGGCCGATTTCCGTAAGCGCGTCCTTGGCGCCAGCACAATTGTGCAAAATTGCCTTATGCGAAAGCATCACGCCTTTCGGCGCACCGCCGGTGCCCGACGTATAAATCACACAGGCCGTATCTTCAGCCTTCCAGCGTTCGGCAAGCTCAACCACGTTTTCCGATCCGCTTCGGCCGATGTTTTGGACCTCGTCCAGTTGATGCAGATCAAAGCCGGATAGCTGGTCGATGTCTGGCGGCTCGATGGCGATCATGAATTTGAGGTCTGGCGCGCGCGCTGCTGCCGGCATCAGTCTCTCGGTTAGTTTTCGTGTTGAGACGATAACACCTTTGGCGCCGGAATCGGTGAGGATATGCAGGTGGTCGTCTTCGGTGTTGGTGGTGTAGGCGGGCACCGCAATGGCTCCGACGGTCATGATGGCGACATCGGAGATCAACCAAGCCGGCCGGTTTTCGGACACTAGTACGATGCGATCGCCGGGCTCGACCCCTAACTTGCGCAAGCCCCGTGCCAACGCGGTTACACGCGCTGCAGCGTCGGCCCAGTTGAGCGACCGGTAGGTGCCGTCGCACTTTGCCCAAAGGAACGGTTTGTCTCCGAGTTTGTCTGCCTGACCGAAAAACATGGCGGCCAAATTCAGCCATAATTCTTGCGGCATTTTCGTTTCGCCTTTCATTTTGGTCTTATTGACGCTCTCCAGCGCTATGATTGCCGTTGCCGTTGATGATTTCCAGTCTTATATCCAAAAGATCTCGGTGGTTACCGCTCCCATTTTCAAGAAGGTTAGTTCAATGCCCGACGAAGCCGCCGCATCCTTGCCCGAATGGAATCTTGATGATCTCTATGACGGTTGCGATTCGCCGTCACTCAGCCACGATCTTAATGACACCGAGGCGCGCGCCGATAAATTCCAAAACGATTACCAAGGCAAGCTCGATACTTTGGACGGCGCCGGTATGGCGGCTGCCATCGCCGAGTATGAGGCGGTTCTCGAGACGCTCTACAAGGTGATGAGCTATGCGCAATTGCTGCATGCCGGCAACGTCACCAATCCGGAAGTGGGACGCTTCTACCAGACCGCGCAGGAGCGAGTGACCATAATCACCTCGAAGACCTTGTTTTTCACATTAGATCTCAACCGGCTCGATGACGGTGTAGTTGATACATTGCTGGCGGACGCGGCGATGGCGCACTACCGAGCCTGGGTCGAAGAGACCCGCATTATGCGGCCTTACCAGTTGAGCGACGAGGTGGAGAAGTTATTGCACGAAAAATCGGTGGCTGGGCGTAATGCCTGGGTGCGGCTGTTCGACGAGACGTTGGCGCACATGCGCTTCGATGTTGGTGGCGAGGAGTTGAACTTTTCCGATACGCTTAATGGTTTGACCGACAAGAATGGTGCAAAGCGAAAGCAATCGGGCCAAGCACTAGCGAAGACCTTGCAAGAAAATGCCCGTCTCCTGGCTATGGCCACCAACACACTGGCCAAGGACAAAGAGATTGAGGATGACTGGCGCGGTTACGAGACACCGGTTGGGTCCCGTCATCTTGCCAACCGTGTGGAGCCCGAGGTGGTCGAGGCTCTGGCCGGCGCGGTTCGGGATAATTACGCCAATCTGGCGCACCGCTACTACGGTCTAAAGGCCCAATGGATGGGGGCCGAAAACATCGATTGGTGGGATCGCAACGCGCCGTTGCCAGATGACGTGGCACACACCTTCGATTGGGGGCAAGCGAAGTCCATGGTGCTAAAAGCCTATGACGGCTTTGCTCCAGAAATGGCTAATGTGGCGAAGGATTTTTTCGAGTATGGCTGGATTGACGCGCCTCCGCGCGATGGCAAGGCATCGGGTGCCTTCGCGCATCCCACCGTGCCGTCGGCGCACCCTTACATACTGCTCAACTATCACGGCAAGGCGCGCGATGTGATGACGTTAGCGCACGAACTCGGCCACGGTGTGCATCAAGTCCTTGCGGCCCCGCAGGGATTGTTACTAGCCAACACGCCGCTGACCCTGGCTGAGACGGCGTCGGTTTTTGGCGAGATGCTAACCTTTCGTGCGCTTCTGGATAATGAGGATCACCCGACCACACGCCGCGTTCTTTTGGCTGGCAAGGTCGAGGACATGCTCAATACCGTAGTCCGGCAGATAGCGTTTTACACATTTGAAACCCGTGTGCACGCGGCGCGTAGGGAGGGCGAATTGAGTCTGGAGCAGCTTGGCGATATCTGGATGGAAACGCAGACGGAAAGCCTCGGTCCTGCATTTGCCTTCGATGATGATTACCGATGGTTTTGGGCTTGTGTCCCACACTTCATCCACGCGCCGTTCTACGTTTACGCTTACGCTTTCGGTGATTGCCTGGTGAATACGCTCTACGGCGTCTTCAAGGACGGCCATCCCGGCTTCCAGGAAAAATACTTCGACATGCTGCGAGCCGGCGGCACCTTACACCACAGTGAACTCCTTGCTCCCTTCGGTCTGGATGCGTCTGACCCCGCCTTTTGGGGGCGCGGGCTTTCTGTAATTTCGGACTTTATAGACGAACTCGAAGAGGCGTTGTGAGGGAGTGATGGCGGAACGCAATTCACTCACCGGCAGGGCCAAGCGCTACGCCAAGGTTGGCAGAGCGGCGGGCGGGTTGGCAGCGAAACTTGCCGGCAACCGATTTTTTGGCATGCCTATCAACAAGGTCGAACATGCAGCCAAACTTCAGGAGGCCTTGGGCGGTCTCAAGGGGCCGCTGATGAAGGTGGCGCAGATAATGTCCACGATACCGGACATGCTGCCCGAGGAATACATGTTGAAGCTTGGCCACCTGCAGACCAATGCCCCCTCCATGGGCTGGCCCTTCGTCAAGCGCCGCATGGCGAGCGAATTGGGCGCTAACTGGCAGGCGCGTTTTAATGAATTCGAACACAAGGCCACCGCTGCTGCCTCATTAGGCCAGGTGCACCGCGCCAAGTCACTGGATGGCGATGACCTTGCGTGCAAGCTGCAGTATCCGGACATGGCGTCCGTCGTCGATGCCGATTTGCGCCAATTGAAGGTGGTGTTCGGTATCTATCATCGCTACGACCGGGCCATCGACCCCGCCAACATCCATGCCGAGCTTAACGAGCGGCTGCGCGAGGAACTCGATTACGGACGCGAGGCCCGCAACATGAAGCTTTATTCTAAAATTTTAAAGCGTGAGAAAGGCGTGCATGTGCCAGTGCCGATTGACGACTTGAGCACCGGACTGTTGCTGACCATGAATTGGCTCGATGGCGACCCCTTGATGTCATTCATTGAGTCTCATGCCGAGGCCCGCAATGCCATCGCCACCAATATGTTTCGCGCTTGGTATGTACCACTCTATAACTATGGCGTGATTCACGGCGATCCGCACCTCGGCAACTATACGGTGCGTGACGATCACACCATCAACCTTCTGGATTTTGGCTGTGTGCGGGTGTTCAATCCCTCTTTCGTCCGTGCCGTGATCGATCTCTACCGTGCCATCCGCGATGAGGACGAGGCCCTGGCCGTGCACGCCTACGAGACTTGGGGTTTCTCCGGGCTCGATCGCCAGGTAATCGATATCTTAAGCCAGTGGGCGAGGTTCCTTTATGCACCGTTATTGGAGGACAAGGTTACCAGCATCCAGGAACAGGGTGGTGTTGCCTATGGCGCCGGAGTGGCGGCCAAGGTGCACCGCGAACTACGCGAGGTCGGGGGCGTTCAGCCACCGCGCGAATTTGTGCTTATGGACCGTGCCGCCATTGGGTTGGGCAGTGTATTTTCGCATCTCAAGGCGGAGATCAACTGGCACCGCATGTTCCATGGCCTGATTGATGGCTTTGACGAGGACAAACTGGCTAAGCGCCAATCCAAAGCTCTGAAATCGCTACAAATTCCGCTATCTTCCTAAGCACCCTATCGTATGCAGCGCTGAGTCCGACGTGGAATTCGGCTCACGACGACCAAGGATTAGCGCACCAAGTCTGTCTAAATCCTCGGTGCAGTCTATCCGACGCGTGGTGTTGGCGCCGGCCAAACAGAACCCCGTGAAGAATATCCGGCCGTTCATGTGCGACAACTGGCTTTCGAACCGGATCTTTAAATCCTAAGACGAGATCTTCGCTCTCTGTTGCGAGGCATGGAACAAGCTCATAGACCAACCGTGGAATATCATGTCCATCGACATGGCTGGCGAACTGAAAGTCTCATTTTTTAAAATTCGAGGAGCAAGAGCTTACCGCGGAAACTTTTTGTCATGATTATGTGGTGCTGTTTTCGACGGGAAAAGGGAACACCAGAGACGACGTTGTTAGCCCGATTTTACTGTAGCTTGCCGACCGGCCACCAAAACGGCTGCTAGTACAAATACGCCACCCAGGTACTGAACTGCGCTTAACCGCTCGGCCAACAACCAAGCTGCGATCGCAAGCGTCGCCAATGGCTCCAGGTTGTAGATCAATGATGCCGGGGCGGGATCGACCAGCTTGACGGCGATGACCTGTGTGGCCACGCCCATGGTGTAACCTATGCAGGCTGCACCCAATCCCCACCAGCCGATCTCGAGCGTTGGTAATGCCGGGCCACCGAAGCTGAGCATCACCGCTACTGTGACTGCGCAAGTGGTCATTTGCATGTGAAAGAAGGTCGAGACCGAGCCGGTACGTCTCACGACGCGGCTGCCCGTCGTCATCACTACTACGCCGCCAACTGCCGCAACGAGGGCAGCGACAATACCGCGCCAATCGAGAGTCTCGAACGAAGGGCCGAGTGCAAACGCCAGACCAAGAAAGGCGCCAACGAAGCTCAAGCCTTCCAATGCGGATGGAGCGCGCCGGCCAATCACTGCCTCGATTGACAGCACCAGCACTGGGAAGACATAAAAAATCAGTGCTGCCAGGCTGACGGGGATATAAAGCACCGACGTCATGTAGCCGAAGTTGATCATCAACTGGCCGATGGAAAAGCAAGCCATAAGGCGCAGGTTGCCATGGGGGAAACGGATCGCATGGCGCGAGGCGACAACAAAAAGACAAGCGGTTAAGAAGCCCGCTGCTGCCCGTGCCGCGACAAGGGTTACGGGGTCGGACCCGCCCTTGTAGGCGAAGGTCGCCGCCGTGCTCAACACGCTCAGGCTGAGTGCACTGGTCGCTGCGGATATGAGGCCTTGTAGTTTGGCGTTATCGGGTGCGGTCGGCGGCATCGCGATAGCCTCTTTTCTGGACGCGTAATAGCGTTAGTATGATGCCTGCCGATTATCGAAATAGGGAGGCTTTTGATGCCGGGGCCGATCTTTCATAATTTTTCCGGCGCGCCGACCCATGTGGCGCCTTTCAGCCATGCTGTCGAGTGCGATGGATGGATCCAATTGACCGGCCAGATGCCTACGGATCCTAACGATGATTCTAAGCCACTCCCGGTGGGGGTCGTATCCCAAACCAAACGGGTTATGGACAATCTGATCATTGTTCTAGAAGGCCTTGGGCTCGGGCTTGTGAATGTGCTTTCGGCGCGCGTTTTCATCACCAATTTCGAGCGCGATTACGACGCTATGAACGAGACGTATAAGGCCTACTTCGCGCCCGACCGCCTACCGGCCCGCACCTGCGTTGGGGTTGCGGGTTTGGCACGCGGCGCGCTGGTCGAGATTGACATGATTGCCAAAAGGCCGGAGTAATCGGAGGCTGCCCGAATAACCCCGAATAGCCATCATGGCGCCGGGTCTTAAGGTCAGTCATGCAACGTCGGCCGAATGATGTCAGTAGCGAAGCCGTAGCAAGAGAGAGGCTGCCACTCTGTTCCTATTTGCTTGATGCGTTCCGCGGACGTGGATCCCTCGGTGGCGTGCTTTGCCCAATGCTCTGTTATTGGAAGTCGCGTGGTCACCGCCGGAGGCCTTTCGAAACTTGGCAAGTTGCGGCCAACAATGTTGCTAAACAAAGATTGCTCGTCGATCTAACGGTGTTCGAATTAACCAATGATGCGGGCGTCGCGGAAGCGCACAATTTCTTCCGAATTAAAACCAAGCTCAGTGAGCACCTCTGCCGTGTGCTCGCCCAGTTGCGCAGCGCTACGTGGCAGATGGACCGGCGTCGCATCGAACTTGGCGGCGGGCCTGGCTTGGCGGATCCGCCCCATGCCGGGCTGGTAGAGTTCATGAATTAGATCGCTGGCCTTAATCTGTTCGTGGTCCAGCATCTCCCAGCGTGACAGCACCGGGGCGCAAGGTACGTCGGCGGCCTGAAGCTTGGTCAGTGTCTCGTCACGGCCTAGTTCGCCGAGCGTTGCTTCGATGGTTTCCAGCCTTGCTTGGCGGTTGGTGTTGCGGAGCGCTGCGGTCTTGAAGCGCGGGTCATTAATTAGTTCGGGTCGGCCAACGGCTTCGCAAAGCGCTTTCCACTCGGCATCCGACACCGCGCCCAAGGTGATATAGCCGTCGGATGTCGGAAAAATCATGTCATGTGCCGTCGACTTGTTATCTAGTTCCTCGGCACCGATCTTGGTAAACGGTACCATGCCTTCCGGCCAAATGTAGGAAACGACGGTGTCGAGCATGGAGACTTGTACGTGCTGACCCTTGCCGGTGCGGTGGCGGGCCACCAGCGCCGCCGTCACCGCCTGAGCAGCATAGACGGCTGTGGTCTTGTCGGCAACGATGTCGCGGATCATCTTTGGACTGCCTGTTTCGGCATCGGCCTGAATCTCAGTAATACCCGATAGCGCCTGTACAACGGGATCGTAGACGCGCTTGTCAGCATAGGGCCCGGTATTGCCGACGCCGCTGATCGAGAGATATACCAGCTTCGGGTTGTGTTTCAACGCCTCTTCCGCATCAAAGCCCAAACGCTCAATGACGCCGGGGCGGTAGTTCTGCGCAAAAACGTCGGCGTTTTCGATTAGACGCCAGAGGATATCGGCGGCTTCTGGCTTTTTGAGATCGAGCGTCACCGAGCGTTTGCCCCGATTGCATGAAACAAAACCGGCCGTCATGCCCGGCTCCTCCCCTCGATGGCGCATGATGTCACCCGTCGGGCTTTCGATCTTGATAACGTCGGCGCCCTGGTCGGCCAAAAGCCCCATGGCGGCGGGGCCGGAGACGACAGCCGTGGCGTCGACGATGCGGTATCCGGCAAGTGGGCCGGCGTCAGGTGAAACTTCACTCATGGATAGTTTGCCTTTATGGCTTTTTTGTAGACAGGTCTTGCCATCACCCGTTCGCGATACTCGGTGTATTCGACCGGTAGTTGGAAATCGTAGAGATCTGCGGAGATTAGGCAACTGGCCATCAGGATATCGGCCCCAGAGAAGTTGTCGCCAAGCAGAAAATTGCCGCCGGCGGCCACGTCGGGAGCGGCGGTCTCCATCATGCGCTGGAAATAGGCGCGTGCCGTCTCGCAAGCAGCAGGCGCTTCACCGTAGATATGCGGAAGATCGACGTGCCGACGCAGCACATAAAGCGAGGTGGCATCCAACTCCATGGTGATGAATGACATCCATTCGAAATAGCGCGCACGCGCCTCAACTGCCTCCGGGATGAGTTGATTATATTCCGTTGAATACCGCTCCGCTAAGTAGGTGACGATGGCCGGGCTCTCGGTGATGATCAGATCGCCATCGACCAGCACCGGTACCTTGCGGCGCGGATTGACGGCGAGAAACTCCGGCGTTTCCATTTCCGGCGTGCGGGTACGGATCGTCTTGGTTTCGTAATTGAGGCCGAGTTCGATTAACGCCCAATGGGCGCGGATCGTTCGCGAGGTGCCGATGCCCCAGAGCGTGCGCTTGATTGTCATTGAAAGATCTTTACCTGGCTCGAGATGTTTGTCAAAACGCCTCGATATATTTTGAGGGAGAATGCCATGGCTGTCACCGAGATCAAGACCGTCGTCAATTCTTGGAACGAGTGGGATCCGCTGAAGCATATCATCGTCGGGCGTGCTGACGGATGCTGCATTCCTCCGTCCGAACCGGCATCTGACCCCAAGATTCCGGCCGATAGCGACATGCGCGGCATGCATGGGCCGAGATCAGCTGAAGCCGTAGAGAAAGCCAACGCACAGCTCGACAATCTGACGAAAATCCTCGAACAGCATGGCGTGCGCGTCGACCGGCCCGATCCCATCGACTTCAACCAGGACATTGGAACGCCGGACTGGCAGCATGGCTCGATGTTCGGCTGCCAACCGCCGAGGGATGTTATCCTCACAGTCGGCTCGGAGATGCTGGAAGCGACCATGTCGTACCGTTCGCGCTGGTTCGAATATCTCTGCTACCGCCCGTTGTTGCAGCGCTTCTATGACGAAGATCCAAAAATGCGCCACGAAGCAGCACCGAAACCGCGCCTCACCGACGCATCCTATAAAGCAAATTATCTCTCCGACGACATCACTATCGATGAGCGTCTTGAAATGGTCTCGAGAAAGGACTTTGTCACCACGGAAGAAGAGCCGTTGTTTGATGCCGCTGATTGCCTGCGCTTCGGCAAGGATCTGGTGGTCCAGCATGGATTCACTACCAATCTTAAAGGAATCGATTGGTTGCAGCGCCATTTCCCTGGGCTCCGAGTGCATGCGGTGAATTTTCCGGGAGATCCCTATCCAATTCATATTGACGCGACTTTTACACCGCTCCGGCCGGGCTTGATCATCAACAATCCCGAGCGCCGCCTACCTGACGAGCAGCGCAGCTTCTTCCAGCGCAACGGCTGGGAGATCGTTAATGCGGCGCGACCGGCCCATAACGAGCCGCCGCCGCTTTGTTATTCCTCCGTTTGGCTATCCATGAATGTGCTAATGATCGATGAAAAAACCGTCTGCGCTGAAGCTAGCGAGGTGCATCAGTTGGACCAGCTCGACAGCTTCGGTTTCAACGTCATACCGATACCGTTCCGAGATTCCTATCCTTTCGGTGGCGGACTGCATTGCGCGACCACTGACGTCTACCGCGAGGGAGATTGCCAGGACTACTTCCCAAAACAGTAGCTGGGCGGGCGTAAGGTGTTGCGAGTCCGGTTCAACTTGTTCATATTCCCCCCGCTCTCCCCCCCGGCATGATGGTTTTTCTGCTCTTGCTTGACTTAGGATCAAGGATAACCGTCTCGAAAAACTCAAGATTGCACGGTCGGAGGAAAGAGATTCCGGTTCAGGATCGCAGATCAAGAGGTTCCAACATGAAGATTGCCATACCTAAGGAAACTCGTGATGGCGAGAGCCGGGTCGCAGCATCACCGGAGGTGGTAGGGAAGCTGGTCGGACTGGGTTTCGATGTTGCTGTTGAAATGGGGGCCGGGCTAAGTTCGTCGTTTATCGACGAGGCCTACAAAGAAGCTGGCGCCTCTATCGCTAAGGACGCTGCCACGGCGTTGAAGAACGCCGACATGACTTGGAAAATCCGCGCGCCCCTGGGCGACGAAGTAGGCAAGATGAAAAAAGGTGCCATACTGCTGGCATCCCTCGACGCGCTCACTGACGGAACCGGCGTGGCGGCGCTGGCCAAGGCCGGTGTTACCTCGTTTGCCATGGAACTGATGCCGCGCATCTCCCGCGCGCAGAGTATGGATATCCTATCATCGCAGGCCAACTTGGCCGGCTACAAGGCGGTGCTTGATGGTGCTGCTGAATTTGGCCGCGCCTTTCCGATGATGATGACCGCCGCCGGCACCGTGCCGCCGGCGAAAGCCTTTATCATGGGTGTCGGGGTCGCCGGTTTGCAGGCTATTGCTACTGCCAAGCGCTTGGGCGCCGTGGTGACTGCCACCGATGTCAGGCCCGCCACGCGCGAACAGGTGCAGAGCCTAGGCGGTAAATTCTTGACTGTCGATGACGAGATGGAAAGGGATGCGGAGACCGACGCGGGCTATGCCAAGGAGATGCCGCCAGAATATTTCGCCAAGCAAAAGGCAGTGGTTGCCGAGCACATCAAGAAGCAAGACCTTGTCATCACCACGGCGTTGATACCGGGCCGCGCCGCGCCGATCCTGGTGACCAAGGAAATGGTCGCTTCCATGCAGCCGGGTAGTGTGATCGTTGATCTCGCGGTTGAGGCCGGCGGCAACGTCGAGGGTGCAAAACTAGCTCAGGTGGTGGAAACCGCCAATCGTGTCAAGATCGTTGGCCACGCCAATGTGCCGGGGCGCATCGCAGAGAGCGCATCGTCGCTATTTGGGCGCAATCTTTTGAACTTCATTACGCCCATGGTCGACAAGGAAAAGGGCGGTCTCAACTTCGATTGGGAAGACGAGACCGTGACCGGGGCGCTAGTGACCAAAGACGGCAAAGTGGTCAACGAGCGTGTGCCGGCGGCTAAAAAAGCGCCGGCCAAGAAGCCGATTGCCAAGAAGGAGGGCTGAGATGGATGCTGCAACCATTCAGGATCAAGCCTCGAAGGTCGCAACAAACGCCTCGAAGCTGCTCGAAGAAGCGAAGAAACTGGCCGATCAGACAACCCAGTTGGTTGATGCCGGGAGTGCCACAGCGAGCATGGATTTCTTGAGCCTGTTTACGATTTTCGTACTGGCCTGCTTCATTGGTTTCTATGTCGTATGGAGCGTCACCCCGGCGCTGCACTCACCCTTGATGGCGGTAACCAACGCTATTTCGTCGGTGATTATCGTCGGTGGCTTACTTGCCGCCGGACCCGCAGACATGGACTTCTCCAAGGTTATGGGCTTTTGCGCCGTCACCTTAGCGTCGGTAAACATTTTTGGTGGGTTTATCGTGACCCAGCGAATGCTCGCCATGTTTAAGAAGAAGAAATAGGGGAAGCGGAACATGAGTGCACAACTCACGGGCTTCGCCTATCTCATCGCCTCGGTACTGTTTATCCTGGCCCTGCGCGGGCTTTCCTCGCCCGAATCGGCGCGTCAGGGTAACCGTTACGGTATCATCGGCATGATCATCGCCATCGGCACGACCTTGGCAGATCCATCGATTGTCAGCTTTGAAATGATCGTCCTTGGCATTCTTATCGGTGGCGCTATCGGAACAATCATTGCTAAGAAAATCGAGATGACAGCCCTGCCGCAATTGGTCGCCGCCTTTCACTCGCTAGTTGGTTTGGCTGCCGTGTTCGTCGGTGCCGCAGCTTTCTACAATCCAGAAGCTTACGGCATTGGAACTTTTGGGCAAATTCAAACGGCCAGCATTATTGAACTGTCTCTGGGCCTCGCTATTGGTGCTATTACCTTCTCGGGCTCGATTATCGCCTTTGCCAAGCTACAGGGCGTGATGAGTGGGAATCCCATTACCTTCTCCATGCAGCACATGCTCAATGCACTGATCGGCGCTTTGATCTCCAGTCTAATCATTGCGCTGGTGGTCGGCTGGCAGACCGAGACCTTGTTCTGGATCTTGGTCTTTCTCAGCTTCGCCATTGGCTTTCTACTGATCCTTCCCATTGGCGGCGCCGACATGCCTGTCGTGGTTTCTATGCTCAACTCGTATTCAGGCTGGGCCGCTTGCGGTATCGGCTTCACGCTTTCAAATCCGGCGCTGATTGTGACCGGTGCGCTGGTAGGCTCATCGGGTGCCATACTCAGCTACATCATGTGTAAGGGTATGAACCGCTCGATCGTCAATGTGCTGTTGGGTGGATTCGGCGGAGATGCCGTCGCTGCCGGTGGCGCCGACACGAGCGATATGAACGCCAAAGCCGGTGCTGCTGACGATGCAGCATTTTTGATGAAGAACGCCAACAAGGTGATCATTGTACCTGGCTATGGCATGGCCGTGTCACAGGCTCAGCACGCACTACGCGAGATGTGCGATCTTCTGAAGGCGGAAGGGGTTGAGGTCGCCTACGCCATCCATCCAGTGGCTGGCCGTATGCCAGGGCATATGAACGTGCTTCTGGCCGAGGCCAACGTGCCTTATGACGAGGTCTTCGAGTTGGAGGAGATTAACCACGAATTCTCCACTGCCGACGTGGCCTATGTCATCGGTGCTAACGATACCACCAACCCGGTGGCAAAAACGGACCCGACCAGCGCGATCGCCGGCATGCCGATTCTCGACGTTGAGAAATCAGGCACTGTGCTGTTCGTCAAGCGCTCGCTCAGCGTTGGTTATGCGGGTGTTGACAATCCGCTGTTCTATGCTGACAACACGCTAATGCTGTTCGGTGATGCTAAAAAAATGACCGAGGAAATCGTCCAGGCACTAGGCTGATTTGACATTCGGAAAACCCCATGGGGACTGGACGGCTTGACCTGTCCTGCCGCAAGTTGTTTAGGAGTTTCAAACATGAAATTCGACACCAACCAGGTCGCCATTGTGGAAAACCAAACTAGTGTGCCGCCAGATCCCAAAAACGATACCTCGGTCGAGCAGCTGCGTGAACCTTTCGGGGATCACTCGTTTTTTCTCAATCCCAACGGGCTTTGCAACTTCGAGGAGGTCGAACAACCGAAAGCGGAAGAAGGCGCGGTGCCTGCACTTTTGATCCAGATCACCGAATGGATTGGTCGCAAGAAGACCTTCATAAGTCCAGTCAAGCCGCAACCTGTGTAGCTGATTGTCGTCTTGGCGACAAAAATGGAAGAAGTCTGATAAGCCGCCATGAGTGATGATATCGAGATCATGCGAGCCGTCTATGCTGAGAGCTACGGCACGCCTGAGAATCTGATTGTTGGTGATTTTCCCAAGTTTGTTGCCGGGCCCGGCGAAATCCTGATCAATACCAAAGCCGCCGGCGTTGCCTTCCACGATGGCCTTCAATTGTCTGGAAAGCACCAGATCAAACATCAGATGCCCTACGTGCCGGGCATGGAAATTGCTGGCACGATCGCTGAACTGGGTGACGGTGTTGATGGGCCCGCAATTGGCACGCCGGTGATGGCGCTTTCCAAGGGTAATGCCTGGGCGGAGTTTGCCAAGGTTGACGCCAGTCAGGTCTGGCTAATGCCCGATGGCGTTGGTTACCCGGAAGCAGCAGCCATCTCCATGGCCTTTTCGACGGCGCACTGTGGCCTCAAGTGGGAGGCCGAGGTTCAGCCAGGCGAGGTGGTGTTGGTGACTGGCGCAAGCGGCTCGGTCGGCCAGGCGGCGGTGGAGGTTGCCAAAATCATGGGCGCCCGCGTCATTGCCGTTGCCAGCACTGAAGAGCGTCTTTCCATGGCCAAGGATTACGGCGCCGACGAAGGCATAAATTACACCGATGTCTCCGTCAAAGAGACGGTCATGGAATTGACCGGTGGCAAGGGTGTCGACGTGGCGTTTGATCCGGTGATGGGAAGCCTGTTTCCCGATGTACTAAGCAGTCTGGCGTGGGGGGGGCGGCATGTGATCATTGGCTTTGCCGGTGGTGAAATTCCGCAAATTCCATCAAACCGACTGTTAATCAAGAACCGCCGCGCACTCGGCATGGTCATGACCTATTACCGCTACGACAAGGCTGACAAGATGCTGGAAACTGCCACTACCCTATTGGGCTGGTGCGCCGAGGGCAAAATCCACCCGCCTATCACCAAGACCGGCCCATGGGCAAAAGCGCCGGAGTTTCTCTCTGAGATCATGGAGCGTAAGCTCATCGGGCGAGCGATCTTGGTGGCTTGAGACCCCGAGAAATATCTTAGGTTCAATAGAGCTTTTAAGCTTTCAACACACCAAGCAGATGTCAAACTCTGAATTCTTGCTTCCTCTATGGTATCAAGTTGAAAAAATTTAACCCGCTATAAACATTGCGGCCATTGGTACATAGATATCCAACCGACACAGGTGGAAGTTGGCTCTTTGTTAGTCAACCAAGGGACAAAAAATCAGGAAAATAGAAATACCAATGCACCGCCGTTGAAGTGATGGAATTATTGGTGTGAATTCTCTGACCACGTCTATTCAGGGTCGGTTTCTTGATTGTATTTTTAGTTATTCGGCATGGCCATGTAGTTGCTAAAACTCGACGGGCCGTTGACACACTTCTGGCGACGGTTATGAGCAAAAATGGAGACATGGAAGTAAAACGTTTTTCTGCGACTGAGATCGTTTCATTGATTAACTTAATAGTGTGCCACTTCTCGTTTGGTTCTCGAAGCACTTCCAACCCAATCACGATCAACAATGGAATACCAAATGAAATCCCGGCTAGCACAAGATTGGCAATAAATATCTCGCGAATGTGGGCGGCTAAATAATCTTCGTGATCGGGAGCTAAGAGTGGTCAAAGATCCTCGTCCTCGACTGGATCTTGCGGCGTTCGATGAAAGCAATGCGTAGGTTTTTGAATAGGCGAAAGTCATCCAAACGTTGGCGTATACAATTCATCTTAAAGCTTTTGAATTGTTCAACTAATATCTGAGTTGTACTAGGCAGTACATTTCAAAATCGACGCCCTTCTCTTAATTTCTTAACTGCCTTGCGAATGCTTTGGCATCGATTCGCCGATTGGCATGAAAGGACGGTTGGGTTCGGAGACGGCGAGCGGTTCGCAAGATTTCATACTGGCCAAGCTGCGGCGCGCCAGTTCTTGGTAGTCGCGTGTACCGCCGTTTTTCCATTCAACTTCTGCGTCGGTGACATCGCGGAGTTTATGTGCGGGGATACCGACGATCAGGCTGCGGGGGGCGAATTCCTCACCGGCGCGAATGAAGGCCATGGCGGCGACAATGCTCTCAGAGCCGATGACTGCTTCGTCGTTGATCACTGCGTTCATACCGATGAGTGCGTTTTGCCCGATCACTGCGCCGTGTATCACTGCACCATGGCCGACGTGGCCGTTTTCCTCGATCACCGTGCCGGTGCCAGGAAAACCATGCATTACACAGTTATCCTGAACGTTGGCGCCCTTGTGCACAGTGATGCGGCCGAAATCGCCGCGCAGCACGGCCCCGGGTGCGATATAGCAGCCGGCGCCGATGATGACGTCGCCGATGACGACGGCTTCAGGGTGGACGAAGGCGCTTGGATCGATGACGGGACGGATGCCGTCTAATTCATAGATGTTGGCCATGGTTAGATCCTATTTCACGGATGATCGACAAACACGAAAACCGCCAACCCTATAGGGCGGCGGCCGCATAAACTGTGGGGAAACGGTAAAACGGCTTTTAGAAGCCTTCACGCTCCAGGCGCTTGCGCTCAAGCTTGCGAGCCCGGCGAACGGCCTCGGCCTTCTCACGGGCACGGCGTTCGGACGGCTTTTCATAAGAGCGCCGGAGTTTCATTTCCCGAAAGACGCCTTCACGCTGCATCTTCTTCTTCAGAACCTTCAGGGCCTGGTCGACATTGTTATCACGAACGGAGACTTGCACGTCTGCCTCAACCTCATCATCATTAAGTCTGGAAGGGACACAGAACTTTCATGTCCCAAGTTCGCGCCTTGTAACACAGCGCGTCTGGGATGTGAAGGCCTGATTTCCTTGATTTATTCAAGCATTAGGTAAAAACGAAAGTCCATGGCTATTCTCAAAATTGCCCGCATGGGCCATCCGGTGCTGATGAAACCAGCGCGCGAAGTCACCGACCCGACCAATCCGACAGTGCATGCGCTGATCAACGACATGGTAGAGACCATGTTGGATGCGCCGGGCGTTGGGCTTGCCGCGCCCCAGGTGCATGTGGCGGCGCGCATTGTCGTCTTTCATGTCCCGCAGGGACGGGGAGGTGAGGGCGATGAATCTGTGCCGTTGACGGCCCTGATCAACCCGAAGATTGAGGCGCTGGATGATGAGATGGAAGACGGTGTCGAGGGCTGTCTGTCTTTGCCGGATATGGCTGGCACCGTGCCGAGGTATAAACGCATCTGCTACACTGCCAAGGCGCCGGACGGCAGTACCATTAAACGTGAGGCCGAGGGCTTCCATGCCCGCGTTGTGCAGCATGAATGCGATCATTTGGATGGTATACTCTACCCTATGCGCATGAAGGATCTGGCCAAGCTCGGCTACGCTGAGGAAATGAGCAAGGCGAATACGTCGGAAACATCGGAGACGGAAACGCCAGAAGAACGAGTAGAATAAGCTGATGTCTAACAATTTTCAAAGTCAACGCGACAAGGTCATTGAGGCGGCGCTGGCGCATGTGCCGTTCGATGGCTGGAGTTGGAAGGCGATGGAGGCCGGCGCCAAAGACGTGGCGAACGATGCCGTGCTGGCCAGGCGAATTTTCCTTAATGGGCTTGGTGAAGCGGCGGATCATTTTGCCGACTGGGCTGACCGACGCATGGTGGCCGAGCTGAATAAAATGAATTTGAAAGAGATGCGTATCCGCGAGCGCATCCACGCCTGCGTCAAAACCCGTATCCAACTCAACGCGTCTTACAAAGATGCGCTGCACCGGCTGTTGTCGTTTCTGGCATTGCCTCACAACACGCCGATTGCCACGCGTATGACCTGGCGAACATGTTCGGTAATGTGGTATGTTGCTGGTGATCGTTCGACCGATTGGAACCATTATTCCAAGCGCGGTTTGCTGGTCTCGGTCTATTTCTCGACCGTCCTCTATTGGCTCTCGGACGAGGGTGACGGCAGTGGCGACTATCCTAATACTTGGGCATTCTTGGAGCGGCGTATCGATGACGTGCTTAAGACCTTCGGCCTGCCAAGACGTTTGATGGAACGGTTTAGGGGCTTTTCAAAGCCATTTGCCCGACGGTTTCGCAAGGCATTTTAGTTAATTCAACGAAGCGAGTTCCGTTACCACCTTCGGCGCTCTCAAAGTGAGCTTCCAGGTATCCTTGAACCCGGCGCTCTTCAGGCGTTGACGGGTGGCGCGGCGCTCGGTCTTGGCGATGGGGCCTACGGCGACACGGAACACCTTGTGCCCCTTCGCCGTACCTTCCAGAACCAAGGGCTTGAGGCCGCCATGGCGGCCCGAAAAACGCCTAGCGTCGGCCGAGCGATGGTAGCTGGCAATAATGTAATATGTGCGCCTGTGGCGCTTCTTGACCGCCCTTTCTTTGGCCATCATCTTAGCTGGAATGATAGTCTGTGTGGGCACCGGTTTAGATCTGAAGGCGGAAACCTTATTGGCTGGTGCCAGCGCCGGCGATGGCGGCGCCAGGTTCTTGGAGATGATGAGTTCGGCTTTCGAAGATTTCAGTGGAGCTAAAAGCGCGATGGCGTCGTTCTTGGCTTCGATGGTGATAGGCGCAATCAGCGTGGCAGCAGTCTCCTGGATCACTGGCGCCGGAACGGGCACTTTCCTGCTCTTGCCTTCATCTTGGCCGAGAATTAGGCGGTCCGTATCAATAGGCTTCCCCACGCCATCGTCACTTCTGGGACCTGGCTTCGGCGCTGGCGCGATGATTCTTCGTTTCTTTTCCGTCAAGTCCGCTTTCGCTGCGACTACGGGATATGGCTGTTCTGCGCTAATCGTAGCCCCCTTGGCGGTCTTGTTCGGCGGGGCCGTGGGCGCTTCGGCGAGCTCGATGCCTTCGGTACTCATCTGGTCTTCGTCACGACAGATATTTTCACCTTCGACCCCGCGCCAGAGAGAACAATCCTTACTGGTTACGACAGAAATGCCATGATCGGTCAGCGTCTTTTCGGTGGTTAGATAGGAAATACCGTCGGCAACTAGCGAGGCGATTTGCACGCCGACCGGCAGGCCGCATGCGCTAAGAACTAGGGGGGCGGCGACGACACCGACCACTCGAACAAATGTGAACATAGGTTTTCTTCCCTCAGGGTGCGGGTTAACGAAAGTTTAGTGGTTATGGTTCCCGTTCTTGAGCATCAGGAGTATCCTAAAAAAGTTAACAAAAAGCGGAGGTTCAGGCTGGTTTGGCGGCCATAAAAAACAAGGTCAGGCGCTCGGCTAGCCCCTGGAGTCATCAAGGGTGATTCGGTCTCTTACAAGAAGAGGGGGGCAAGGGCTGCAGAAATATACGGTTCAATGTGCCGACAGTGGGCGTTGTTAATGATGGTAGCCTGTTCGGAATTTCCGGGCGGCGCCAGTCACGTTTAAAGAAGGATTTGTTAGTTTTCAGAGTTTGGTTAATTGCCGAAGCGATTGGCCTTGCCCACCGTTTGGCGTATGATAGCTTTCCGACGATGAGAAACTATCGAACATGAGTGACGACAGCTCTTTCCTGAAGCGCATGGGCTTGACCCTGGAGCGCGAGCTCGAATTCAACAAGCCCGCCAACGGCCGGCCTGAGGCTGGAGATTCCAAGCTGCCGGGGGCCATGACCGAAACGTCTGCCGAGAACTCACTGTCAAACTCACTGAAATCGGGACCCCTAAGGCCCAAGCAACCGTTCGCTACCGGTGTGGGCACTTCAAAGCGCGATAGTATCGGTGAGCCACCGGGATTGGGTGATTTGGCTGACCATTTTCTCGGGTGTGCCAAATTGGGACGTTTTTTAACCGTCACTGACAACAGCCGCTTTATCATTACCGATGATTTTCGTACCTCGCCTATCATCCCCCAGGCGTCCGCCATGGCGGCGATCTATTCCAAGGACTATTTGGTGGCGCAGGCCGCATTGCTGCCGCTGTCCGAACGCGCCCAGCGCATGAGCGTCGGGGAACGCGACAAACTTGAGCGGTTGTTTGCGCTGATTGAGGAACAGACTTTGTCGGAAGGCGTACGCGATTCGGCACAATTGATTCGCGAACAACAATTCCGTGCCGCCGAAATCCGTTCGCTGGAAGCCGAACTGGGCGACCGCACGAGCCCGGCGCGCCTGCGCTACCGTCAGTTCCTCGATGTTATCAAGAAATTAATGGATCGAAAGATCACCGCCGGCCCGTTTCTCGATGAGTTCCGGGGGTTCACCCAGGATGTTGCCGGTAGGCTCGATTTTGGGATTTACAGTTTTTGCCTAGACAGGTTGTTCGGCAGCGTACGCGTGCCGATGAAGGTTAAGAAGCTTTTGATCCTGGAACTCTTGAAATATCCACCGCTGATTCGCCGCGAGCTTTTATCGAACGTCGTAGTGTTTCCAGGCCAGGTACAGGAACTAATCGATTTCATCCGCTACATGGTGACGACCGAATTGGGTCAGAGCGACGCCATTGAAATAGAACTCCTGGAAGCCTTTAAACTGCGCCGCTTATCCATGCAGGACATCGAAAGCACATTGGCCAGGGCCAGCGCCTAATACCTTGAACCTCAATCCACCGAAAGTTCGGTGACGGTGTCGTTCTGCACCTTTCTATAGGCGGCAAGGCGTTCGTGAATATCCTTGTCCGAAAGGGCTAGAATGGCGGCAGCCAGAAGAGCGGCATTCTTGGCCCCAGCCTTGCCGATAGCCAGGGTGCCGACCGGAATGCCACCCGGCATCTGGACCATGGACAGTAGGCTGTCCATGCCTCCCATGACGCGCGTCTCCATGGGGACGCCCAACACCGGCAGTTGTGTAACCGCGGCGACAACACCGGGAAGCGCCGCGGCCATACCAGCGGCAGCGATGATCACCTTGACGCCACGCCTTTCGACGTTCGACGCCCAGTCGTGAACCTGCGCCGGATTGCGATGCGCAGATAGCGCTTTAGCCTCAAACGGGATGCCCAAATCAGCCAGCATGTCGGTGGCGTTCTTCATTGCCTCCCAATCCGACTTCGATCCCATAACAATGCCGACAAGTGGCGCGTTCTCTGACATTTCGGTTTGCTCCCGTCGATTGAAAGGCGGCCATTATAGGGATGCCGGTGGTGGCATCAAGAGACTGTTAACCATAAGTCTGATAAACTTAGGGTCACGTTGACGCGTGCCAACAAGGGGTATCGACCATGGACGTCAACAAGACCACGAGTATCCCGCCCACGGGCGACGCACCGGGCAGGAAAGGCGAACGCCAGCATCATGGCTCCGATGAGGGCGAGGATACAACTGACAAAAATTCGCGAAGTTGGGGTGACGATCCCGCTGTCGCCTTGGCCGGTCTGGCCGGCGAGGAGTTGTCGCTGGAAACACGCCGTATCTTGGAAGCCATGGCGGCGCAGATCGAGCCTATGCGTCTGGAGGTGGAACAGGCCAAGGCGCGCGAAGCACGCTACCATGAATTGGCGATCCGCCACCCGATTCTGGCGGTGCCCAATCGTCGCGAGTTTGAACGCGAATTGCAATACGTGATCGATCATCTTGAGGGTTTGAGCCCGTCGGCGGCGTTGATGATTGTCAACCTCGCCAACGCAGAAGAACTGCGTGGCCAACTCGGTCGCCAAGCAGTTGACGCCGCCATGGCCCATGTGGTGGCGCTGATCGACGAAATCATTGCCCCCACCGATGAGCAAGGTAGTCTTTGCGGACATGACCTTGGCGTCATCTTGCTCAACGGTGACGCCGAAACCATTGCTCTCAGGACCGACAGCATCCAGCGGCGTGTACGGAACAATCCGCTAAATTGGCGGGGTAAGACGCACCTGCTCAAGGTGCGCACAGGGGCTGCAATCATGAGTACCGGCTCGCGCGCCATTGACGCCCTTCAGGCTGCCGATAACAATTTGATTAACTCGGCCATCTCACCGCTTAGGCGATGATATCGGGCACCAAGAGCGAATCTAGGTAGGAGATCTGGTCTTTGAGCTGAAGTTTACGTTTTTTTAGGCGTTGGACCTGCAATTGATCGTGCAAATGTGACGATAACAGCCGGTTGATGACATCATCGAGATCCCGGTGTTCGGTTTGCAATTCGATAATTCTGCGCTCGATTTCGTCGTTGCTGTCCATGAGTTTCCTTGCCGGCAAACGATGATAGATTTTGCCTTAACTACCAGTTTTCGTATAGAGCTTAGTGTTAAATTTTCTCAAGATTACAGTGCTGGTGTGTGGATTTTTCGCTCATGTTAAGATACGATAACGCTGGAATCTTTAGAGGAGGATCGCAAGCATGAGTTTGCAAGAACGGATCAAGGCCCTGCGCGCCTGTCACCAGGAACTTGAAACCGCTTTGGAAGATGCCAACGCCCGATATAGAGATGACGTAGAAGTCCACAAAATCAAAAAACAAAAGCTCGCTATCAAGGACGAGATCGCTCAGTTGGAAGCCCAAATTTAGGCTTTTCTCGGCGATCCATTAGAAAATAGAGGGACGCCGTATTGCCCGGCGCACGGGAGGAAGATTTATTGAACTGCGCCATTTTCCACAATAGCCATCACTCTTCCATAAATTGCTGGCGCAGCTTGAACTTCTGTATCTTGCCTGTTGAGGTCTTTGGCAGGTCGCCAAAGATTACATCCTTTGGGCATTTGTAATGCGCCAGTCTTCTGCGGCAGAAACCGATAATATCTTTCTCTGTTGGCGGTTCGATCTTTTCCTTCAGTTCGATAAAAGCGCATGGCGTCTCGCCCCATTTGTTGTCCGGCTTGGCGACCACGGCAGCGAGCATCACGGCCGGATGCATTGCCAGTGTATCCTCGACCTCGATTGATGAGATGTTCTCACCACCGGAGATAATGATGTCCTTAGAGCGATCCTTGAGCTTGATATAGCCATCTGGATGAACGACGCCCAGGTCGCCGGAATGGAACCAGCCGCCGGCCAGCGACGCATCGGTGGATATTGGGTTCTTGAGGTAGCCCTTCATGACGTTGTTTCCTTGGAACATGACCTCACCCATGGTCTCGCCGTCGGCCGGCACCGGCTGCATGGTGTCGGGATTCATGACTTGCAGGCCTTGTAAAACGTGATAGGCCACGCCCTGGCGACTTTTCTTGATGGCTTGCTCTTCGATCGGGAGTTCGTTCCATTCGGGATTCCATGCGCAGATGACCGCCGGCCCGTAGGTCTCGGTTAGGCCATAGACATGGGTGACGTCAAAGCCTTGTTCCTGCATTCGCTGTAGTGTCGCCGCTGGCGGTGGTGCTGCGGCTGTCATAACTTTAACCTGGTGGTCAAAGTCGCGTCGCTCTTCGTCCGTGGCATTGATAACTAAATTTAAGACAATCGGCGCGCCGCAGAAATGTGTTACCTCATGCTCGGCGATAGCGGCGTAAATATTGGTGGCATTGACGCGGCGCAGGCAGACATTGGTGCCGACGATGGCAGCCAGAGTCCAGGGGAAGCACCAGCCATTGCAATGGAACATAGGCAATGTCCAAAGATAGATCGCATGGTGTCCCATGTCCCAGCCGATGGCATTTGACAGCGCATTCAAATAAGCACCACGGTGATGATAGACAACGCCCTTCGGGTCACCCGTGGTACCCGACGTGTAGTTAAGTGAGATGGCGTTCCACTCATCATCGGTCAGGCCGTATTCGAATACTGGGTCGCCGCCGTCAATGAAGGCCTCGTAGTCGATTTCACCCAGGCGTTCGCCGTCAACGAAGTCGCTTTCGGAATCGACGATATCGATGACGGTGATATTGGTGCGGCCGACTTTAGAGAGCGCTTGTTTAACCGTCGGTGCAAATTCCGTATCGGTGATTAGAACCTTGGCTTCGCTGTGACAGAGACAAAATGCTAGCGCCGATGCATCAAGGCGAACATTCAAGGTGTTGACGATGGCGCCGATCATCGCCGGCCCGAAAGCACATTCATACATTTCTGGGGTGTTAGATGCCATGACGGCGACCGTATCGCCGAAACCCAAGCCGAGCCCGTCAAGGGCTGATGCCAGACGCTTAGCCCTGGCGTGGGTTTCCGACCAGGTGAAGCGCTTGGTGCCGTGGATGACTGATGTTAGCTCCGGATAGGTGGTGGCCGTGCGTCCGATGAATGTCAGGGGCGATAGGGGCGTGTAATTGGCTTGGGATTTAGCCAAATCCTTGTCGTAAATGCTGTTGGCACTCATGATCGCGTTCCCTGTGAATTAGGTTATAGATTTGCTTGGCATAAGACTGCCATGATAGATGAGAATTTCCATAAATTTCGCACAGAAAAAATAAATTCGGCAAAGAATATCACAGCGCTATTAGGGCATTAGAAAAAAGTGACGAAACAAAAAGAACTTGCTTTGACTTGTGGCATTGTCAACCCCATATCGTATCGCCCTGTTGTCGAACTTGAGGCTTCTTTGACAGTTCCGGGCGGTATTTAGATTGTTTGTTGTACGGCACACGCTGATCGGTTTTAGTTGAGAATAATTATAAGAACGGACCAGCAACTGGCATTGCTGAGTGGACTTTCTTCGACTCGGTGGACGTGTCGTCAGAATGTATTTTGCTACCTATGTTGCCGAGCTCATACTAAAGGCGAAGATTATTGGCCACCTTCCTTTACTCGTGTTGAACATGTCGGTCGTTTCATCTTCGTGTTGATCTCCACAATCTAATTTTCCAGAAGAGCCGTCGCAGCACATGCTAGCAAACTCAATCAGGGCCAGGAGAATTTCTGGACTAACTTCGATACCCTGACCGATACCTTCTGCAGCACCACTGCGGACGGAAAGTTCGACACGATGTCACGCTCGTCACGTGACATCATCGGATACAGATCTGAAGAATTCAGCGACATGCCGACCGAAGCCCCCTTTGTCGTTCCGAACGATGGTCGACGTTTCCTTGATACGTTGAAGGCCAATCGCGGTGGGTCGTGGGGCTAGAACTGTTGGCGTACTATAAGCACAGCGCCCTCCATGGGTGAAGATGGGGTCGTAGTGCTTTTGGAGAACATCCCAAGAAGCTATTAGAAGACGTGCCGAAGCCGATTGAAGTCGATGTTGGGAATGGGATCTGCTTGGTTGGTCTGAGTATTAGTGTCAGTTATTTTCTAACCCATGTTTAAACCAATCACGATTCACTCAATGCTGCTGACCAAGCCATGCGCAAGGTCAAGGAAGCCGGTCTAAATAACTACGCCGCCTATTCGCCTTTTCAGGTTTGCCGGGATCATTGAGATTGCGGTATTTGGCGCTACACTGTGCGTGATGGTGAAAGACTTGGCCCGCACGCCTGTCTGGCGAAACAGACGGATTACAGGAAGTCGCCTGAGCGGCAATTGGGAGTGATATGACCAACGCATATGATGAAGCCTATTCACGCTCGCTCGAGGATCCGGAAGGGTTCTGGGCCGACGCGGCAAGCGGGATTGATTGGAATAAAACCTGGGATAAGGTTTTAGATGACTCAAATCCGCCGTTTTACCGGTGGTTCGTCGGGGCCGAGTGTAACACTTGCTACAACGCAGTTGACCGCCATGTCGAGGCCGGCCGCGCCGACCAGGCCGCGATCATCTATGACAGCCCGGTTACTGGTAATACGGTTCGTACGTACACCTACGCGCAATTGCTGGATGAGGTGTCGCGCTTTGCCGGCGTCTTGAAGGGACGCGGTGTGCGTAAGGGTGATAGGGTAATCATTTATATGCCGATGGTGCCGGAGGCAGCTATTGCCATGCTTGCCTGCGCGCGTCTGGGTGCTATTCACTCCGTTGTTTTCGGTGGATTTGCGGCCAACGAATTAGCGGTGCGCATCGATGATGCCAAGCCAAAGGCCATCGTCTCCGCCACCTGCGGGATCGAGGTCAACCGGGTGATAGAATACATGCCGCTTCTGAACGGCGCTATTGATTTAGCCAGCCACAAGCCCGAGACCTGCATCATCTTGGCGAGGCCCGAGACGGATGCCATATTGCAAGGCAGCCGTGACGTCGATTGGGCCAGCGCAATGGCCGATGCCGAGCCCACCGATTGCGTTTCTGTCGCGGCTACCGATCCTTTGTATATTCTCTATACGTCGGGAACCACCGGCGAGCCGAAGGGTGTGATTCGTGATAACGGCGGCCACATGGTGGCACTCAAATGGTCGATGAAGAACATCTATGATGTTGATCCGGGTGATGCTTATTGGTCGGCTTCTGACGTTGGTTGGGTGGTCGGTCACAGCTACATCGTTTACGCACCTTTGCTGCATGGCTGCAGCACTATCCTCTACGAGGGCAAGCCAGTCGGCACGCCCGACGCCGGCGCCTTTTGGCGGGTGATCTCTGAGCACAAAGTGAAAGCTATGTTCACGGCGCCGACTGCATTTCGCGCCATCAAGCGTGAAGACCCCAACGGCGAACTACTCAAACAGTATGATCTGAGTGCCTTCAAAACCTTGTTCTTGGCTGGTGAGCGTACCGACCCTGACACCCTGCACTGGGCCGAGGAAAAACTTGGCGTGCCGGTGATCGACCACTGGTGGCAGACTGAGACCGGCTGGGCCATTGCCGCTAACTGTATGGGGCTGCACCGCTTCGAGGTTAAGGCAGGCTCGCCAACCAAGGCGGTACCGGGCTGGGACGTGCAAGTCCTTGATGAGACCGGTAATCAAGTGGTGCCCGGCGATATAGGCGCTATTGTAGTTAAGCTTCCGCTACCACCATCAGCACTGCCGTCGCTTTGGCAGAAGGACGAATTGTTCAAGGAGAAATATTTGACCGAGTTTCCCGGCTACTACGAGACGTCGGATGCCGGGATGATCGATGAGGACGGCTACCTCTATATCATGGCACGCACCGACGACATCATCAACGTCGCCGGTCACCGGCTGTCGACCGGCGGCATGGAGGAGGTCCTGGCCGAGCATCCCGACGTTGCCGAGTGTGCGGTCATTGGGGTTGAGGACCAGCTCAAGGGACAATTGCCGGTCGGCTTCCTTGTTCTTAATTCCGGCACAGTGAAGGACGGCTCCGAAATCGTCGGTGAAACCGTGCAGATGGTGCGCGATAAGATCGGCGCAGTTGCCGCGTTCAAACAAGCGGTGGTGATCGAGCGGTTGCCGAAGACGCGATCCGGCAAGATACTACGCGGTACCATGCAAAAGATCGCCGACAACCAAGATTTTAAGATACCGGCGACGATTGATGATTCGGAGATCCTGGAAGAAATTGACATGGCTCTGCAGGCCATTGGCTATTCGAAGGCTCGATCTTAGGCCATGCCGGACGATGTTGCTCTCATTGTCGGCGCCGGAGCAGGCTTAAGCGCTGCCCTAGCTAGGCAGTGCGCGGAACGTGGCATGTCCGTGCAACTGGCTGCGCGCAACACTGGCAAGCTGGCACAGTTGGCGGAAGAGACCGGCGCTGGTGTGCATGCCTGCGATGTCTCGGACCCCGATCAGGTTTCAGCACTATTCACCGCGCTTGATGAAGAGCCGTGTGTGCCAAGCTTGGTCGTTTACAACCCGAGCTATCGGCAGCGCGCGCCATTCATCGAGCTTGATGCGGATGAAGTCTATAAAACTCTAATGATCACGTGTTATGGCGGTTTTTTGGTTGGCCAAGAGGCGGCTAAGCGTATGCTTTCCGTAGGGCGTGGCAGCATTCTGTTCACCGGAGCGTCCGCCAGTGTGAAGGGTTATAAGAATTCCGCGCCTTTCGCTATGGGCAAGTTTGGCCTGCGCGGTCTGGCGCAAAGCATGGCGCGCGAGTTGGCACCCCAGAATATTCATGTAGCCCATTTCGTCATTGATGGTGGTATCAAGGCTCATAACGACCCACGCGCTGAAGCCCGGGGAGAGAATGCATTGCTCGATCCTAACGCCATTGCTGATACCTATTTGCACATCCATGACCAACCGCGTAGCGCCTGGACCTGGGAGGTTGAACTCCGCCCTTGGATGGAATATTTCTAAGCCGTCCGGTTATCTGATGGATAATTTTGAGGAGCCAGATTTCTTTTGGCCCTCGCTATCCCGGTCCCGGTATTACGCTCGGTCCGGCGTTGGTGTTCGGCTATATCGTTAGCATGCATCTGGCAGGAGGCGAGTAAGCGCTATACCCCAATCATCTCAAATGTTTCACGCATGACCGGTGAGTCAGCATTAGCGAACTCCTCGGCCATGTCGAAGTGATTGTTGCCTGGCATGTCGAGTTCCGTCACGGTATGGCCTCGTCGGCGGAGTTCAGCGGCCCAGACCTTGGAATGTCGTCGAAACTCGATCTGTTCCTTTTCGCCATAGGCAATCACCATGGGCGGCATGTGCGTGGAAATTTGCCGCAGCGCGCTCAACCGATCGACCGCTTCATCGCTGAGGTTAAGGTACTCATTGCGCGAACTTAGCCGTACTGGTTCCAAATCGTACATGCCGCTCACCGAGACGGCGCCTTTGATCACATCGGCTGGAACTTCCCAATCTCTAGCCCAATCGGTCACAACCAGAAGCCCAACCACATGGCCACCAGATGAATGGCCGGCGACATAGAGTTTGTCTGGATCGGCCCCGAAACTCCTGGCATTGCGATGGGTCCATTGCACGGAGGCGCGGCACTGGCGCACCAATTCATCAAGCGTCACCCGCGGCACCAGGGCGAAATTAACCGAGACGAAGCTGATGCCGTGATCGACGAATGTTGGCGCTTGGTAGCTGTTGTTGTCTTTGTGCCAGCGAGTCCAGGCACCACCATGGAAGTAGACCGCTACCGGCCCGCCGGGCTTGTTGGCTGGGAAGATATCCACCACCTCGTCCGGTGTCGGCCCGTAAGGTACGTTTATGCGGCATTTCAGGCGTGCGCGCACTTCCTCACTTAGTGTGTTATGGCGAGCCATGTACTCATTGGCATTGGGTACCAGTTCTCGCTGGTCGTACTGGCGGTTCAGCTCTTTCTGATTGTAATCGAGCCAGACTTTGGTGTTTTCTCCAGCCATGATTTCGCGTCTCCCGTTTGTATGCGACAATCATAGCCGATCCGGGGCCTTGGAAAATGCTGGTAGTTTGACGCTTAGGTAAAGGCGCGCTAATGCTGACGGTGGATGATCGGAGGGGGATACCATGTTCGAGCTCGAACAATTCATTGAAAATTGCAAGGAGGCCATCAAGGAAAGTGACAGCCACACGGCTGTTCATGGACTGGTCGAACGCACTGTTTCCGACCCGGCTGCACTGATGTGCGCCATTGGCGAGCCCGAACGCGGCGGCGTACATCGACTTTATGTGTCTGACGAACTCACCATCCTCAATCTGGTTTGGGCGCCCCGGATGACACTTCGACCTCATAACCATAACATGTGGGCGGTGATTGGCCTCTATGCGGGGCGCGAAGACAATATCTTTTGGCGGCGCGTTAAGGGTGCCGCGGGCGGCCTTTTGGAAGCCGCCGGCGCTAAGTCGGTCAGTGAGCGCGAAGTGTCGCCATTGGGCAAGGACGTGGTGCATTCGGTTACCAATCCGCTGGAACGCTGCACCGGCGCACTGCACGTCTATGGCGGTGAGTTCTTTGCCGAGCCGAGGAGCGAGTGGGATCCGGAAAACCTCCTTGAGCAGCCCTACAACGTCGAGCGCAACATTGCTCAGTTCGAGGAAGCCAACCGTTTTTTCGATACCGTCTGAGATTTGGCCATGCCTAGCCAGGCGTCGATGTCGGGTGCTACGCGGGGAATATTTCTGACGCTTTTGGCGACACTGTTGGGGGCATGCATGAACGCTGTCGCACGCCACCTGACCCAGAGTGTTCATCCGTTCGAGTTGGTGTTCTTTCGAAATTTCTTTGGGCTCTTGTTCTTAATGCCATTTCTGATGCGCTACGGCTTGGTGGTGTTCAAGACCAAGCGTCTGGGTGCGCACCTGGGGCGCGCCGGTCTCAATGTGATCAACATGCTTTTCTTTTTTACCGCCGTGGCAATCACGCCACTAGCCGAGATCGTGGCACTCGGCTTTACAGCGCCGGTATTCGCTACCGTGCTCGGTGTGTTGATCTTGAAAGAGATCGTCGGCCTACATCGCTGGAGTGCTATATTCGTCGGGTTCCTCGGTGCCATGGTGATTGTGCAGCCTGGTTTTGCTGAACTTTCCGAAGGCCATTTTCTAACCTTGCTAGCGACACTCGCTTGGGCCGGCGTCCTATTATTGATTAAGTCGCTCGCGCGCACCGAATCGAGCCTCACTATCGTCGCTTATATGGCGGTCTTGCTGACACCTTTGTCACTGATCCCTGCGCTTTTCGTCTGGCAATGGCCGACATGGCAGGACCTGGGCTGGTTGGCGCTCATGGGGGCGATCGGGAATACGGTTCATTTTATCTGGCCGTTGGTGCTACGCGAGGCCGATCTCAGCGTTATTATGCCATTCGACTTCACCAAACTCTTGTGGATCTCTTTGCTCGCCTATGTGCTTTTCGACGAGGTGCCGGGCTGGACCGCCTGGGCCGGTGGCGTGCTGATCTTCCTGAGCGGCGTCTATATCGCGCACCGTGAGACGACCAGACACCGCCTTGGAAGTTGAAGCGAAGGCAAGCATTCGATAGAGCTAAAGACCATGGAAAAGACAAAACTCACTGTCAACGATACCACTCACACGCTGGAGACCGATCCCGCCACGCCGTTGATTTTCGTGCTACGCAACCGCTTAGGCCTCATGGACAAGGGCATTTGACGTTAGTTGGTGTCAAATCGGATCATCCAGGCCCATGACACCGGTAACCCTGAAGGTGTTGTTATGGCGGGGTAGGGTGCCGAGAATAAGAAGACCCGACGAGATTAGGTTGTTTTTTGCGCAGAACTCCGCGTGGTTCGTAGCCTGATATACCCGTTTGGAACCTGGTTGCGTGAGACCGCGCGCAATCAATGCTTTTTTAGGAAAGAGAAGTTAAGCTGGCATCAGTTGACGTAAAGGGCCGGCCATGAGGAAATCCATTGAACTAGAAAATTTCTTACCTGGTGCTGATTGGCAGCGTCTCGAAACCTGGGCGGCGATAGCGGGCATGCCGCCGCTGGTTTATCTCAGGATTTGCGTGCACAGGGGCCATGCCGTTTTGCGTGAAGAGATTAAAGCCGATGCTCCGGTAGCGGTCCGGCCCATCACCGATGAAATCATATCTGAGGCGTTTGACTGAGTGCGACTATGCTGCGTTGGATGCATGGCGGCGTGCCGCTTTAATGAAAGCATCGACATCGTTGCGCTGGGTATTGAATGCTGTCACCAAGCGGCAAATCCCAACCTCCCAACGGTTGTCGTAGAACTTGAAGCCGTCGGCGTGCAGGGCGTTAGTCAGTTCGGCCGAAAATCGCGGGAACAGCATGTTGGCGGCGGTGGTGTAGGGAAACTCGACGCCCGGGATATCACGGAGTCCAGAATGTAATGCTGCCGCCATGTCGTTGGCGTGGCGGGCATTCTTGAGCCAGAGATCATCCTTCAGGTAAGCCGTCATCTGCGCAGACAGCAGGCGCATTTTGGAGAACAGATGCCCGGCGCGTTTGCGGCGAAAGGCGAAAGTCTCGGCCAGTTCAGGTTTAAAGATCACCACCGCCTCGACGGCGAGCGCGCCGTTCTTCGTGGCGCCGAGTGACAAAACATCAATTCCCGCCTTCCAACTCATTTCCGCCGGCGTGCACCCCAAGGCGACCAGCGCATTGGCGAACCGCGCACCATCCATGTGTAAGACGAGATCGTACTCGCGACAGATATCGGCGATAGCCTGCAATTCATCCAAGGAGTAAATGGTACCCAATTCCGAGACCTGCGTTACCGTCGCGGCCGAGGGCTGCAGCATGTGTACGTCGCCTTTCCCGTAGGCAGCTTTTTGCGCCAAGTCCTTGATATCGAGCTTGCCCTGTGGGCCATCCACTGGGATCAAGCGCGCACCACCTGAGAAAAACTCGGGGGCGCCGCATTCATCTTCATAGACATGGCTAAACCAGTGGCAAAGCACGGCCCCATGCGGCGGTGTCATAACCGAGAGCGCCAGAGAATTCGCGGCCGTGCCGGTGGCCACCAGGAACACCTGGGCGTTGGTTTCGAAAATTTCGCAAATCTGATCCTCCGCATCGTGCGTCAAATCATCATTGCCATAACCAAATTGTGCGCCTTCATTTGCGACGGTTAGCGCGTCGATGATTTCAGGCGCAGCTCCGGTGGTGTTGTCGCTGGCGAAGTTCAATATTCAATACCTATTCT
>CAYXUT010000003.1:41158-53996 GCA_964468005.1 uncultured Magnetovibrio sp. | reverse complement strand
CGGTCCAAATACACTCTTGAGCAACAGCATGCCGGCGAACATGAACCACAACAGAATGGCCACGCTGGCACCGCCGACCATAAAGCGGCTAAAGGCTTGCGCGCGATCAATACGGCGCACCGCCGCGGTACCGAGATCGGCGCTATAGGTCAGCATGGCCTCAAGACTCGGTTCCATATAAGATATAATATCGCTGAAACGGCCTCTTTCTTTGTCCAGGGCAAAGCGGAAATTGAGTACGGTCAGCATATCCGTTTCGTGCACCTTGATCAGGTTGCCAAGATTCTCTTTGAGCTTGGCTGATAGCTTCGATGTCTTGAGAAAAGCCAGCAGAAGCTTATAGCGTTCTTTAAGTTCGGTGGCGTCGCGCTCGGACATGGAGCGGAGCATCTCACGCCCCTCGCGATCGATCCGAATCATCTGATCAGCTAGGTTGGCGACGCGAGCGTCGCTAAAGCTGCGCACCAGGGCATGAGAAGTCGCCTGTAGGCGTTGGTTAAGCCCAGTCTCCGTGGTCAGCCCACGCACCTCCTCGGCACGTACAAACTCCAAGAACCGTTGTTCATATTGAGCAACACCGTCACGAAGTGTCGCCATGTGCTGGCGCAGTGACGCGGTCTCCGAAAACCGCTCAAGGCCATCCAATGCCGCCTCAACATTATCGATCTCAATAGAGAAGGTTCCTGCCCGCGCCGACTGCTTGTCGAGAACAAAGGTTTTTTCCAACGCTTCGGCTCGCGCCAAGCCGGCCTCCATTTGACCCGCCAAAACGCCGATTTCCCGGGCATGGCGACCATCGCTGATGGCGCTAGCAAGGCGTTGATCAACATAGAGGAGGATACTGCCAATGGTCACCAGAGACATCAGCCCGAACACCACGAACAGCCAAGTTCGCGTGGAGAGTTGGGTTCTTCCAAGGAAGGTGCGGTCTTCCATCCCATCACCTTTCAGCTCGAGAAACTGGTGCTCGTAATCAGGCTTCCCCGTCATGGCCCTGCCCATATTATTCCTTACCCGCACTTCACACCCCTAAGATGGCATGGTTTTCTAGGGCGTTACAAGGTCTAGCGCACCCGCGCCCACTTTACATTTAACCGCACTAACGCCACATTTACACTATGAACGAGCCCGATAAAATCGGCCCATCGGTCCACACGATCCCGGAAGGTGATGACCGGTCACGGTTGACCTGCCTGGATTGCGGTTATGTCGCCTATGATAACCCAAAAGTCATTGTCGGCGCGGTCTGTGTGTGGGAAGGAAAATTTCTCATGTGCCAACGCGCCATAGAGCCCCGCAAGGATTATTGGACTTTCCCCGCCGGCTATCTAGAACTTAACGAAACCATGGCCGATGGCGCAGCGCGCGAAGCCTGGGAAGAGGCAACCGCGAGAGTAAGAATAACGGGCCTGCTTGGCATCTACGAGATTCCACGCATCAGCCAAGTTTACGCCATTTACAAGGCGGAGCTGGAAGAGCCGAGCTTTGCCGCCGGACCGGAAAGCGCCGACGTGCAGTTGCTCAATTGGTCCGAAATTCCATGGGACGATTTAGCCTTCCCGAGCGTCACTTGGGGCTTAGAACGCTTTCGGGATGGTGGCGAACCAGTGATGTACGAACATCGCTCCACCTGACCATTCACCCCATCTGGCATTTTGAGATTCCGTTAACCTTTGCCAGCTACATTTGTCACCATGGCAGATGGTTTGAAACTTGTGAACGGTGAACAGGCGGGGGTTATCAGCCGACCCAACGGTTACGGTGCCCCCACAGTCCGTGAAATCCAGGCTCGCGCCTCCGTCACCAATGAAAACCAATCAGAACAGGAGAGGCGCTCTCTTAGGCTCCTGAACCAAGTACTCTCCAACGACCAACCACTGCGCGACAACGTGCCACGCGGGTTCTATCTCAATATGGAAGTATAGGAGCCTTCGGCAATCATACCGAGGCTGATCCAATATTTCCTGACCGGGCTAGTGCTCGGACCAGCCTTTTGCACTGATCTTCTAGCAGCCGACCTTACGGTTGAAATCCGCGGTTTGCGAAGCAATAAGGGCAACATTCATATTGCCGTTTACAATACACCCGAGACCTTTCCCGACAGCGACGGTATGATCCAAGAAGCCCAAATCCCTATTACGAGCTTAAAGGCCGAACACCGGTTTGCGGACCTTGCCCCCGGTGCCTACGCCATTGCTACCTATCACGATGAAAACGCTAATGATGACTTCGATACCAACTTCATCGGCTTGCCATTGGAAGGATATGCTTTTTCCAATGATGCACGCGTGTTCTTCGGACCACCAGGGTTTGATAGTGCGCGTATTGAGTTGGGCCCAATGGGCTCAACAATCCGGATCAAAATGGGCTACTGAAAAGCCGGTTTAAAAGGCGTCGAAGCCTACCATAAACTTCTCTTCCTCCTCCGTACTTTGGCGGCCAAGGGCGGCGTTGCGGGTTGGAAACCGGCTAAAGCGCGAGATCACATAGTAATGCTCCAACGCGTAACGGTAATCATTTTCGTTGCCGAGTGCGCGGTACAACTCTACCGATCGGACTTGATCACCCAAATCTTCGCTGTGCATGAAGGGTAAATAGAAGAACGAACGCTTTACTGGCGACACCGAAGCATCAAAGCCGGCCGAAATTGCATTGCTGGCAATCTTACGCGCTTTCGAATCGGTCTCGAAGGCTTGGGCCCGGCCACGGAAAAGGTTTCTCGGAAATTGATCGAGAAGGATGCAAAGTGCCAGAGAACCCATTGCTGTTTCCATCCAATCATCATGGCCACCCAATGCTGCGGTTTTGACGGCTAAGAGAAACTTATCTTTAATCTCAGCATCAAACGCCGGATCGCTTTTGAACCAGGCTTCACGGAACTCACCATTTTGAGACAGATCTGCATCACCGTACCAAAATGTAAGGATATCATTGACGAGCACCATGCATCACCTCGGCTCTTTTTTAATTGGGGATGACAACCTAACATGCACACCTAGGAGGCCCAAATGAACGAAACTGATGCACTGGCCGCATGGCTAGAAACACACCAAGGACTGTCGGCAGCCGACGAAATCACAAATCTTTCAAATTTCACACGCAACAACAATGCTGTCATTCAAGAAAAACTCGACCGGCTGCAGCTTGAAACCGAACCGGCATCTTTCGAAGGTTTGCTGCATCAGTTGGCACCAGAGGCTTTGAAGGGTGAGTAACAATATTTTCACCCTGAGCCTAAGCGAAGTGGCGAAAGCCATCGCTACCAAGAAACTTTCTTCCGTGGAGGCAACAACCGTCTGCGTGGAGCGCATGCAAGCACATGGCCCGGCACTCGACGCAATATGCGCCATGGACGCTGACGCGGCGTTGGCTGACGCCCGGACGGCTGATGAAACACTCGCCAAGGACGGGGCAACCGGGCCGCTTCATGGGGTGCCGTTGGCACATAAGGACATGTTCTACCGGGCCGGGCGCATTTCCGGTTGTGGCTCAAAGATTCGCGCCGACTTCGTTCCCGATGTTACTAGTACGGTGCTGGAAAGGCTCGACCGCGCCGGGGCGCTCGATATCGCTCGGCTCAACATGGTCGAATTCGCGCTCGGCGTTACCGGCCATAATGAGGTCGTGCCAACCCCTAAGAACCCTTGGAACACTGCACATATCACCGGTGGTTCATCAAGTGGGCCGGGTGCAGCGGTTGCCGCCAGGCTAGTTTTCGGCACGCTCGGCTCGGACACCGGCGGCTCGATCCGTTTCCCGTCTTGCTGCAATGGACTGATCGGCATCAAACCGACCTGGGGCCGGGTCAGCCGTTATGGAGCCATGCCCCTGTCGCCATCCCTCGATACGATCGGCCCGCTGACCCGCACCGTCGAAGACGCAGCCTTGATGTTTGGCATCATCGCCGGACACGACCCGCGCGACCCAACATCAAGTAAGCTTTACGTTCCCGATTACGTATTAGGTCTATCACAAGGGATCAAGGGCCTTAGGGTTGGAGTTCCGGAAAACTATTTCTTCGATTTCGTTGATCCTGAAATCTCGGATTTGGTCCGCGCCAGCCTAGATGTCTTGGTCGATGCCGGCGCGGAGCTTGTGCCTGTAACCATCCCCGACTCGCTTGAAGCGACTAACCCCCTAACCACCCTGATCATTGCCACAGAAGCGGCTTCCATTCACCAGGCTTGGCTGCAAGAGCGGCCAGAAGACTACGGCGACCAGACCCGGGCACGGATGAATAACGGCCTGACGACCTCCGCCACGCGTTATCTGCAAGCGCGCAATCTGCGAGCACCTTTACTAGCTGAATTCGCAGAAGCAGTGTTCGACAAGGTTGACGTTCTGCATTGCCCGGTTATGAATACGGCCGTCCCAACCATCGCTGACACCGATCTCTCCGCGAATCCTGGATTCGCAGAGTTCATCACCCGCATGGGCTATTGCACACGGCCCATCAACTATCTGGGCCTGCCGTCCCTGACAGTACCTTGCGGGTTCACCGAAAACGGTCTGCCTACGGCTTTCCAAGTCGTGGCACGCCCCTTCGACGAGACATCCATGCTACGCGTTGGCCATGCCTATCAGGCGGCCACGGATTGGCACAGCAAGGTTCCCGACCTGTAATCAGATTTAGGCGCCAATCGGGGCCTTCGGCATCTCAAACGGGCAAGCTTTCTCGAATGCCGCTGCCACACGCATGACCAAGGGATCAGCATAGCGCGGGCCTACGATCTGCAATCCGACCGGAAGGCCGCCCTTGGTAAACCCGCAGGGCACCACGGCGGCCGGTTGGCCAGTCAGATTGAATGGGTATGTGAAAGGTGTCCATTCCGTCCAGCGCTTACCAGGCGCGGGATCAGGAACCTCCAGACCAGCCTCGAATGCTGGGATCGCCAATGCTGGCGTCAGCAACAGATCAAAATCCGTATGGAAAGCATTCATCGTGTAGCCTAGTTTAACGCGGTCGTCTGTGGCCTGGCTGTATTCCGCTAAGCTGTAACCGGCACCGATCTCTGCCACCTCGACCAGACCAGGGTCGAGTTCGGCCCGCACGTCATCAGAATAAGAGGAAATCATTTGGTGGCAGCCCCAATACCAATGTTTTTCGAAGTATTCTATGGGATCGGAAAATCCAGGGTCTTGAGTTTCGAGTGTCGCACCCAGTTCTTCGAAAACCTTAGCCGCGTCGGCAACAATTTCCGCAACCTCCAGATCGACTTTGGCAAATCCGAGGTCCAGGCTAAACGCTATGCGTAGATGCCTGACACCGAGATCCAGCTCTTTACGGTAATCCCAAGGGTCAGGAGGCAATTGAAACCAGTCACGCGGGTCTGGCTGGTTCATCACATTCATCATCATCGCGGCATCTTCGACCGTACGGGTGATCGGCCCGACATGGCTGAGCGTACCTAAAAAACTCGGTGGATAGACACCGATCCGACCGGCTGTTGGCTTGAGTGCAAAAACACCTGTGAAGCCCGCCGGTATGCGCACTGAGCCACCACCATCGGTACCAATATGCAATGCCCCCATGCCAAGGGCCGCAGCCGCTGCCGCGCCGCCGCTGGAGCCACCAGGTGTCTTCGTGATATCCCAGGGGTTGCGGGTGACGCCTGTCAATGGGCTGTCGGTAACGCCCTTCCAACCGAATTCCGGTGTGGCCGTGCGGCCAATGAATATCGCGCCGTGCTTGCGTAAGTTCTCGACCGAGGGGGCATCTTCTGTTTCTGGTTCAGCGCCAATCGACGTCTTCGAACCGCGGCCCGTCACCGAGCCCTTCGTCAACAACAGATCCTTAATAGTTGCCGGCACGCCATCGACAAAACCGCGTGGCTCACCAACCATCCACCGAGCCTCGGACTTACGTGCCTCGGTCAGCGCCGCTTCCTCGTCGATTTGAACAAAGGCATTGACCGGTTCATTAACCGTCGAAATCCGAGCTAAGACGTCCTTCGTAACCTCGACTGGCGACAACGTTTTCCGCTGATAGAGATCAACCAGTTGAGTGGCCGGCAGATAACACGCATCGGTCTCGTCCAAGATGGTCATGTCATTGTTCCAAATATTTGTTGTTTCATGGGCTTGTCTACCGTCGGATCATACCAACCCTAAGCCCGCAACCAACGATTTTCTAGAGGCCTCAGGACGAATGATAGACATGATGCCATCGGCGATAAGTAACGCTGCTAAGATCCGCAAGAACCCAAAGCGCTCCTTGAGTAGCACCGCGCCGTACAAGGCTCGAACAAAACCAAGCTCTGACAGTTCGGGTGCCACCCACCTAGAAGACCGCGAGCCTCGTAACCGACAACGGCAAGATGCCTCGCGCCGACGGGCAAACCTCGGAGAGGTTGCCGAGGCGATAACTGACCAGCAGCACAAAGTAATAAATGTTGTGCACGACCAAGAAGAGCAGCAGACATGGCCAAACGGCAGGCTCCGGCATGCCAACGAAAAGTATCACACCTGCACCCAACATGGCTCCCGTCACGTGAATAGTGGCAAAGGTCAGAAACCGGTTACCGGAAGACTTAACCAAAGCGTTCCAACCGGCACGCACGGCGGCGGCGAGGAAGACCAGCGCGATCAGTTGCCATTTCATCGTGCCCCTACCAGCCCGAACGCTAGGACGGTAAAGCGTGCTTGCAAAGCCTCACGCAAGAGTCAAAAATTTCAGTTCATCTGGATTGGGAGTCTCTGATGGCGGCTTGGACCCAAAATCAGCTTACCGAACGGCTGGGTATTCGTTATCCGATCATTCAAGCGCCAATGGCCGGCGCCTCGACGCCCAAGATGGCCGCTGCCGTAACCCGCGCCGGCGCCATGGGCTCACTCGGTGCCGCCTTGCAATCAGTGGAGGCGACACGAGCCGACGTCAAGGCCATCCGTGGGTCAACCAATGGTGCCTACAACATCAACTTCTTCGTTCATAAAGAGGCCGGTTCGGATGAAACCAAAAATGAAGCAACGCGCGCGCAACTTACTCCCTATTACGAGGAACTGGGTCTCGGCGATGTACCGGCCGCCAAGGTGTCATCAAGGCCCTTCAACGAGGAACATCTGGTGGCCGTCTTGGACCTCAAGCCGCCGGTCGTGAGCTTTCACTTTGGCCTGCCAAAAAAAGAATTATTCGATGCCGTCAAGGCTGCTGGCATCTTCACCGTTTCATCCGCAACAACGGTCACCGAAGCACAGCAGTTGGAAGCCAGCGGCATAGATGCCATCATCGCCCAGGGGATTGAAGCAGGAGGACATCGAGGCACTTTTGCGAAACCCTATGAAGATGGCTGGGTCGGCACCATGGCACTGGTTCCGCAGATTGCCGATGCTGTTTCCGTTCCCGTGATCGCTGCCGGCGGCATCGCCGACGGACGGGGTATCGCCGCCGCGCTCATGCTCGGTGCCAGTGCTGCACAATTGGGTACGGCCTTTCTGTCCTGTCCGGAATCAATGATTCCCCAAGTACATCGTGATGCGCTAGACAATGCACGCGATGATCAGACGCGGTTAACCAGCGCGTTTTCAGGACGCCCCGCCCGCGGCCTCAAGAACCGCTATATGCGAGAGATGGCGGGCAAGGAAAACGAGTTCCCCGACTTCCCGATCCTTAATGCGCTCACAGGGCCACTCCGCAAGGCAAGCGCGGCTGCAGGCAGCCCGGATTTTGTCTCACTTTGGGCCGGGCAGGCTGCCGCACTGAACAAGACGATGCTGGCGGAAAATTTGGTGGAAGCCCTAGTGGCAGAGACCGAAAGTGTGTTGAAAGGCGTTGGCGGCAGCTAGTCTAACCCCATCAGGGACCGCGCGAAGGCTTTTGCCTCGAACGGACGCAAATCGTCAATGCCTTCGCCAACGCCGATGGCGTGTACGGGCAAACCAAAACTTTCCGCCAAAGCAACGACGACACCTCCCTTTGCCGACCCATCCAACTTGGTCAACACCAAACCTGAAACGTCGACCTTCTTTCTAAATGTTTCGACCTGACTGTGCGCGTTCTGGCCAATCGTCGCATCCATCACCAAAAGCACGCTATGCGGAGCACTCTCGTCAATTTTGCCGACAACGCGGACGATCTTCTCCAGTTCGGCCATCAGGTCCTTGCGGTTTTGCAGACGGCCTGCCGTGTCGATCATTAAAACGTCGCTGCCGGCGGCCTTCGCCTGTTCCAATGCCGTATACGCAAGAGCCGCCGCATCACCGCCAGGCTGGCCGTTAATAACCGGGCAACCGGAACGCTCTCCCCAGACCTGCAATTGCTCAACCGCAGCGGCGCGGAATGTATCACCGGCGGCAATGATCACCGATTTTCCTTCTTCAGAGAGCTGCTTTGCCATTTTTCCGATAGTCGTCGTCTTACCGCTGCCATTAACACCACAGACCATAACCACGTGTGGCTCATGACTGGGATCAATCTCCAACGGCTCGGCGACGGGAAGAAGGATTTTGGCAACATCTTCGGCCAAAACTGTTAGAATCACCTCAGGCGATACGTCGGCCTCGAACCGCCGATCAGCCAATTTACCGGCGAGACGTGCCGCTGTTTTGACGCCAATATCACCCGTGATCAGAATTTCTTCCAGATCCTCCAGCGCATCGGCATCCAATTTGCGCTTGGTGAAAAGATCGGTAATGCCGCCGGCCAGCTTTTGCGACGACTTTGAAAGCCCGTTCTTTAGCCGGCCAAGCCAGCCGCCAGCATTGCCATCACTCATATCGTCACACCCTTAAGGCCAGTCTCTGTAAATTCTTCGATGCGCACATTAAAGATGGAACCTGGCTCGGCCGCTCCTTTAACCGATACTGGGATATAATGTTCGCTATGACCCTCACCAGCGTTTTCGATCAGCACACGCGCTATTGAGCCGACTTGGCTCGCACACAATTTCGCCAACTCTGCATGGCCCGTATCGCGCAGAACTGCAGCGCGCGCCTTTATCACATCTGCGGATACGCCCGGCATTTTTGCCGCCGGCGTTCCCTCGCGGACGGAATAGGGAAACACATGAAGGTGGCTGAGACGCAGACCCTTTACCGCTTTCAAGGTATTTTTGAACATCTCATCGGTTTCGGTCGGGAACCCGGCAATCAGGTCGGCTCCAATCGCCGTACCCGGCCTAGCCTGGCGGATGCGCTCGACAACGGCAATACCGTCTTCACGCGTGTGGCGCCGCTTCATGCGTTTTAGAACCATGTCATCCATAGCTTGCAGACTTAGGTGTAAATGCGACATCAGGCGCGGCTCATCAGCAATCAAGTCGAACAATCGGTCATCCATGGCAGCCGGATCGAGAGAACTTAGACGTAATCGGGCCAATCCAGGCGCGGCTGCGAGCAACTTTGCAACCATATCGCCGAGCCTTGGCTGCCCTGGCAGATCATCACCATAGGAGCAGATATCAACACCCGTCAGCACTACTTCCTTGAAACCTTGATTGACCAGTTTTGAGACCTGATCAACCAAGTGCCCCATGCCGACGCTGCGGTTGGGACCCCGTGCGAAGGGAATGATGCAGAACGTACAACGGTGATCGCAGCCTTGTTGTATTTGCACGAAGGCCCGGGCGCGGCCCTCGAACCCCTCAACCAGATGCGGCGCGGTCTCCCGAACCGTCATGATATCGGTGACCCGTACCTTTTGGTCGTTCGCTAACCAAGTCTCAAAAGTCGCGGCATCAAGCTTTTCCGAATTACCGATGACGCGGTCAACCTCCGGCATGGTACCGTAACGCTCCGGCGAAAGCTGCGCGGCACAACCGGTTACGATTACCTTGGCGTTAGGATTATCACGGCGTGCACGGCGGATCATCTGGCGCGCTTGACGTTCGGCTTCGGCGGTAACAGCACAGGTATTGATGATCACGGCGTTATCAAGCCCAGAATTTCGGCCTAACTGGCGCATGATTTCGGATTCAAAGGCGTTAAGTCGGCATCCAAGCGTAATGACCTTGGGCGCAACCATGGCCAATACTCATCTCGCCAGTAATGAAGGATCGAGTTGGCCGCGAAAGGATGTAGCCGCCGGCCCGGCCATCAGGACATGGCCATCGTTTTCACGCCATTCGGTAAACAGCGACCCACCATCGAGCACGACTTCGACCTTGCGGCCCGTTAGGCCACGCCGGTTAGCGGCTACGCCTACAGCGCAGGCACCGGATCCACAAGCCTGGGTAATACCGCTGGAGCGCTCCCAGACCCGCATGCGAAGCTTGTTCGACCCCAATTGAGAGACCACCTCGATGTTGGCACGCACAGGAAGCAAGGAATGGTGTTCCATTGGTGGGCCAATGTTTTCCAACTCAACCGTTTCAGCATCATCGATGAAAAACACCACATGCGGGTTTCCCATGTTGACGCCGACCCCATCGCTGAGCGGAGCATTTTCGAAATCTATATGTAAAGTATCGGCTTCATGGGCCAACGGAATTTCAGCCCAATCTATTCCGGCCGGCCCCATATCGACGGAGACACGGCCATTAGCATCACGTGTCACCGGCCGAATGCCAACTAAGGTCTCTACGTCAAGCGCATCTGTGCCCTTCTCATCCATGATCAACGATGCCACGCAGCGTGTTCCGTTGCCGCAGGCCTCTGCTTCCGTACCGTCAACGTTTCGAATTTCCATGAACACATCGGCGCCTGGGTCATTCGCCGGTTTCAGGATCAAAACCTGATCGCAGCCGACACCTCGGCGCCGATCCGCAATGGCAGCGGCGCGCACTCGATCGATGGCCAAAGAACCGTCGCGGTCATCCAAAACCACGAAGTCGTTACCCAAACCATGCATCTTAACGAAAGGCGTTGCGTTCATAGGCGCTACATATGCTGCCAGGCGTGAGAAGTCCACCCTATTTGGCCCGGCTCGGGCACCGTATAACTCTTGACAGACGAGCTGCCCAAACCTATTTTGCCGCCCACTTTCAAGGGTATTCTATGACCCTACGCCCTGAGGGGCGCCGCCAGTCCGCGAGTTTCGCGCTCTGGCGCGTTGGTGGTTGTGGCTCTTTTTTAAGTTGATTGAAGCAAACGGACCATAGCATGTTTGACAACCTGTCAGATCGATTAGGCGGAATATTCGACAAGCTAACCAAGCGCGGCGCGCTTCGGGAAGCCGACGTCGATGAGGCTCTGCGCGAGGTTCGCATCGCCCTGCTTGAGGCCGATGTCGCGCTTGAGGTGGTCAAGGGTTTCGTTGCCGCGATCCGCGAAAAGGCCGTCGGCCAGGACGTACTTAAGAGCGTCACGCCCGGCCAAATGGTGGTTAAGATCGTCCACGATCAATTGGCCAAGACACTCAGCGGCAACGACGAAATAGGCGCCGGCATCAATCTTGCCGGATTACCGCCGGTTGCCGTCCTTATGGTCGGCCTTCAGGGCTCAGGTAAAACCACCACCACGGCTAAACTTGCTAAACGCCTGTCCGAACGCAATCGCAAGAAGGTTTTGATGGCATCTCTCGACGTCTACCGCCCCGCCGCGCAACAGCAACTGGCAACTTTGGGAGATCAGATTCAGGTTCGCTGCCTGACCTCAGTTCTAGGCGAGCAACCCCTCGCCATCACGAAACGTGCCATGCAGACAGCAAGGCTGGAAGGTTTCGATGTCATCTTGCTCGATACCGCTGGCCGATTGCATATCGACGATGCCCTGATGCAAGAAATCGCTGACGTACGCGATATCGCCAATCCGTCGGAAACGCTATTGGTAGCCGACGCCATGACCGGCCAGGATGCGGTTAATGTAGCGCGCGAGTTCAACGAGAAAATCGGCGTCACCGGTATCGCGATGACGCGCGTCGATGGTGATGCACGCGGAGGCGCAACACTTTCCATGCGCACCATTACCGGCCAGCCCATCAAACTAATGGGCACCGGCGAAACGATGGAAGCCCTAGAGGACTTCAACGCCGAACGCATTGCCGGTTCCATCCTTGGCATGGGCGACGTTGTCGGATTGGTCGAAAAGGCGCAGCAGGTCGTCGATGAAGAAGATGCCGAGCGCATGGCCAAGAAGATGCTCAAGGGCCAGTTCACCTTGGAGGACATGGTCGAGCAACTGGGTCAAATCAAAAAAATGGGCAGTCTTGAAGGTCTGATGGGGATGCTGCCGGGCGCCCAAAACGTCAAAGAGCAGATGGCCGCCCACAATATGGACGATAGTCTAGTCAGCCGTCAGGAAGCGATCATCCGGTCGATGACGGCTCAGGAACGGCGAAATCCGAAAGTTCTCAATGGGTCCCGACGGCGTCGGATCGCCACGGGTTCAGGCACCTCGGTACAAGAAGTCAACCGCCTTTTGAAGCAGTTCAAACAAATGAGCTCGATGATGAAGAAAGTCGGCAAAAAAGGAAAACGCGGCATGATGCAGGGCATGATGTCCGGAATGATTCCGGGCATGCCACCGAGCATGCGCTAAGCGAACATGATAAGATCAACAAAGAACGACGAAAGGACGACAATTAGACATGTCTTTGAAGATTAGACTCTCACGAGGCGGCGCAAAGAAGCGTCCGTTCTACCGGGTTGTGGTGGCGGATTCACGCAGCCCCCGAGATGGCCGGTTCATCGAACGCATCGGATCCTATAATCCGATGCTGCAAAAAGACGACCCAAACCGGTTTATCATCAATGAAGAGCGGGCCAAGCATTGGCTCGGCGTCGGTGCTCAACCGTCCGACCGCATGGCGCGGAAATTGAGCACACTTGGCTTGGTTGAGAAACCGGACATCCCCGAGCAGACCAAGAAGGACAAGCCCCGTGCCAAGACCTTGGAGCGCATGAAAGAGAACGAAGAGAAAGAAAAGGCGATTGCCGACGCCCCGGCGGCTGAGGAAACACTGGCC
>CAYXUT010000003.1:25180-41058 GCA_964468005.1 uncultured Magnetovibrio sp. | reverse complement strand
GAGAAAGCCGCTGCTGAAGAAGTGCCGGCTGAAGAGGCGCCGACAGAGAAAGAGACCAAGGAGGGTGGCTGAGCCGGCATTTGGCATGAACATCCCGCCCGATCCGAGCGACCTCGTTTTGTTAGGCACCATTGGCGCCCCACGAGGCATCAAGGGAGACGTCCGGATCAAAAGTTTTACCGCGGAGCCTGAAGACATTACATCCTATGGTCCGCTCTGGAACGCGGACGCGACACAGTCTTTCGAGGTCTGTGTCATCGGCGAAGCCAAGGGAATGTTGATCGCCCGCATCAAGGACATCAACGACCGAAACGAAGCCGAAAGTCTGAAAGGGACGGGGCTGCATGTGACACGCGGAATGTTCCCGCCGCCGGAAGAAGACGCCTTCTACCATGTGGACTTGGTCGGGCTTAGGGCCGAGACTACGAAAGGTGATTTCCTTGGCCAGGTCGAGACTGTGTTCGATCATGGCGCCGGAGATGTCCTAGAGATTGGCGGCGGGCCTTACAAAGGGCTGGTTGTGCCGTTCACCAACGAGGTGGTGCCGAAAGTGGATATCGAAGGTGGTCTTTTGATCGTCGATCCACCGGAGGGCCTTTTGAAGCCGCCTGAAGACGAAGCAAAACCGTGACGGAACGAAGCAGATCAAATATGTGGCGTAGTACCGTAATTACCTTGTTCCCGGAAATGTTCCCGGGCCCGCTTGGCATCAGCCTTGTCGGGCAGGCGTTGCGTAGTGGCCTGTGGTCGCTCAAGACGGTAAATATTCGAGATCACGGTATCGACAACTATCGAAGCGTCGATGATACGCCGTTTGGCGGTGGTCCTGGCATGGTGATGCGGCCCGACGTTGTTGATGCTGCCGTCAATGCCGCCAGGGTAGGCGCGGTAAAATCACCGCTCTTGGTGACATCGCCAAAAGGAAGGCCTCTGACCCAATCACGGGTGTGCGAACTAGCCGCTGGGCCAGGCGCTATTGTGCTTTGCGGACGTTTCGAAGGGATCGACCAACGAGCCATTGAAGCCCACGCCATGGAAGAGGTGAGTATCGGCGATTTCGTACTTTCCGGCGGTGAGCCGGCCGCGTTCGCGCTCTTGGATGCCTGTGTACGCGTGCTGCCAGGCGTCATCGGCAAGAGTGAAAGCCTGGACGAGGAGAGCTTCGAAAACGGACTTTTGGAGTACCCCCATTATACGCGGCCGCGAGTTTGGCAGGAGCGCGAGGTGCCGGAAGTTTTGCTTTCCGGCCACCATGGAAACATCAAGTCTTGGCGGCTAGCCCAAGCCGAAGCCATTACGAAACAGTGCCGGCCGGACCTTTTGGAGCGGTATCGGCGTAAAAACAGTTGAAGAATCGGGTAAATTTTGGGATTTTGCGACCCGTCGTACCGGCTGGTCGCGGCAAGACGAAGGAAAAAAATCATGAACGTCATTGAAGAACTGGAAAACCAAGAAATCAAGAAGCTCACGAAAACCAGTAATCTTCCCGTTTTTGCACCGGGTGATACGCTTCGCGTCAACGTCAAGGTGGTCGAAGGCTCACGCGAGCGTGTGCAGGCTTTTGAAGGCCTGTGCATCGGGCGAAAGAATGCTGGCCTTAACTCCGCCTTTACGGTTCGCAAGCTGAGCTATGGCGAAGGCGTCGAGCGCGTGTTTCCACTTTATTCACCAACCATCGATTCCATTCAGGTGGTACGCCGTGGTGACGTTCGCCGGGCCAAGCTGTACTACCTGCGCGGCCGCACCGGTAAATCGGCGCGCATCGCCGAGCAGACAGATGGCTTTAAAGCCAAGCTATCGGCTGAAGAGCGGCGCGCGGCGGAAGAGGTGAAGAAAGGGGGCCGAAAGGCCGCTAAGTCGAAAGTCAAAGCCAAGGCCGAAGATACGCAGCTGACGGAAGCCAGCGAAGATTGATCCATACCTTTTCACCCCGACCGAATATGACGAGGTGATACCGTTTCGGAAGGAAATGAGGCATGCCTAAGCCACGTACACTGTTTGACAAAATTTGGAATAACCACTTGGTCAACGTCCAGGAAGACGGCACATGCCTCTTGTACATCGACCGCCATCTCGTGCACGAGGTAACCAGCCCACAAGCCTTTGAAGGCCTGCGCAATGCCGGCCGACCTGTGCGCCGGACGGATGCCACGCTGGCGGTGCCCGACCACAACGTTTCCACACAGGACCGCTATGGCCCAATAGAGAATGAGGAAAGCCGCATCCAGGTGGAAACCTTGCAGGCCAACTGCAAGGAGTTTGGTGTGCCGTTGTTCGATATCGATGACATCCGACAGGGCATAGTGCACATCATCGGCCCGGAACAAGGCTTTACGCTTCCCGGCACCACCATTGTCTGCGGAGACAGCCACACCGCGACACATGGCGCTTTCGGTGCCATTGCATTCGGCATTGGCACCTCCGAGGTAGAGCATGTGCTGGCTACGCAAACCCTGCTGCAGGCACCCTTGAAGAACATGCGCATCACCGTAGATGGCGCGCTTCCAGCCGCCTGCACGGCAAAAGACCTCGTTCTCGCCTTAATCAGTGAAATTGGTACCGCCGGCGGCACCGGCTGCGCCATCGAATACGCAGGCCAGGCGATCCGTGACCTTTCCATGGAAGGCCGCATGACGGTCTGCAACATGACCATTGAAGGCGGAGCGCGTGCCGGTCTCGTGGCGCCGGACGAAACGACCTTCGAATACGTCAAAGGCCGGCCCATGTCGCCGAAGGGCGCGCAATGGGAATCGGCGGTCAATTACTGGAAGACCCTGCCCTCTGACGAAGGCGCGGTTTACGATACGGAAGTAACGCTGAACGTCGCGAATATCGTGCCGCAAGTCACCTGGGGGACCAGCCCGGAAGATGTCGCGCCGATCACCGGTAATGTACCGATGGTGGCCGACTTCGAGGACGAACTGAAACGAGCTTCCGCTGAAGACGCTTTGGACTACATGGGGCTTGCCGCCGGCATGGCGATGACCGACATCAAGGTCAACAAGGTCTTCATCGGTTCGTGCACCAACGGCCGCATTGAAGACATTCGCGCCGCTGCTGAGGTCGCCAAAGGCCACAGGGTCGCTGATGGCATGCAAGCCCTAGTGGTGCCAGGTTCTGGCTTGGTCAAGGATCAGGCCGAGGAAGAAGGTCTGGACAAGATCTTAACCAAAGCCGGTTTCGAATGGCGCGAGCCTGGGTGCTCTATGTGCTTAGCCATGAACGATGACAAGCTAGAACCGGGAGAGCGTTGCGCATCGACATCGAACCGCAACTTCAAGAGCCGCCAGGGCTTTAACGGCCGGACCCATCTTCTCAGCCCGGCCATGGCCGCCGCCGCCGCCATTACCGGTCACTTGACTGATGTCCGCGATTTGTAAGGAAAGAACGAAGCGATGGAAAAGTTCACCACACTGACCGGCGTCGCCGCGCCGATGAATAAGATCAACGTCGATACCGACATGATCATTCCCAAGCAGTTTCTCAAGACCATCCAGCGCGCAGGCCTCGGTAAGCACCTGTTCGACGAGATGCGCTTCGACCGCGACGGCAACGAGGTAGAGGATTTCGTCCTCAACAAGCCGGCCTACCGTGACGCCCAGATTCTGGTTGCCGGCGACAACTTCGGTTGCGGTTCATCGCGTGAGCACGCGCCTTGGGCGCTGTTAGATTTTGGCATCCGCTGCGTGATTTCCACTAGTTTCGCTGACATCTTCTACAACAACTGCTTCAAGAACGGCATCCTGCCCATCAAGGTTTCCAAGGAAGACCTGGACAAGCTGATGGATGATGCCGAACGCGGCGCCAATGCGACATTGACCGTGGATCTCGGAAATCAGAAAATTTTCGGCCCGGACGGTGGCGAGGTTAGCTTCGAAATGGATGCCTTCAAGAAGCAATGCTTGCTGAACGGCCTCGATGACATCGGACTCACCATGAAAAACAAAGACAAAATCAAAAACTTCGAGGACCAGAACAAAACCTCTCAGCCCTGGCTTTTCGCCGCCGAATAACATCTGAAAGGAACACCAAGAATGCCTGCCAATAAGAAACTCCTGTTCCTGCCGGGTGACGGCATCGGGCCTGAAGTCATGGGCGAGGTGCGACGTATCATCGATTGGATGGACAATCGTCGCCACGTCACTTTCGATGTTGACGAGGATTTGGTCGGCGGTGCCGCTATCGATGCCAACGGCACATCTCTTACTGATGAGACCCTTGACAAGGCTATGAATGTCGATGCCGTGCTGTTGGGCGCGGTCGGCGGTCCGAAATGGGATAACGTGGCACGCGACATCCGCCCCGAAGCCGGCCTCCTGAAATTGCGCAAAGAAATGGACCTTTTCGCCAACCTTCGTCCGGCGACCGTGCTACCGGCTTTGGCGGAGGCCTCAAGCCTCAAGAAAGAGCTGGTTTCGGGGCTCGATATTCTAATTCTACGGGAACTAACAGCGGGTGTTTATTTCGGTGAGCCGCGCGGCATCAAGGAAAACGCCGATGGCTCGGCCGAAGCTGTCGACAGCCAGCGCTATACCTCGACCGAGATTGAGCGCATCGTGCGTATCGGCTTCGAAATGGCGGGTAAACGTAACGGCCGGCTGCATTCCGTCGAGAAAGCCAATGTCATGGAAACCGGCGTTCTTTGGCGCCGTGTTGCTACTGAAGTCGGGAAAGGTTTTTCTGATATCAAATTGCAACACATGTACGCTGACAACTGTGCTATGCAGTTGGTGCGCGAGCCGAAGCAATTCGACGTCATCGTCACCGACAACCTGTTCGGCGACGTGCTTTCTGATTGCGCCGCCATGTTAACGGGATCGCTCGGTATGCTGCCATCTGCCAGCCTGGGTGCCACCGACAAAAGCGGACGGCGCATGGGGCTCTACGAGCCGGTACACGGCTCCGCCCCCGACATCGCCGGTGAGAACAAAGCCAATCCATTGGCCACCCTACAGTCCTTCGCTATGATGCTTCGCTATAGCTTCGATGACGGAGAAAACGCCGATCTTATTGAACAAGGCGTAAAGAACGTCCTTGATCTAGGCTTGAGAACTCCCGACATCATGCAAGACGGCAAGGAACTGGTATCCTGCAATCGCATGGGCGAAGCGCTCTGCGAGGAATTGGATAGGCTGGCGGCTTAGACCTGATTAAGTTCCCACTTGCTTTTTGTTTCGAACCAGCGTAAATCTGCGCCCGTTCAGGCTTAAGGAACCATATGATGATCCACCCGATCAAGAAAACCACGGAAACCAAAACCACCCCGTAGGGTCGGGCGGCTTTCTGTTGTTCAAACGAAACGGTCCGCGCAACCCGCGGGCCGTTCGTCGTTTAAGAGGCATCGTCCAGCGATTGGGTGGTCCGCCAACGAAGGAGAAGAAAAATGGGATACAAAGTAGCTGTCGTCGGCGCGACAGGAAACGTTGGGCGCGAACTTCTCTCAATCCTGGCGGAACGCAATTTTCCGGCCGATACGTTGGTGGCACTCGCCTCGTCCCGGTCGGCAGGCAAGGAAGTTTCATACGGCGAGGAGGCAACACTCATAGTCCAGGATCTGGATGGCTATGATTTCACCAACACCGATATCGTATTGTCGTCACCAGGCGCCAAGATCAGCGCACAATTCGTCCCAAAAGCAGCGGAAGCCGGCGCGGTGATCATTGACAACACCTCGCAGTACCGCATGGACCCAGATGTGCCGTTGGTGGTGCCGGAAGTCAATCCGGAGGCCATTGCACGTTACACTAAACGTGGCATCATCGCCAACCCGAACTGCTCGACCATACAAATGGTGGTGGCCTTGAAGCCACTACACGATCTGGCAACCATTAAGCGTGTGGTGGTTGCCACCTACCAGTCGGTTTCCGGTGGCGGCAAGGACGCCATGGATGAGTTGTTCAACCAAACGCGCGGGATCTTCGTCAATGAGCCGGCGGAAACCCATCGCGAGAAATTCACCAAGCAGATCGCCTTCAACGTCATTCCGCATATAGATATCTTCATGGATGACCGCTCGACCAAGGAAGAATGGAAGATGGTGGCGGAAACCAAGAAGATCTTGGATCCGGACATCGCGGTAACGGCGACCTGCGTACGCTGCCCGGTGTTCATCGGCCACGCAGAGGCCGTCAACCTAGAGTTCACCCATCCGATCTCAGAAGAAGAAGCCCGCACCGCGCTCAGCGCCGCGGCGGGTATCACAGTGGTCGATCACCTAGTTGATGAAGGTTACGTCACTCCACAGGAATGCGCCGGGGAAGACCCGGTCTACGTCAGCCGTATCCGTAAAGACCCAACCGTCGAGAACGGCCTGAGTATCTGGGTTGTCGCAGATAACCTGCGAAAGGGAGCGGCGCTCAATACGGTACAGATCGCCGAGGAACTGGTGCGCTCACACCTGCGCCAGGCTGCCTGACAAATACCAAAAAATTAAATTAAAAAAGGGCGGCTTTGGCCGCCCTTTCTATTACCTATTAGGCCCGGCGTTAGTTCTCCACCCCGCTGTCAGAATTAAGGAAAGCGTCCGTTTCATTTCACGACATTTCCTTGTTCGTGCGCTGCACGACCTTCGCCTCTTTGGGTTTACCGCGCTAGTCACCATCAACCTTCTAGATTCACCGCCGCTGATCGGACCCACAAAATTCGGTCTCCTGACGAACTGACGCGGATGCTCAATAGTGTTACCGATATGCCCAAACAGCACCTTGGCAGAGAGCAACTTTACGGCGAAATCATTGATGTCAGAATGCCGTGTCTTGGTGATTGGTATGTAGGGCGTTAGGCTATCGAAAACATTTCGGGTTTGTCTACTAAAGATTGGGGCAGTCCATCGGCACCTCTGAATTTGATCACATCTCCTGGTCGGAAGGGGGGAGTTTTGAAAGACATAAATGAATATGAAAACAAAACTCCATTATTTCAGTAATCTATTATCTTAACCTTTCAATGGGAACATCTTGGGAATGCGAGAGCCAGGCTTCAGCCGTCTCCACAATTGGCAATTCCACAGATCCGCACACATTGGCATTTTCGATAACCATCTGGGCTCCACCGACGGCAAACCGTAACGCATCAATGCCATCGCGGGTCTGCACGAACCGCCCTAGCCACAATGCTGTTAGAAAATCACCCGGACCTTTTGCCTTTAGGTCAATCCGAGAGCTCCGAGCTAGCCAGATCCCATCGGGATCCACATACAAATTACCAACAGACTGCCCACCTCCTCTCTCTTCCACTCGCACCGACGTTACAATTGTCATGGCTGGTCCCAGCGAACAAATTTGATCAGCAGCATGGATTGCCGAGGCAACATCGGTGACCTCCTCGCCCGTCAAAAATCCTGCTTCAAACACGTTGACAATTGCTGCCGTCGCTTTCGGCAATGCTCGCTCCCGGAAAAAGTCCGGTAGGGCAGAATCCACATATACGCCTTCATCGACGTCGCCGATAACCGGATCACAACAATAAACGGCATCAGGCGCAGCGTTCTGGATTTCACGCCAGGCACCAAGAACCGCCTCACCAGTCTTCACCGAGCCCAAATATCCGCTCAACAATGCCGAACACTCCGTATAGACACCAATCGATTGCAATCCTTGCAGAATCGCACTAACCGTCTCCGGAGGCGTCAGAGCACCGTTAAAGCTGCCGTAGCCCGGATGATGGGCCAACAAGGCCGTATGCACTGGACAAACCTCATGACCCAAACGCCTGAGCGCAAACACAGCGGCACTATTGCCGACGTAACCATAAGAAACATGAGACTGAGCGCTGATGATTGTCATAGCCGTGAGCTTGCCACACCGAAGCCAAGGATTATAGTGCCAGCCGCTTTTGGACATAAGATCGGCAAATTTCGGAGATTCCCATGTTCACCACTGCACGTCCCCGCCGCTCATACCTTTATATGCCTGGCTCCAACTCGCGTGCGCTCGAGAAAGCTCGCATACTTGGCGCTGATGGACTGATCATGGATCTGGAGGACTCTGTCACGCCCGACGCCAAGACACTGGCTCGTGAACAGATTACCCAAGCTCTGGACGAAGGTGGATATGGCCAACGCGAAGTCTTAGTTCGGACCAATGGTCTTAACGGCCCTTGGGGTGCCGACGACCTCGCGGCCGCCGCAGCCATGAAATGCGACGGTGTCGTGCTGCCCAAGGTCGAGAGCCGCCAGATAGTTCTCGATGCTATCTCTTATCTTGATGAAGCAGGGGCGCGGACCGACCTGCCTATCTGGTGCATGATGGAAACGCCGCTCGGTATCCTGCATGCCGAGGACATCGCCTTCGCCCATGATCGGCTTGGCGGTTTCATTTTGGGTACGTCCGATTTAGCCAAGGATTTGGGCGCCCAACACACGCTAGACCGCATACCGTTCATGGCTTCGCTGGAGCTCTGCATTCTTGCCGGCCGCGCCGCAGGGCTCGCGGTTCTGGACGGCGTCCATCTTGATCTGGAGGATGTCGCCGGTTTTCGCCAATCATGTGTCCAAGGTCGGCAACTGGGCATGGACGGCAAGACCCTAATCCATCCAAAAACCATTGATACCGCAAATGAGGTCTTTGCCCCGGCAGACGAGGAAGTCGCTTGGTCGAAGCGGGTCATAGACGCTCATGCCGAGGCCGAAAAAGCCGGAAAAGGCGTATTGCTGATCGACGGCAAGCTAATCGAAAATCTGCACGTCGAACAAGCCAAGCGGCTAGTTACCATGGCTGACGCTATCGCCGCCATGGATAATGCGGAAAGCTAGTTCATGCCGGAAAAAACAAACATCGGTAACTTTTTCGAGGACTTCGAACTTGGGCAGGAGATCGTCCATGCCACTCCGCGCACCCTGACCGAGGGTGACGTGGCGCTTTACACCAGTCTCTATGGTACGCGGTTCGCACTGAACTCGTCGGATGCGCTGGCATCCGACCTTGGGCTCCCCGGCGCGCCGATCGACGATCTTTTGGTTTTTCACACCGTGTTTGGTAAGACTGTCCCAGACATCTCGCTCAATGCGGTGGCCAATTTGGGTTATGCAAGGGGCGTCTTCGGCGTTCCCGTTTACCCTGGCGATACACTTTCGGCTCAGTCCGAGGTTATCGGCCTCAAGGAAAACTCCAACGGCAAAGCCGGCGTGGTTTACGTACGTTCTACTGGCCAGAACCAAGATGGCGAGGTTGTTCTCGACTATGTACGATGGGTCATGGTGCGCAAACTCTGTTCGGATGCCCCCGCGCCAAAGCCAACTGTCCCCGAACTTCCGGGAGCGGTTGACGTCGTGGATCTCGTTGCACCATTCCTGAGCAACCCTGAACGATATACCGCCGAGATTAGCGGCAGCCCGCATTTCTGGGGCGATTATCAGTGCGGTGAGCGTATTGACCACGTGGACGGCATGACGATTGAGGAAGCCGAGCACATGATTGCAACGCGGCTCTACCAGAATACCGCCAAGGTCCACTTCAACCAGTACGAACAGCAGGCCGGACGTTTTGGCAAACGTTTAATCTATGGAGGTCATATCGTCAGCTTGGCACGCGCTCTCAGTTTCAATGGGCTGGCCAACGCCTTCAAAATCGCTGCCATCAATGGCGGTGCACACACCAATCCAACGTTTGGCGGCGACACCATCTACGCTTGGTCGGAAATCCTTGAAAAATTCGAAATCCCTGGTTGTGAAGATTTCGGAGCGCTCCGTGTTCGCACTGTAGCCAGCAAAGACCGGCCGTGCGGAACATTCCCGGATAAAGATAACGATGGAAAACCGCTAAGTTCAGTGGTGTTGGATTTTGACTATACTGTCCTGATGATCCGCCGCTGAGCATGCTCGCACCAGGGGTCGGCGAATCTATTTCTCTAAAAATGGAGTAACACCCTATCAAAACTAGTCTTAATTGTGTGCTGCCGGTAAATAGCTAATTTTTTTTGAACTGACCATTTGGTGCGCCAGCGAACCTAACAGGCTGAAAAGAATCAAATAAAAACCATGACGTATCCTTGGTCTATCCAATGTATTCGTAGAATAGCCAAGGAAACACAAAATATTGTTGTCACGGACTCGGCGCTTTGATAATGAAAGAGGCGTCAGGGACGCAGGTCCTGGGAAACCTGCGAGAGCGCCGCCGAGACAACGCACCCTGACACCTCTTGGAGCCGGCCAGGCTCCGTGCATATCAAAAGCCGCCTCTCGCCACACCGGCTGATCGTTGAACGCACCCTGGGCAGAGATCATTCAACGGATCGGTCGGTGGAGTTCGTTTCTCAAAGCGACTGTCGCCAGCCCCTCCAATAACGCGAACCCCGGCATGGCCTCATCGCCATTCCAGTCCCACACCCGAGCGCCTTGGCTGTCTCCAGCCAAAACAACCGTTGCCGGTTGTCCAGCGTCAGCGGGGCATGACGAGAATCGCCTCCCGAAGGATCAATGATCCTCGCCCCCAGGACCCACATGGTGTCAAAACCACTGCCACCAGCTTGCCAGTTTGGAACTTGGCCGAAACCAGATACCGAACCCGCTAGCCTTGCCACGTCATGCCGCGAACCGAAGCTCGCTGCTTAACATCGCGGCGATTTTTGGCCCTGCCGCGGAAGGCAAGCCTCCCTTGGACAGTGCCGCCAAACGCCCGATCAGCGCTTTCGCATGCACTCACAGCGTGCGTCAAGGGCGTCTAGCGGGCAACCGAGAAACACGGGGGTAAAGGTTCTTTTCTGTGCATAATAGATAGCAGTTTCCACAAAATGTGCACAGTTTTTCCATACGAGTTATCCATAGGTATAGGATACGGCTTTATATACAGAACCTTATCCAATGCGGCTTCCGCCACCACTAAGGTCAACCGTTTTCGACGGCGATTGACAAGCCTTTCTATTTCCGAACTTGCACACAATCTCAAAAATTAGTGGCATATATTATACCAAATTTTATGTGAAAGCATCTTGCATGTGCGAAGATTGACTTGCTCGGAACCGCCCATTACGTATGGGTTGAGTGCCGCCCGAACAGGTGGCGGGGATTCTCAGACGTGAGGCATCATAATGGCGAAAAACAACCGGCCTATGTCGCCACATCTCCAGGTCTACAGGCCGCAAATCACTTCATTCCTATCTATCACACACCGCCTGAGTGGTGTCGCGCTTGCCGCGGGGACAATCTTTTTCACTTATTGGCTTTTGTCGGCAACATACGGCGCTGAGACGTTTGCTTCGGCACAAGCCGTATTTGGATCTTGGATCGGTCAGTTGATCCTTTGGGGATTCACTTTTTCTTTGTTTTACCACCTTGCGAACGGTATCCGGCACCTCGCCTGGGATTTCGGCTGGGGCTTTGAGCTAGATAAACTTCGAATGACCGGCTGGCTGGTGCTTTTATTTGCCGCTGGCATGACCGTATTGACCCTAGTGATCAGCTATTCGGCGGCGGGAGGCGCATGATGGAAATGCGTTCGCACCTTAGCCGCGCCCGTGGCCTCGGCTCCAACAACGAAGGTGCCCATCATTGGCGCTGGCAACGCATTACGGGAATAGCGCTTGTTCCGCTGGCGCTGTGGTTCGTCTTTTCCATGGTGAGCCTGATAGGTGCTGATTTGGCGACGGTTACTGCTTGGGTCGGCCGCCATGAAAATCCGGTGATACTGATCTTGCTCATTATCTCCATGTTTCACCATGCACAGTTGGGCTTGCAGGTCGTCATTGAGGACTACGTTCACGTTGAAGCCACAAAAATCACCCTGCTCCTGATTATCAAGGCCATTGCGGTCTTGTTTGGCGCGTCATGTATTTTCGCCGTCATGCGACTGACTTTCGGGGGCTGATGCCTGATGACCAAGGCATATGAGATTATCGACCATAAGTATGAGGTTGTCGTCATCGGCGCAGGGGGCGCAGGACTGCGCGCGACGCTCGGCATGGCCGAGGCCGGCCTGAAGACCGCCTGCATTACCAAAGTTTTCCCGACCCGCAGTCACACTGTCGCAGCCCAAGGCGGTATCTCGGCGGCGCTCGGCAACATGACCGAGGATCACTGGGAATGGCACATGTACGACACGGTCAAGGGCGCCGACTGGCTTGGCGACCAGGACGCCATTGAATACATGTGCCGCGAAGCCGTGCCCTCGATCATCGAGCTCGAACACTATGGCATGCCTTTTTCTCGCACCGAGGAAGGCACGATCTACCAACGTCCCTTCGGCGGCCACATGCGGAATTTCGGGGAAGCACCGGTGCAACGCGCTTGCGCTGCCGCCGACCGTACCGGCCACGCTATGCTGCACACTCTTTACCAGCAATCACTCAAGCACAACGCCGAATTTTACGTCGAATACTTCGCGCTCGACCTGATTATGGGCTCAGACGGTACGTGTGAGGGCGTCGTCGCCTGGAATCTGGATGATGGCACCATTCACGTCTTCCGAGGCCACCTGATCGTATTGGCAACAGGCGGGTACGGCCGTTCCTATTTCTCTTGCACGTCGGCGCATACCTGCACCGGTGACGGCAATGCCATGGTGTCGCGTGCCGGCCTGCCGCTTCAGGATCTGGAATTCGTGCAGTTCCACCCGACCGGCATTTATGGATCGGGCTGCCTGATCACCGAGGGTGCGCGTGGAGAAGGTGGATATCTTACCAACTCCGAGGGCGAGCGCTTTATGGAGCGCTATGCGCCAACAGCAAAAGATCTTGCCAGCCGCGACGTGGTCAGCCGCTCGATGACCATGGAGATTCGGGACAAGCGCGGTGTCGGGCCTGAAAACGATCACATCTTCCTACATCTTGAACACCTGGGTGCCGATGTTCTCGGCCAACGCCTGCCCGGCATCACCGAATCGGCAAAGATCTTCGCCGGTGTCGAATGCACCAAAGAGCCGATCCCGGTAATCCCAACCGTGCACTATAACATGGGCGGCATACCGACGAACCACATGACCGAGGCACTGAACCCGACCGCCGAAAATCCAGATGGTCTAGCGCCGGGCCTGTTGGCAGTTGGCGAATGCTCTTCTGCATCCGTTCACGGCGCCAATCGGCTTGGCACCAATTCTTTGCTGGATTTGGTGGTGTTTGGCCGTGCCGCTGGCATCCAAGCAACTAATCTTATCAAACCGGGTGAACCCTTACGGCCGTTCCGTGAAGGTTGCACTGATGCGGCGCTGGAGCGCCTTGATAAACTGCGCCATGCCGATGGCGCCACCAAAACCAGCGTACTGCGCAACGATATGCAGCGAACCATGCAGAACAATGCCGCCGTATTCCGCACCTCGGAGGTACTCACCGAAGGTGTTCAACTCATCGATAAGGTTTGGGATGGCATGGAGGATATCCAAGTGTCTGACCGCTCCATGATCTGGAACTCGGACTTGGTTGAAAGTCTCGAGTTAGAAAACCTGATGATCAACGCCAAAGTTACCATGTACTCGGCCGAAGCCCGCAAGGAAAGCCGCGGCGCCCACGCGCATGAGGGCTTCCCCATTCGTGATGATAAAAACTGGATGAAGCATACGCTCGGCTGGATCGATGCGGATGGAAAAGTCACCATCAATTACCGCCCGGTCCATGCACATACGCTGACCGACGAAGTCGATTACATCGAACCCAAAGAACGGATCTATTAGAGGGCGGCACAATGGTTGAATTTTCTCTTCCCGCGAACTCCACCGTCGGTTCTGGCAGGAGCTTTGCCGCTGCCGACGGCGCGACCAATACGAAAACCTTCAACATTTACCGATATGATCCAGATACCGGTAAAAACCCACGCCTCGATAGCTTCGAAGTCGATCTAGATACCTGTGGACCGATGGTCCTGGACGCGCTGATCAAGATCAAGAATGAGATCGATTCGACCCTGACTTTCCGGCGCTCATGTCGCGAAGGTGTTTGCGGTTCCTGCTCATTCAATATCGACGGCACCAACACGCTGGCTTGCACCAAGCCGATTAGCGACATCCGGGGCGAGGTAAAGATCTATCCGCTACCACACATGCCGGTGATTAAGGATTTGGTGCCGGACCTCAACGTGCCGTACGCCCAGTATCGTTCTATTGAGCCCTGGCTTCAGGCTGATACCCCGGCCCCCAACCGCGAGCGGCTGCAAAGTGTTGAAGAGCGTGAAAAGCTGGATGGACTTTGGGAATGCATCTTGTGCTTCTGCTGCCAGACCAGTTGCCCGAGCTATTGGTGGAACGGCGACAGATACTTAGGTCCCGCCATTCTGTTACAGGCCTACCGCTGGATTGCCGATAGCCGCGACGAGGCAGCCGGGAAGCGACTTGATAGCCTCAACGATCCGTTCCGGCTATACCGCTGTCACACAATCATGAACTGCACCAACGCTTGCCCAAAAGGCCTGAATCCGGGCAAGGCCATCGGTTCTATCAAGGCAGCCCTGGTCCGGCGCGGTTGACATGAGTTCTGACGCCGTTTCTTTCGCCTCGAGCAACCACATTGCGGTCATTACCATAAACCGTGCCGAACGCATGAACCGGCTCGATGCGCATATTGTCTCGGGACTTGAAACTGCATGGACTCGTTTCATGGCATCAGACGACGACCGTGTCGCGATACTCACCGGCGATGGCACGTCGTTTTCAGCAGGCGCCGACCTGAAAGCGATTCCGCACGACCTTTTCCGAGCCATCCCAAGCATCGGCGTGCCAGTTGATAAGCCGGTAGTGGCGGCGATCAAGGGTTGGTGCGTCGGCGGTGGCATGGTGCTGACCACCATGTGCGATATCCTAGTTGCCGCCGAAGACGCCTTGTTTTCATACCCCGAAGTGAAGATTGGTTTTTCCGGCGGACTAATCTCAACCCTGGCCTGCCGCATCCCACACAAGATTGCCATGGACCTGCTGCTCACCGGTGATCCAATCACCGCCGAGCGCGCCTACGAGGTCGGGTACGTCAACAAACTGGTCCCAGCGGATGATGTTATGGATACCGCCATGGATTATGCCGAGCGCATTGCCGCGCAGGCGCCCTTGCCGTCGCGCATGTTAAAACGCTTCGTCGCCGAAGCCATCCCCAAAGGTCCGACCGAGATTGCTGGCATCGCGCGCGCCCAGGTCAATGCCATCAATGCCAGTGACGATGGCGTTGAGGGCGTCGCCGCCTTCATGGAAAAACGGTCGCCAAAATTTCAAGGCAAATAGCCCATATAATGGCTCCTTAATGTTTTCTGTAATAGGTCGTTAGAGAGTTCCATTTGTATTTTGTTCCGCTCACCGCTTAACAAACGGAGTGTGCACCATGTATGTCCCTAAACATTTCGAAGAAAGAGATCCAGATATTCTCTCTGCGCTGATGCGCCAATTTAACTTCGCCCTCTTGGTCACGGCCCGCAACGGCGTACCGGTCGGTACCCACGTGCCCTTGCACGTGGACGACGGTGGCAAGAACGGCCGGTTGCTCGGCCACTTGGCGCGCGCCAACGACCACTGGCAGGATTTCGATGGCGAACGCGAGGCCATGGCTGTATTCCAGGGACCACACAGTTACATCTCCCCTAACTGGTACGTAAGCGAGGGACAGGTTCCGACTTGGAATTACGCCACCGTCCACGCCTACGGAAAACCCCGGGTAATGCAAGACCCCGGCGAGGTTACGGACGTTCTTTGGCAGCTTGTTGGCGATAATGAAAATGACGCTACAGGAAACTGGTCAATGGACAAACTCTCCAAGGGAAAGGTAGCGGCGCAATTGAGGAGCATCATAGCGTTCGAGATGCCAATCGAGCGGCTTGAAGGCAAGTTCAAGATGAGCCAGAACCGCGAGGCAGAAGATGCGCAGGGCGCGGCAAATGGCGTGCGCGCTGCCAGTGGTGCCGACGCGGACGCGGTAGCGGCGGAAATTGAAAAAAGGATGTGCCGAGCCTGAACTTGAAGGACCTAGGGCTAAGC
>CAYXUT010000003.1:0-25080 GCA_964468005.1 uncultured Magnetovibrio sp. | reverse complement strand
CCGCGGCCCAGACCAATCGCCAAGGTGAAGAGAACGCCCGTTCCAGGTGACACAATAACCACTATCGATGTAACAAGAAACTCCAATGGCATTGGGTTTCCCCTTAGCGAAACGGCTGCGCCAGCATTTTGTCGAGACGCTGTTCGACAGGATTACGGAACAACTGCAGGCCGATCTCCATGCCCTCGTGTCCGGCCTCGGGTTGCGCGATATAAGTGCCGCAGAACCGGTCCCAAATAGAGAGATTAAAACCGAAATTGCTGTCGGTCTCGGCACGTACTGAAGAATGATGTACGCGGTGCATATCCGGCGTCACGATAATCAAGCGTAGCGCCCGGTCAAGCCCCAGAGGCAGACTTACGTTGCCGTGATTGAACATGGCCGTTGCGTTGAGCAAAACTTCGAAAATGACCACGGTTACCGGCGGCGCGCCTATCGCCGCGACAACTGCCAACTTGATAACGATAGAAAACAGAATTTCGATGGGATGGAAACGCGCGCCCGTGGTCACGTCAAAACCAGTATCCGCATGGTGCATACGGTGCAACCGCCAAAGCCAAGGCACTTTATGTAACACCACATGCTGGCCGTAGATGGCAAAATCCAAAATCAACACGCTGGCGACGACACTCAACCAGACAGGGACACTCATAGTATTGAAAAGCCCCCAACCATTCTCAATCGCCAACATGGCAGCACCTACCGGCATTATGGGAAATAGCATCCGAACCAGTACGGTATTTAGGACGACGATGCCCAAATTCGCCGGCCACCGGCGAATGCGCGGCAAAGAAAGTGCCAAACGCGGCGCAAGGAATTCCCAAACCACCATTGTGACCAGAATCCCAAAGAACACGCTCAAGCGGATCTGGGCTCCGTTCTGCAGTACGAACGCATTGAATTGGTCCACGGGTGATCCTTTCTTAGACGGAACTAATTGCGGTATAACTGTGCCTCTAGCATATCGCCTGAAAAGGATTTGTGCATATGAATCTGCACCGCTTGTTGCAAGCCCGGGCCGAACGGAACCAACCCATTCGTGTCGGCCTCATCGGCGCCGGCAAATTCGGCACCATGTTTCTCTCGCAAGCGCAGCGCACGCTAGGCCAGCATGTCATGATCATCGCCGATCTCAATCCCGGACGCGCCCGGCAAAACCTTGCCGACACCGGTTGGCCGGCAGAGAAATATGGCGCGGCGTCACCTGCCGAGGCGCTTTCCACGGGCATGACATTTGTCACCGAAGACGCGGATGCTTTGATTGCCGCAGATGGTCTCGATGTCATCATCGAAGCGACTGGTGATCCAGATCTCGGCACCCGCCATGCCTTGGCCGCCATAGAATACGGCCGCAGCATCATCATGGCCAGCGTCGAGGCTGATGTACTTTGCGGGCCGCTACTGGCCAAGAAGGCGCGTGATGCCGGCGTGGTCTATTCCATGGCCTATGGTGACCAGCCGGCATTGATTTGCGAACAGGTCGATTGGGCGCGTACTTGCGGCTTCGAAGTTGTAGCTGCCGGCAAGGGCACCAAGTACATGCCGGAATATCACGCCTCAACGCCAGAGACTGTCTGGAATTACTACGGCCTCACGGCGGATCATGCCGAGAAAAGCGGAATGAACCCGAAGATGTTCAACTCCTTCCTTGATGGCACAAAGTCTGGAATTGAGATGGCGGCTGTCGCCAATGCCACTGGATTGACGCCTGCTCCCGGAGGCCTGGTGTTTCCACCGTGCAACGTCGAAGAGATTGCCTCAACCCTGATCCCCGGGCAAGCGGGCGGCATGCTCGCTCACAAGGGCCAGGTAGAGGTCATTTCCAGCCAGGAGCGTGATGGAACCGATCTTGAGCACGACCTCAGGTGGGGTGTTTACGTCACCTTCGAAGCGTCCAGCGACTATGTCGAACGATGCTTCGCCGACTATGGCCTGATTACCGACGCGAGTGGACGCTATTCAGCGCTTTGGCGACCCTGTCATCTGATCGGGCTGGAACTTGGCATCAGCGTCGCCTGGGCAGCGATCAACAACCAGCCGACTGGTTCTCCCAATGGCTTTCGCGGTGATGTTGTGGCAGTAGCGAAACGCGACCTCGCCGCCGGCGAAATACTCGATGGCGAGGGCGGCTTCACAGTCTGGGGCCAGCTCATGGCCGCCAGCGATTCACTCTTACTGGGCGCGGTGCCAATCGGACTGGCCAATGGCCTCGCTTTAAATGTCGGCGTCGAAGCGGGTCAAGTAGTGAACTGGAGTGATGTCACGTTGCCGGAGATGAAAAAACACAACTCCGGCTACGCCACCCGGAAAGAAATGGAACAACTGTTTAGCATCGACCAATCCGCATTGGAAACGGCAGAGTAGGAAACGCTTTTGTTCGTTGTTACCGAACCTTTGGACGCCTATCAAACCCTCATCAAAGATGGTGAAATCAAGGCCGACCCCAGCCAAGCCAAAGCGATGCGGAGCCTTCAAATGCTTTCCGATGCGCTTTCGGAATACAGCCGCCAGATGGGTAAGACCGGCTGGCGCGCGCGTCTGTCATTGCACGGTGGAAAAAAATCACCGCCCATGGGGCTGTATGTCTGGGGTGGTGTTGGCCGGGGAAAGACCATGCTGATGGATCTCTTCTTCGACCATTGCCCGGTCGATGAGAAAGACAAGAAACACGTTCACTTCCACGCTTTCATGCAGGAGGTCCACAAACGTCTGCATACTTTCCGCGAGGCACAGAAAGACGGAAAGGTTCCAGACAGCCGAGACCCGGTGGAGGCGCTTTCCAAAGTTATCGTCGAGCGGGCTTGGCTGCTTTGCTTCGATGAGTTCCACGTCACCGATATCGCGGACGCAATGATCCTGGGCCGTCTTTTCGAGGCCTTATTCAAACGTGGTATCGTTGTCGTCGCTACATCCAACCGCCACCCCAAAGATCTCTATAAGGATGGTCTTCAACGCGAACGTTTCTTGCCTTTTATCGATGTTTTCATGGACAAGATGAAAGCCGTTGAGGTGGATAGTGGTAAGGATTTTCGTCTCGAAAAACTCTGTTCAATGGACGTCTATCTAACCCCAACCGGCGAGAAAACTACAGAACGATTGGATCAAGCTTTTTACAAATTATCAGTCGGCATGCCGGTCAGGTCGCGCACACTCTCCGTCAACGGCCGCGAGGTGATGATGCCGAAGGTGGCCAAGGGCATCGCCTATGCCAGTTTTCGAGACCTTTGCGAACAGCCGCTGGGGCCGGGCGACTATCTTTCGGTTGCCGAGTGTTTTCATACCCTAGTGCTAGCTGAGATTCCGCGCATGAGCCCGGCCAAACGTGACCAAGCGAAACGTTTCGTCACCATGATCGATGCGCTTTATGATGCCAAAGTGAAGCTAATTTGCTCGGCTGAGGCCGGACCAACGGAACTCTACACGGAAGGTGACGGCTCCTTCGAATTTGAGCGAACATCATCGCGCCTAATCGAAATGCAATCGCCCGAGTACATGGCGTTACCTCATCGCGGCTAATTTACCCGTTTTCCAACGGCAAGTTGAGGCCATAGTTCCGGACCAATCAGTCTAAAAATCTGTAATTTTCCAGTGAATTTCTTGCTCTGACCAATTAAAATCATTACGACAAGTAGGCTCAAGGCCGCTGCGAACGACCGGCCGCGTAGTTATAGGCCCGCAATCGCTAGCACGGAGAAACTTTTAATGGCACGAAACAAAATCGCGCTTATTGGCGCGGGAAACATCGGCGGCACGTTGGCCCTTTTGGCCGGCCTTAAAGAACTAGGAGATGTTGTCCTGTTTGATGTCGTGAACGGCATTCCCCAGGGCAAGGCTCTGGACATCGCGGAGGCGTCCCCCGTCGAGGGCTTCGATGCAAAACTGAGCGGCGCAAAAAGCTATACGGCGATCCGCGGCGCCAACGTCATTATTGTCACCGCCGGCGTTGCTCGCAAACCAGGTATGAGCCGCGATGATTTGATTGGCATCAATACATCGGTCATGGAACAGGTTGGCGCCGGCATCAAGAAGTTCGCGCCGAGCGCCTTCGTCATCTGCATTACCAACCCCCTAGACGCCATGGTCCAGGTGCTACGCGACGCTTCCGGCCTCCCACACAACAAGGTCGTCGGCATGGCAGGCGTACTCGATTCAGCGCGGTTCCAGTATTTTCTGGCCGAAGAGTTCAACGTTTCCGTCGAAGACGTCACCGCCTTTGTGCTCGGCGGCCACGGCGACACTATGGTCCCGTTAATTCGTTACTCCACTGTCGCCGGCATCCCGCTGCCGGATTTGGTGAAGATGAAATGGACTACACAAAAACGCATTGACGAAATTGTCCAACGCACCCGCGTGGGCGGCGGTGAAATCGTCGGTCTTCTGAAAACCGGCTCCGCGTTTTATGCGCCGGCCTCTTCCGCCATTGCCATGGCCGACAGCTACCTGAAAGACAAGAAACGCGTACTGCCCTGTGCGGCCTATTTAAAAGGCGAATATGGTGTCAAAGGCATTTACGTCGGTGTTCCGGTGGTGATCGGCGCCAACGGTGTCGAGCGGATCGTAGAAATCAAGCTTGACGCCACGGAGCGCTCTATGTTCCGGAAATCCGTCGGTGCTGTGAAAGGTCTGGTCGCCCTGACGCAAAAGCTGCAACGCGAAGCCTCTAAAACGGCGGCCCCACCGGCAAAGAAGGTGCCAACTAAAAAAGCTGCGCAAAAAAAGGCCCCCGTAAAAAAAGCACCGACCAAGAAAGCGCCAACCCGGCGGAAACTCGCCACAAGAAAGTAGCAGGACTGTCATCTTCTCCGAAACGAAGAGGTAATCATGAACATTCACGAGTATCAGGGAAAACAGCTGCTTGCCAAATATGGTGTCAGCGTTCCTCGCGGCAAAGTGGCGTTCACCGTTGATGAGGCGATGGCAGCGGCGGAGGAAATGGGTAGCCCGGTCTACGTTATAAAATCTCAAATTCATGCCGGTGGTCGCGGCGCCGGGCGTTTCCAGAACAATCCCGGCGGCAAGGGCGGCGTGCGCGTCGTAAACTCCGTCGAAGAGCTCAAGAAAAGCGCCGAAGAGATGCTCGGGCATGTTCTGGTTACCAAGCAGACCGGTGCAACAGGCAAAGAGGTCAAGCGCCTTTACATAGAGGAAGGTTGCGACATTTCACGCGAGCTATACCTCGGTATGTTGCTCGACCGTGAGACATCACGCCTGACAATGATGGCATCAACCGAGGGGGGCATGGAGATCGAGGAAGTGGCGGCTGCGACGCCTGAGAAAATTCTTAAGATAGCCATTGATCCTGCCGTTGGATTCAAAGGCTTCCACGCCCGCGAACTGGCCTTCGGGCTCGGCCTCGAAGGCGATCAGATTAAGTCGGCGGTAAAGTTGATGACATCGCTTTACGATGCCTTCGTGGAACTGGACTGCTCATTGGTCGAAATCAATCCGCTCGTGGTCACCGGCGCTGGCCATGTTATGGCGCTCGACGCCAAGGTCAATTTTGATGACAACGCTCTTTACCGCCATGCCGACGTAATGGAGATGCGTGACACCGACGAAGAGGATGAGAAAGAAATTGAGGCGTCGAAATTTGATCTCAGCTACATCTCGCTCGACGGCTCCATCGGTTGCATGGTCAACGGTGCAGGCTTGGCCATGTCGACCATGGATATCATCAAGCTTTGTGGCGGCGAGCCGGCCAACTTCCTAGATGTCGGTGGCGGCGCAACCGCCGAAAAAGTAACTGCCGCTTTCAAGATCATCCTCTCTGATCCCAAGGTGGAGGGAATTCTGGTCAATATTTTCGGCGGCATCATGCGCTGTGACATCATTGCCGAGGGCGTAGTGACAGCTGCGCGTGAGGTCGATATCCACGTGCCTTTGGTCGTTCGTCTCGAAGGTACAAACGTCGAAGAAGGAAAACAAATACTTGCGGAATCCGGACTGCCAATTCTCTCCGCTGACGACCTAGGCGATGCTGCCGAAAAGGTTGTCAAAGCCGTGAAGGAGGCCGCCTGATGTCCGTTCTCGTCGATAAGAATACCAAGGTCATCTGCCAAGGCTTTACGGGTGCCCAAGGCACCTTCCACTCCGAACAGGCTATTGCTTACGGCACCCAGATGGTTGGCGGCGTAACGCCAGGCAAGGGCGGCTCGCAGCACTTGGGTCTCCCGGTGTTCGATACGGTAGCCGATGCCCTCAACAAGACCGGCGCCAATGCTTCCGCCATTTATGTACCGCCGCCGTTCGCAGCGGAAGCGATCCTGGAAGCCATCGCTGCTAAAGTTTCGTTGGTCGTGTGTATTACAGAAGGTATACCGGTGATGGATATGTTGATCGTCAAACGCGCCCTCGAAGGATCGTCGACACGGCTTGTTGGCCCCAACTGCCCCGGTGTCATCACACCCGACGAGTGCAAAATCGGCATCATGCCGGGTCACATCCATCGACGCGGTTCGGTCGGCATTGTCTCTCGCTCCGGCACTTTGACCTACGAAGCTGTAGGCCAGACGACGGCAGCCGGGCTCGGCCAATCGAGTTGTATTGGCATCGGTGGCGATCCCATTAACGGCACCAACTTCGTAGACTGCCTGGAGATGTTCCTTGCCGACAATGAAACCGAGGCCATCGTTATGATCGGTGAGATCGGCGGTTCGGCGGAGGAAGACGGTGCCCAGTTGATCAAGGATTCAGGCACCAAAAAACCGGTGGTCGGGTTTATCGCTGGCGTCACCGCGCCTCCGGGCCGGCGCATGGGGCATGCCGGGGCCATTATCGCCGGCGGCAAGGGCGGCGCCGGTGACAAAATCGAAGCCATGAAGTCTGCGGGTATCCATGTTTCGGATAGCCCGGCGGCCTTGGGCCAAACAATGGTGAAGGCCTTGAACGGATGATCTGATGCCAGATCAAGCACACTAGGGAGAATGCGCCGAACAGCGTGTTAAAGTGTTATGGTCGAACTTGATCCGAATGCGTTTCTGTTTTCCGGAAACCAGGTCTACGTCGCTGAGATGTATGAGCGCTATCTTGACGATCCGCATTCCGTTGATCACCGCTGGCAGGAATTCTTTGCCGATTTGGCCGACGAGGCCAAGGAACTAAACGCCGAGCGGAGCGGTGCCTCTTGGGCACCGAGCGACGCTGGCGTTGTTGGGCGTGGTGATCTGGTAACGCTGTCTGAGCAAATGACACGCGAACAGACGCAGCAAATTCAACATCAGGCCTTTGCCCCTGAGCGGATGTCGGCAACCAAAGTCCGCGAAGCTACGCTCGATTCGCTCCGCGCTTTAATGCTGATCCGCGCATACCGCGTGCGTGGTCATCTCCTGGCCGACCTCGACCCGCTCAAGATTTCCCCGCCAACCGAACATCCGGAACTTGATCCCGCAACCTATGGCTTCCAAGACAAGGACCTCGACCGGCAGGTTTTCATCAACTACGTGCTGGGTCTTGAATCGGCAACGATCCGCGAGATCATGACCATTCTCAAGGAAACCTATTGCGGCTCCATCGGCATCGAGTTTCTCCATATCCAGGCTCCAGACGAAAAGGCCTGGATTCAGGAGCGCATTGAACGCATCCACAACCAGCCGAATTTCACCGTGATGGGTAAGCGGGCGATTCTTAATCGCCTGATCGAAACCGAGGGCTTTGAGAAGTATCTCGACAAGAAATTCACCGGCACCAAACGCTTCGGCCTAGATGGCGGCGAGAGCCTGGTGCCGGCCATGGAGCAAATTTTCAAGCGCGGCAGCCAGCTCGGCGTCGAAGAGATTGTGCTCGGCATGGCTCACCGTGGTCGCTTGAACGTGCTTGCCAATGTCATGAGTAAACCGTTCCAGGCAATCTTCCATGAGTTTCAAGGTGGCTCATCCAGCCCCGATGACGTCGGCGGCTCCGGCGACGTCAAGTATCACCTGGGCTCTTCGTCAGACCGTGTATTCGACGGCAAATCCGTACACCTGTCTCTGACCGCCAACCCATCACACCTGGAGTGCGCCAACACAGTTTGCCTTGGCAAGGTCCGCGCAAAACAGAAACTGCGCAACGACAACGAGCGCGAAAAGGTAATGGCATTGTTGCTGCATGGTGATGCCGCTTTCTCAGGTCAAGGGCTCGTGCCTGAAGCTCTCGATCTCTCCAACCTGATCGGCTACAGGACCGGTGGCACCACTCACATCGTTATCAACAACCAGATCGGCTTTACCACGGCACCGCGCTTCTCGCGTACGTCGCACTATTGCTCAGACGTCGCCAAAATCGTGGGTGCGCCGATCTTCCACGTCAACGCCGACGATGTCGAAGCAGTGACCCACTGCGCGCGCATCGCCATTGAGTACCGCCAGCGTTTCAAGAAGGACGTGGTCATCGACATGATCTGCTATCGCCGCCACGGTCACAACGAGGGCGACGAGCCGATGTTCACGCAACCTTTGATGTACAAGAAGATCTCCTCGCACCCGACAACCCTGCAGATCTATAGCCAGAAGCTGGTTAACGAAAACGTCCTCACGCAAAAAGACGTAGACCAGCAGATCGGGGATTTCTCAGCCCAGCTTGACGAAGCCTTCGAAGCCTCCAGCAACTACAAGGCCAACAAGGCCGACTGGTTCGACGGCGTATGGTCCGACCTCTCGGTTGCCTATGGCGATGCGCGACGGGGCGAGACCGGCGTTTCGGTCGAACGGTTGAAGGAAATCGGCGTGGGCCTGACCCGGGTGCCGAATAACTTCAATGCCCATAAACGCATCTTGCGCCAACTCGACCAAAAGAAACAGATGTTCGAAACCGGCAAGGGATTTGACTGGGCAACCGCCGAAGCCATGGCTTTCGGTTCGGTCCTTCTGGAAGGCCATGCCGTTCGATTGTCGGGCCAGGATTCCGGACGTGGCACCTTTTCCCAGCGCCATTCCGTGCTGCGCGACCAGGAGAATGAAGAGACCTACATTCCACTCAACAACCTACGCTTCGGCCAAGCACCTTACGAAGTGATCGACAGTCCGCTTTCAGAAGCCGGCGTGCTCGGTTTCGAATACGGCTACTCGCTCGCAGAGCCCAACATGCTGGTTCTTTGGGAAGCCCAGTTCGGTGACTTCGCCAATGGCGCCCAGGTGATCATCGACCAGTTCATCTCATCGGGCGAGCTCAAGTGGCTGCGTATGTCCGGCTTGGTTATGCTTCTGCCGCACGGCTACGAAGGCCAGGGACCGGAGCACTCCTCGGCACGCCTCGAGCGCTACCTGCAGCTCTGTGCTGATGACAACATGCAAGTCTGTTACTGCTCGACGCCGTCCAACTACTTTCACGTGCTGCGCCGCCAGTTGCATCGAGAGTTTCGCAAACCCCTGGTTCTGATGACGCCTAAATCGCTGCTCAGGCACAAACTCTGTACATCGTCGATCGATAAGTTCGATGAGAACTCGACCTTCCACCGCGTGCTTTGGGACGACCAGGACCTGACCGACGATCCGAAGCGCAGTCTCAAGCCCGACAACGAGATCCGCCGCGTCGTCTTGTGCACCGGCAAGGTCTATTACGACCTCTACGAGGAACGCGAGAGGCGCAAAATTAACGACGTCTACCTAATGCGCATCGAGCAGCTCTACCCCTTCCCGCACAAGGTTTTGGCTTCGGACCTGAAACGCTTTCATAGTGCCGACATCGTCTGGGTCCAGGAGGAGCCCAAGAATATGGGGTCCTGGACCTTCATCCGCGACCGGCTCGAGGCCGTACTCGAAGAGATCGGCCACCACCAGCGCCAGGCCGAGTACGTCGGACGCGCCGAAGCCGCATCACCGGCGACAGGGCTGATGAAGAAGCACAACGCCGAACAGGCTAAACTGGTTGACCTGGCGCTCACGCTGCCGAAGCCTGAGCCGAGACACCGCGCCGTCTCGACCACGGTGCCGCCGAAAAACCCGGCCGCCCAGGCCAAGCCCAAACCGGCAGCCAAGCCAGCAACTAAGACCATGCGCCGCAAGCGCGCTTCACAAACAGACCCAGCAGGAACAAAGAGGTAAATCATGACCATTGACATCGTTGTCCCCACGCTGGGCGAATCCGTCACCGAGGCGACTGTCGCCAAATGGTTCAAGGGACCTGGTGACGCCGTGGCGCTGGACGAGCCACTGGTCGAACTGGAGACCGACAAGGTCTCTATTGAAGTCGGTGCGCTCGCCGCCGGAGCATTGCTTTCCATCGTCGTCGAAGCCGGCGAGGACGTCGCCGTTGGCGCCGTCTTGGGCACTATCGACGAGACCAAGGCCGGCGCCGAAGCCGCCCCTGCCTCAACCGCTGCACCCGAATCAGCGATCGCTTCAGCTCCACCCCCGGCTCCCGCACCCGCTCCAGTTCCGGCACCTGCCGTCACGGCTTCAGCCGCTCCGGCCAAGACCTTGTCGCCGGCGGTGCGCAAGCTGGTCGACGATAATGATCTCGATCCGGCCCTGATCCCCACCAGCGGGAAGAACGGGCGGCTGACCAAGGGCGACGTACTCGCCGCCATTGCCGCCAGCACCGGGAAACGGGTGCGGTCCGGCCTCGCCGCCGCGGCACCTAAGCCCGTATTTCAGTCCGCTGGCGATCTACCGCCGCGCCCGGAAGATCCGCGCGAGGAGCGCGTGCGCATGACCAAGCTCCGCAAGGTCATTGCCAGTCGCCTCAAAGAGGCCCAGCAAACCGCGGCCATGCTTACCACATGGAATGAGGTCGATATGGGCGCCGTCATGGATCTTCGCGCCGCCTACAAGGACGCGTTTGAGAAGAAGCACGGCGTGCGCCTTGGCTTCATGGCCTTCTTCGTCCGCGCCGCCTGCATCGCCTTGAAGGAATGGCCGACGGTCAATGCCGAGATCTACGGCGATGAGGTGATCTACAAGAACTACTACAACATCGGTGTTGCGGTAGGGACGCCAAACGGTCTTGTCGTGCCGGTGATCAAGAACGCCGACCAATTCCGTTACGCCGAAATTGAAAGGACGATCTCTGACTTCGGCCACCGGGCCCGCGATGGCAAACTCGGCATGGACGAGATGATGGGCGGCACATTCACCATCTCCAACGGCGGTGTTTTCGGATCCTTAAATTCTATGCCGATCCTCAATGTGCCGCAATCCGCCATCCTCGGCATGCACAAGATCCAAAACCGCCCCATGGCGGTAAGCAATGAGGTCGTTGTCAGGCCGATGATGTACCTGGCGCTTTCCTACGACCACCGCATCATCGATGGTCGGGAGGCAGTTAGCTTTCTTGTGCGCATGAAGGAATGCCTGGAAGACCCGCAGCGCATCATGCTCGACGTCTAAGACCGCCAATGACCCCTGAAACAAAAACGGAAAGGTCAGGAACATGAGTGACGCGTATGACGTGATCGTTATTGGCGGCGGCCCCGGCGGCTACGTTGGTGCCATCCGTGCCGCGCAACTGGGCCTCAAGACTGCCATCGTCGAGAAGCGCGGCACGCTCGGCGGCACCTGTCTGAACGTCGGCTGCATCCCGTCCAAGGCCTTGTTACAATCCTCGCACCACTACGAGATGGCCGGGCACGAGTTTGCTGATCACGGCGTACATGTCTCAGGCCTCAAGCTCGATCTCAAGACCATGCTTGGCCGCAAGGAGATGGTCGTTAATGACCTGACTAAGGGCGTCGAGTTCCTGATGAAGAAGAACAAGATCGACTACCATGTTGGCAACGCCGAGATCACCGCTCCCGGCGAGGTAGTCGTAAACCCTCTGAGGAGGGGTGGCAAGAAACAGACCCTCAAAACTGTCAACATCATCATCGCCACCGGCTCTGACGTGACACGGCTTCCTGGTGTAGCGATCGACGAGAAGCAGATCGTCTCTTCCACTGGTGCGCTCTCACTTCCAAAAGTGCCGAAAACCATGGTTGTCATCGGCGCTGGTGTGATCGGGCTGGAGTTGGGTTCTGTTTGGCGGCGCTTGGGCGCCGCCGTGACCGTCATCGAGTTTCTTGACGTGGCGCTTCCGGGCATGGACGCGGAGGTCTCCAAGAATATGCAACGCATCCTCAAAAAGCAGGGCATGAGCTTCAAGATGAAGACCAAGGTCACCGGCGCCAAGACGGCACGCGCCGGCGTTACGTTGAGCATGGAACCGCACGACGGACTGGCCAAAGGAGCCAAGCCTGAAATCATGAAGGCCGACGTGGTGCTGGTCGCCATCGGCAGAAAGCCCTACACGGAAGGGTTGGGTCTCAAGAAGGCCAGCGTGAGCATCGACGAGCGCGGCTTTATCCTCGTCGACGACGACTTTCAAACCAACGTCGAAGGAATCTATGCGATCGGCGACGTGATTGGTGGAATGATGCTGGCCCACAAGGCCGAGGACGAGGGCATCGTCTGCGCCGAGATCATCGCCGGCGAGAGCGGCCATATCGACTACAACTCGGTCCCCGGCATCGTCTACACGCACCCCGAGGTGGCGGCAGCGGGCAAGACCGAAGAGCAACTAAAAGACGCCGGCATCGAATACAATTCCGGCAAGTTCCCCTTCACCGCCAATAGCCGCGCGCGTTGCAACGCCAGTACCGACGGCTTCGTCAAAATTCTATCCGACAAAGCCACCGACACGATCTTAGGCTGCCACATCATCGGTCCACAGGCCGGTGATCTCATCCAGGAAGTGGTTAACGTCATGGAGTTCGGCGGCTCGGCCGAAGACATTGCCCGCATCTGCCACGGCCACCCGGGACTACCGGAAGCCGTCAAGGAAGCGGCGCTAGCGATGGCCGGAAGGGCTATACATATGTAAACGCCTGACCGCACGTTGAGGATGGCATGGTTGGACAGCGCGCTGGTTCTAGTGTTCTCACTTTCGAAAAAACTTTCCACCACCCCATTTACCGCTAACTGGCGTAAGTCCTCCCTTGACCGACTTTCTTCTCCTCATGAGGAACGGTCAGGGTGTCAATGATACTTCTCTCGTCATACAGAGCTGCGCAGCAGGGCGTTATAAAAATTGCTTTGGATCCGTTTATCAGGGAAAAATATTCAATCCCCCGGCGCATGATGTCGGGATCGGACACGGTGTAGTTGTCCAACATCAGGGAATTATCGATGATATTGGATGACACCTGCATGGTTTTTTCCACAAAATTCGTCTCGACAGCCACAAGCTTATTGTTGGGATCGTTTGTTTTCGAAATATTCTTCCAGCGTTTCCATCCGACCACCCTTGATATTTCTATATTTCCAGATATATAAAAATAATAAAAGAGACAATAGAAATCGACCATGGCGTTCTATAAGATTCTCACCTAGGAGAACAAACATGACGAACCTGGTCCTCGTCGCATCGGATTTCGGCCGTCGCGTTACCTTGGCCACCCGTGGCTTTGATCGCGCCTGGATTGCCGTCGCGGTGATCTTCGCAATCATCGCCATATTTGAACCGGCTCAAGCGCTAGCCAGTTTCCAGTTTGCACTCAAGGCACTGCTCGGCATCGCGCCGTTCTTGTTTGCCGCCATCGCCATCGCCGCCTATGCAAAGGCATCGGGTGCCGATGGGCTCATTGCCAAAGTGTTCGAAGGACGGATGACGATGATGATCATCTTCGCCGCCTTGTTCGGCGGTGTGTCGCCATTTTGTTCGTGCGGCGTCATTCCGTTGATCGCCGCATTGCTCTCCATGGGAGTTCCGGTGCCGGCCGTGATGGCGTTCTGGCTGTCTTCGCCGTTGATGGATCCCGGCAAGTTCTTCCTCGCCTCCGGCACGCTTGGGCTTGAGTTCGCCATTGGTTTGACAATCATCGCTGTTGCTATCGGCCTCTATGGCGGCTTCTTGACGCGCCTGGTGATGGCGCATGGCAACTTCGCCAACCCGTTAAGACCAGAAGCAATGCCCGGCTGTTGCGCCACCAGCAGCGTCAAAAAAACGATGGAGATTCGATGGAGTTTTTGGTTTGACGTTGATCGCCGAAGCGCCTTCATCATCGAATCCAAAGACACGACGCTGTTCCTGGCCAAATGGATGACCCTGGCTTTCGTACTGGAGAGCCTGATGCTGCACTACATGCCGGCGGAATCGATTGCCGATCTTTTAGGCAACAAAAGCATCTTCGCCATTCCGATCGCCGTACTCGCCGGCATCCCGGCCTATCTTAACGGCTTCGCGGCACTGCCGCTGATCAATGGTCTGATTGAGATGGGCGTAGCGCCGGGAGCCGGCATGGCCTTCCTGGTATCCGGTGCGGTGACCTCTATCCCCGCCGCCGTCGCCGTCTTCGCACTGGTTCGGCCTCAGATGTTCATTTGGTACATAGTGCTCGCTGTCACCGGTGCCACGGCGGCTGGATCGCTATTCCAATTCTACGTGGGATGACGCCGCCAAAATCCAAGCGCGCCATCCTGACAACCATCTGCTCGGAGGAAGTGCTAAGCATGCTACCCCTGGCGGCAGTACCGACGTTGCTGCCGACCTTCATCGACTCGTGGAACTTGTCTAAGACCGAAGCCGGCTGGATCACCGGCACCTACTATCTCGGTTACCTCGGCACCGTCCCCTTCCTGGTCAGTCTCACTGACCGTAAGCCGGCAAAGAACATCTATCTCGCCTGCATGGCGCTCTCGGCTATGGCCACGTTTAGGTACGCCTTCTTGGCCGAAGGCTTCTGGGTGGCTCTTTTGTTCCGCACACTCAACGGCATCGGTCTTGCCGGCACCATCGCCGAAGTGCCAGACGGCTACAAGGGAGCGACCCTAGCCTGCACGCTTGCATCGGCTTCACAGGCTCGTTTCTGAGACCCCTTATTTTCAGCGTGGTGCTCGATGCCACGAGCCCGATAGGAATCGGTGGCGACACCGTCTTTTCCTGGGCTTGGGCGTTTTCGTCGCCGGAGCGGTGGCAGCAACGGGACCGGTCATACTTTACTTGCTCCGACGCAAGGACTGAGCGTTCCTCGCCACCATGGCAAGCCGAGGAGGCCGAGCAATAAGCACAGCAGCAACATCCACCATCCTTATCAGCAACGCGCGCACACGGATCACCGAGTGGTGTTTCAAGCCAGATGCAGCGACCGGCTTCCACCGTCATAAGTACGATTACGTGGTGTCGCCGCGCACCAGCGGAAGATTCAAACTGATCGCCGGAGAGAACTATGCAACCTTCGGGGAACTGAAAGAAGGCCTCCCCTATTTCCGCGAGGCCGGCGTTGAGCACGACGACGTTAACACCAACGATTACGAGATCGTCTTCCTTGAGGTCGAACTTAAATAAAATTGCGTAATTAGCGCCGGTTCCGCCGCGCGCGCGGATGAGCCTGGTCATATACCGATTGCAGCTTTGCCGCATCGACATCGGTGTAGCGCTGCGTAGTCGAGAGCGAGGCGTGGCCTAGAAGCTCTTGAATGGTTCTGAGGTCACCATCACCGGCCAGTAAATGGGTGGCAAAACTGTGGCGCATCGCGTGCGGCGTAGCGGTCTCCGGCAAGCCTAGCGCGCGCCTGACACTACGCATCTGCTTTTGCGCAACGGCAGCATTCAAGCGCTTGCCACGTCTTCCCAAGAACAGTGGTCCGTCGGGACCTGGGTCATGCGGGCAGGCATCAAGGTAGTCTCGCACCATTCCCGCAACCGCCGGCAGAACCGGCACGACGCGCTCCTTACCGCCCTTGCCAAACACACGAAGCATCCCCGTTCGGTCCTCGGCGCCCATGATCTGATCGCGGCCCAATGAAAGAGCTTCAGATATGCGAAGACCACAACCGTAGAGAATCGCTAAAAGCGCCTTGTCACGCTTGCCGATCCAGGGCTCAGACGCTAAATCTTCGATGGTATTAACGGTGAGCACGGCATCGTCTTCGGTGAGCGCGCGAGGCACCGATTTCGGCACCTTGGGTGTCCTCAGCGCATGAATGGCGGCATTGGTTGCGAAGCCGCGCTTTTCCAGAAAGCGGAAGAGACCACGTAATGTCGAGACGGCACGCGCCGTCGAGGTGCGGGATAAACCATCGGCGTTGCGGGCCGCCAGGAAACTTCGAAAATCAGTCGAGCGCAGCCCTTTCAAATCATGCAAGCCCGGCGCATAGCCGATGTGGCCGGCGATGAAATTGAAGAAACCATTAAGGTCGTGGCCGTAGCTAGAGATAGTGTGTTCGGAGGCACGTTTCTCGTGGCGCAGCCAATCCCACCACTCCTCAATGGCAGTGGCGAGGTTGGGTTCTAGCATCGGCAAACTCAAACGGCGTCCGTTTCCAGCGTCCGCGCCACGGACGCTTCCAAGACGCGACAAAGGAAACTAATCAACTCCGTTCCCTGTCCCGGATGGAAGGCATCATCGCGCGCGCCCAACGCCAAAAGACCCACCGGCCAGTTCGATCCGGCGTGGATCCGCGCCAAAGCGGCCGAATTTACCAATCCGGCGGCAGCGGCAAAAATTGTCCCGTCGTCGTTGATCTCTCGGTATAGCCGCACCTCCTGGTCGCCGGAAAGGACACTATCGACGAAGCCCGGTGGCAGTGGCCGCAAATCGGTTTCCATCAGGTGCTGCACTGATTCCTCACCCGGCTCAAACCCGAACACCACAGCATCGATATCCAACAGCAAAGGCCAATCATGGGTAACGACCCGCAACACGTCCCCCCACGCCCGCGTAGCCAAAAGGCTGAGCACCGCACCATGGGTGCGGGTCTGTGTCGACATGTTAGAGCGGCTAGTCTCGATGACGTCCTGCGCAGCGTCTCGAAGCTCGTCCATTTCAATGCCGCGCCGGTCGATTAGGAATTGCTGCATGTCAACGATGCCATTGCCAGACCAGCGGCCAGGCGCCGACATTTCGACGATTACATCAGGGTGGCGGGCAAGAAAATCCGGATGAGCGCGGAGGAAGGCCAGCACATCGGCCTCGGTGAGAGGGGCCTCGGACCGCTCCTCCGATGAGGCTGCCGGATCACCGGATTTCGTCATGTCTTCTTCCTTCCGCGTGCTCATTTAGCGCAATGCCTCGCCAAGGCGGCGAATCGCTCTATTATACCGATTTAGGCCTGGGCGAAATACTGAAATGGGAGGATGGCGACATGGATTGGAGGGACCGTGAAAAGCACCGTGCTTGTCGACAAGAGATTTGCGTTTTACTGGTCAAACATGGGCCACAAGCACCGGTGGTGACAGTTTTCTACTACCGGGTTGAGCCGAAAACCTCCGCCCGCAAGGTACGCGATTGGCAACGGCTCTTAGTTGAGCTGGACTTTGCCATACGCATGGTATCGAAAGAATACGGAAGTTTCGGCATGGAACCGGATATTTTGAAATCGCAGATCATCGCTGATCTCATTGGCTTGTATTTCTGGTACAAGCATCTCGGCTTCAACTGCGCCCAGTTGGCTGGGCCAGAACGGCTACACGCCGGCAGTATCAAAAATATGTGGGGGCAAACGTCATCCTTATGAAGGCGGAAGGAGCACCAGACACCCAGAAAGAACGGCATATTTTTTCCGCCGGCGATCTGGTGTCCGTGCGTCTGCCGCTGCCACTTAGCGATGCCTACGATTACCGCATGCCCGCAAACATGAGGGCCGGCACGGGTGACTTCGTTCTGGTTCCCTTGGGGCCGCGCCGCAGCTCGGGTGTTGTCTGGGGGCCGGGCAGCGGGGATATCGACCCTAAGCGCATCAAGAAAATCATCGCGCCCCACGAATGCCCGCCGATGAGCGATACCGCGATGAAGTTCGTCGAGTGGGTCGCGGGTTACGCCATGCACCCCGTCGGCGGCGTCCTCAAAATGGCCATGAGCGTCGCCGATGCGCTCGACCCGCCACAACCGCTGACCGGTTATATCCTCGCCGACGAACAGCCTAATTTGCGTATGACAGCCACTCGTGAGCGGGTGCTGGAAACCGCCGCTAATGGACCGCCCCGCATTGCGGCTGAACTTGCTCGCGAAGCCGGGGTGACGCCCGGCGTCATCAAGGGCCTAGCCGAGGCCGGCGCGCTGCAAGCGATATCGTTAGCGCCCGTGATCATGCCCGATACTCCGGACCCGAATCATCCGGGACCGGAACTGAACAAACCGCAAACTGAAGCGGCGCACAAGCTTGTCCAGGATGTCGAAAAAGGCGGTTTTTCCGTAACACTGTTGGACGGCGTGCCGGGTGCCGGCAAGACCGAGGTCTATTTTCAGGCCATCGCCGCCACGCTTCATCGGAGCCGTCAGGTCTTGGTGCTGTTGCCGGAGATTGCCTTGAGCGCGCAATGGATTGATCGCTTCCGTGTGCGTTTCGGCCATCCACCGGCAGAATGGCACTCAGACCTAACGCAAGGCCAACGGCGCGCCACCTGGCGAGCGGTTGTGGAAGGAACGGCACGGGTCATCGTCGGGGCACGCTCGGCGCTGTTTCTGCCGTTCCACGATTTGGGGTCCATCGTCGTCGATGAAGAGCACGAGGGAGCCTTCAAGCAAGAAGACGGCGTCATCTATAACGCCCGCGACATGGCTGTGGTTCGCGCACAACTGAGCGATATCCCGATCACCCTGGCCTCGGCCACGCCATCGCTTGAGACCGTGGTCAATGTCAGACGCAAGCGCTACACCGCATTATATCTGCCGGCTAGGCACGGTGGTGCGGCGCTGCCCACTGTTGAGGTGGTGGACATGCTGAAGGCGCCGCCGCCAAGGGGCTGCTGGCTGTCGCCAATGCTGGAGAAACGCCTCCAGAAAACGCTGAAACAGGGCGAACAAGCGCTATTGTTCCTGAACCGGCGAGGTTATGCGCCACTAACACTTTGCCGCACCTGCGGCCATCGCTTCCAATGTCCCCGCTGCACCACCTGGCTGGTCGAGCACCGGCTAGCCTACCGCTTGCAATGCCATCACTGCGGTTTTCAAATGCCGTTTCCCGAGAACTGCCCGTCTTGCGAAGTGAAAGATACCTTGGTTCCCTGTGGACCTGGTGTCGAGCGTTTGCTGGAAGAGGTACAAGTGCTGTTTCCCAACGCTCGCACGCTAATTGCTGCCAGCGACAACATCCGCTCGCCCAAGGCCGCCGCGCACCTGGTCGAACAGATCGAAACACACCAGGTCGATATCGTCATCGGCACCCAGATCGTTGCCAAGGGCTATCATTTCCCGATGCTGACACTGGTCGGCGCCATCGATGCCGATCTCGGCCTGCAGGGCGGTGATCTGCGCGCCGCGGAACGTACCTATCAGTTGCTTTATCAAGTGGCCGGGCGCGCCGGGCGGGGTGAAAGGCCGGGCAGGGTCTGCTTGCAAACCTACAACGCCGCCCATCCGGTGCTGACGGCACTCAGCGCCGGTGACCGTAACGCCTTCATTGATGCGGAGGTCGCGGCACGCGAAAGCGCCGGCATGCCACCGTTCGGCAGGTTGGTGGCTCTGATCGTATCGGGTGAGGACGAACGCGCCGTTGATGAAGGAGCGGCCAACCTCGGCCGCACCGCCCCAAATGCGACGGATGTCCAGGTTTTGGGGCCGGCTCCGGCTCCTATTGCCATGCTACGCGGCCACCATCGCAGGCGGTTCTTGCTGATGGCAGCCAGAAACGTGCCTGTCCAGGCGGTCGTTCGGGGCTGGCTTGGGCGTGCCAACTGGCCGAAAAAGGTGCGCGTCAAGGTCGACATCGATCCCTACAGTTTTATGTGAAAAAATTGTCTGTGGAAAGTTATCGACAAGATGCCACTTTATCCCGGTTTTTAAGGCTTTCATAGGGATGAAATTAGCTGTTTAGGGCGTGTTGCACGGCCGGATTTAGTATGGTAGGACAGGCGCGCTCTCGACGGGGGAGCGCGCGTCATAGTGCCTTACCGGGCGTAACTGGAAAAGTTCGGGTCGCGTTAGGTGGTTTTAAGAATAACGGACGAGGATTGTCCCTGTGTCATCGGATGTAACAGGCGCTACCGGCCTTGTGGGCCGCTATGCCACAGCACTGTTTGAACTTGCAGACGAAGAAAAACAGCTCGACCAGGTGGCCAAAGACCTCTCCACCGTTAGCGCTATGCTGGAAGACAGCGAAGATCTGCGTCGTCTGATTCGCTCGCCGGTAATCTCACGCGATAGCCAGCAAAAAGCCATGCAGGCCGTGCTTGAAGAGGCCGGCACCAGCCCGCTGACGTGCAATTTTATTGGCGTCACCGTCGATAACCGTCGGCTGTTTTCACTGCCCGGCATGATCAAAGGATATTTGGCCCTGCTCGCTGACGCGCGCGGCGAAGCCACCGCCAAAGTGATCTCCGCCAAGCCGCTGTCGGGCGCGCAGCAAGATGCCATTATGGAATCACTCAAGCAGGCGATAGGAACCAAGGTCTCCCTGGATGCTCGCGTGGATGAAACATTGCTCGGAGGCCTAATCGTCAAGGTAGGGTCACAAATGGTTGACACGTCATTGAAGACGAAGCTCGCAGGGCTCCGTCTCGCCATGAAAGGGGTTGGATAATGGATATCCGTGCTGCGGAAATTTCCGCTATTCTGAAAAAACAGATCGCTGGTTTCGGTTCGGAAGCCGAAGTCGCGGAGGTCGGTCAGGTTCTATCCGTGGGTGATGGTATCGCCCGGGTCCACGGCCTGGACAACGTTCAGGCTGGTGAAATGGTTGAATTCCTGGGGGGCATCAAGGGCATGGCCCTGAACCTCGAGAACGACAATGTCGGTATCGTTATATTCGGTGATGACCGCTCGATCCGCGAGGGCGACACGGTCAAGCGCACAGGCACGATTGTGGACGTACCGGTCGGCAAGGGCTTGCTCGGCCGCGTCGTTGACGCGCTCGGCAACCCAATCGACGGCAAGGGCCCGATCGAAGACGCCGAACACATGCGCGTCGAAGTCAAGGCGCCGGGCATTATCCCGCGCAAGTCGGTGCACGAACCGATGCAGACCGGCCTCAAGGCCATCGATTCTCTAATCCCCATTGGCCGCGGCCAGCGCGAACTCGTTATCGGCGACCGCCAGACCGGCAAGACGGCGGTGATCATCGATACCATCATCAACCAGAAGGCTGTCAACGAGGGCTCTGACGACGAATCGCAGAAGCTCTACTGCATCTACGTCGCCATCGGCCAAAAGCGTTCCACCGTGGCACAGTTGGTCAAGACGCTCGAAGACTACGATGCCATGAAGTACTCGGTCATCGTATCGTCGACGGCGTCGGAGCCGGCACCGCTTCAGTTCCTGGCACCCTATACCGGCTGCACCATGGGTGAGTTCTTCCGCGACACCGGCATGCACGCGGTGATCTTCTATGACGATCTCTCCAAGCAGGCCGTGGCCTACCGCCAGATGTCTCTTCTGCTTCGCCGTCCGCCGGGCCGCGAGGCCTATCCGGGTGACGTCTTTTATCTGCACTCGCGCTTGTTGGAACGCGCCGCCAAGATGAACGACGACCAAGGCGCTGGCTCGCTGACCGCATTGCCAGTCATCGAAACCCAGGCTGGCGACGTGTCTGCCTACATTCCGACCAACGTAATTTCGATCACCGATGGCCAGATCTTCCTGGAGACGGAACTGTTCTACAAAGGCATCCGCCCTGCAGTAAACGTCGGTCTAAGCGTTAGCCGTGTGGGCTCCGCTGCCCAGGTGAAGGCCATGAAGCAGGTCGCCGGTACGATTAAGCTGGAATTGGCCCAGTACCGCGAAATGGCGGCGTTTGCGCAATTTGCTTCGGACCTCGACCCGGCGACGCAGAATCTTCTGGCCCGTGGGGCACGGCTGACTGAACTCCTCAAGCAGCCGCAATACACGCCGTTACCAGTGGAAGAGCAGGTAGCGGTGATTTTCGCCGGTGTGAATGGCTACACCGACGATGTCGACACCAGCCAGATCACGCGCTTCGAGAAGCAGTATCTCGACACCATTCGAGACAAAGGCCAGGACATCCTGGCCTCGATCCGCGAAGACAAAGCGATCTCAGACGACACCGAAGGCAAATTGAAGGCGTTTCTTGACGACTTCATGAAGACCTTCGCCTGATAGATCTCGAGCGAACGGATATAAGGCGCCATGCCCTCTCTTAAAGATCTGCGTGTTCGGATCGACAGCGTCAAATCGACGCAGAAGATCACGTCCGCCATGAAAATGGTGGCCGCCGCAAAACTGCGGCGCGCGCAAGAATCGGCAGAAGCCGCACGCCCCTACGCAGCACGCATGGAACGTATGCTGGGGTCGCTCGCAAGCTCGCTCGGCGGCGGCAAAGGCGCACCGAAGTTGTTGGCCGGCACCGGCGAAGACCAAACTCACTTATTAGTAGCGTTTACCGCCAATCGCGGCCTTTGCGGCGGCTTTAACGGCTCCATCGTGCGGCGGGTACGCGAGTTGGCACATCAGCTCAAAGACGATGGAAAGACGGTCAAGATTCTCTGCGTCGGCCGCAAAGGCCATGATGTGCTGAAGCGTGAGTTCCGGGGCGAAATCGTCGGCAGCATTGAGGATATCGGCAAGCGCCACGTTGAGTATTCCGAAGCCATTGGCGTTTCCAACCGGATCATTGAGTTGTTCGACGCCAAAGAGTTTGATGTTTGCACCGTCGTGTTCAACCGCTTCAAGTCGGCCATGACTCAGATCGTCACGCCACAGCAGTTGATCCCTTTCGTTCCAGCCGAGGAAGAAGAAAGCCCCGAAGCCAAGGCCGACGGCGGCCCGCAACCGGTGTACATCTTCGAGCCCGAGGAAGGCGAAATTTTGGAAACCCTGCTGCCGCGTAATCTCGGCGTGCAGATCTTCCAGGCACTCTTGGAAAGCGCCGCATCCGAACATGGTGCACGCATGACCGCCATGGATAGTGCAACGCGCAACGCGGGCGACATGATCGACAACCTGACGCTAACCTACAACCGCACGCGTCAAGCCTTTATCACCAAGGAATTGATTGAAATAATCTCCGGCGCGGAAGCGCTGTAGACGACGGAAGACAGGAGCAACAGAGATGGCTAAGAATAATATCGGCACCATCAGCCAAGTTATGGGCGCGGTCGTGGACGTACAGTTTTCAGGTGACCTGCCAAACATTCTCAACGCACTGCATACCGAGAATGAGAACAAAGTTCTAGTTTTGGAGGTGGCGCAGCATCTGGGCGAGAACATGGTCCGTACCATTGCCATGGACTCCACAGAAGGCCTGCAGCGCGGCGCCAAAGTGACGGACACCGGTGAGGCCATCACCGTGCCGGTCGGCCCGGAAACGCTCGGCCGCATCATCAACGTCATCGGTGAGCCGATCGACGAGCGCGGCGACGTGGCCGCCAAGACGACCTGGTCGATCCACCGCGCGGCACCGGAGTTCGTCGATCAGGCGACGGAAACGGAAATCCTGACCACTGGCATCAAGGTCGTTGACCTTATCGCGCCTTACGCCAAAGGTGGCAAGATCGGCCTGTTCGGCGGCGCCGGTGTCGGCAAGACGGTGCTGATCATGGAACTGATAAACAACGTCGCCAAGGGCCACGGCGGTTATTCGGTGTTTGCTGGTGTAGGAGAACGTACCCGCGAGGGTAATGATCTCTACCACGAAATGATCGAGTCAGGCGTTATCGACCTGGAGGGTGGCGATTCAAAGGCCGCGCTCGTCTACGGCCAGATGAATGAGCCCCCAGGTGCACGTGCCCGTGTCGCCTTGACCGGTCTCACCCAGGCCGAATATTTCCGCGATGAAGAGGGTCAGGACGTGCTGTTCTTCGTCGATAACATCTTTCGCTTCACTCAAGCCGGCTCGGAAGTGTCAGCGCTGCTGGGCCGTATCCCATCCGCGGTGGGTTATCAGCCGACGCTGGCCACCGACATGGGCACCATGCAGGAGCGCATCACCTCGACCACCAAGGGTTCCATCACCTCGGTGCAGGCTATTTACGTGCCGGCCGATGACTTGACCGACCCCGCGCCCGCGACCTCGTTCGCACACTTGGACGCAACCACGGTGTTAAGCCGCCAGATCGCGGAATTGGGTATCTACCCGGCGGTGGATCCGCTCGACTCGACCTCGCGTATCCTCGATCCGCGCGTACTTGGCGAAGAGCACTACTCGATCGCCACCTCGGTGCAGCGGACCTTGCAGACCTACAAGTCGCTGCAGGACATCATCGCCATCCTGGGCATGGACGAACTGTCGGAAGAAGACAAACTTACCGTTGCCCGAGCGCGTAAGATCCAGCGCTTTCTGTCACAGCCGTTCCACGTCGCCGAAGTGTTCACCGGCTCGCCCGGCGTCTTCGTCGACCTTGAAGACACCATCAAGGGGTTTAAGGGTATCGTTGAGGGCGAATACGACCACATTCCGGAAGCTGCCTTCTACATGGTCGGCACCATGGATGAGGTTCTCGAGAAAGCCAAACGCCTCGCCGCGGAAGCCGCGTAAGAGCCTAGGAGCTAAAAATGGCCGACACGATCGATTTCGAACTCGTATCGCCTGACCGGCTAGTGAAATCGCAGCCGGTGGAGATGGTCGTTGTGCCCGGAGCCGAAGGTGACTTGGGCGTGTTGCCCGGGCACTCGCCGTTGATCGCCGAAGTGCGTCCGGGCGTCATCGACATCCACGAGGGCGGCAAGGTTGGTGAGCGGATTTTTGTCGCCGGTGGTTTTTGCGAGATTTCGCCCGAACGCTGCACGGTGCTGGCCGAGGAAGTAACGCCAGTCAGCAAGATTGACAAGGCCGCCGCTGAAGAGCGGTTGAAGTCGGCCAACGAAGGTGAGAATGAAGCCGAGCGACGTATCGCGGAAGCCATGGCGGACGCGGCCTCGTTGTAGCCTGTTCGCAAAATTAGGTTTTTATAAACGTGGTGCCCGAAAGCGCCGCATTTTTTATTGCATCTGAAACTAATCTCATGACCACGCTGATAACCGACAGATCGACCCTGAAAGCCAATGCGGATGGCGGAACGGCGTGGCGCGCCTTTAGTCATGGCGCATATGCTCGATGGCCCGGTGGATAGGTCCGAGGCACGTAGATATTTTGATAGCCATCGCCGGGATTGGAAAGAAGTCAGGATCAGTGTTGGGACGTCGTTCCGCGAGGCTGCCCTCACGTGGGGTTTTAAAAGCCAAGAGACACCCGAGATCAACGCTGGATCCCACGCGGCAAATTCGGGTTTCGTCCACATCTTTGATCGGCTCGCCATAGC
>CAYXUT010000002.1:23022-54126 GCA_964468005.1 uncultured Magnetovibrio sp. | reverse complement strand
TCTAGTCGTCAAATTTAACGGGCGGCGCATCGAGGTGGAACTCCATCGCTTTTTCGGTGCGTGAGAACGGACCACCGTGCTGGTGTTCAGGCACGGCTTCCTTAGGTGGGCCAGGGCGTTCGGCCCGTCTCGGAAACTTGCCGGTTGAGACCAGCCGGTCGTACATGATGATAGCTCCGGCGATACCGACGTTGACGCAAAACTGGGTTGGGATTTTCACCACCCACTCGCATCGCGCCGCGACCTCTGGCGATAGTTCTCCACGCTCGGGCCCCAGGATGTAGGCGGCTTGCGAAGGGTGGCGAAAACTGGGCAGTTCGACTGATTCATCTAATAGTTCGATGCCGACCAGCTTGCAACCTTTCGGCAGTGCCATGGAGGCGGCATCAGGGAAACTATAGAACGGTAGGTGCTCCATAGAATCGGAGGTGTCCGACTTGTTGCCCTTGGCCCGGTCGTAAGTGGCGGCCACCGTGAAGACGAAGCTTGCGCCAAAGGCATGCGCCGAACGGAAGAGGTTGCCGACGTTCATGGTCTTCGATATGCGTTCGACACCAATGCCAAAATAGCCGCGCATATTAAGCTGCCTCCGTTTCACTCTTGGCGAGGCTCTCGTCCACAGTCTTGCTCTGTAGGCCAGGGTCGGGCAAAACCACGCGACAATCAAGCCAGCACAAACTACCACGCCTAGGGAGACCTAACCATGCGCGCCTTTCTCTGCCACAAATACGGCGAACCGGAAACCATGAAGGTTGAAGAGGCGCCACCGCCCGAAATGATCGAGAACGGCGTGCGCATTTCTGTCAAGGCTGCTGGCGTCAATTTCGCCGATACCTTGATCATCAAGGGCGAATACCAGGTGCGCCCGCCGTTTCCTTTCTCGCCAGGCCTGGAAGCCGCCGGTGAGGTGCTTGAAGTTGCTCCAGGAGTTACTGGTTTCCAGCCGGGACACCGTGTTATGGCGATGGTCGGCCATGGCGGTTTCGCCACCGAGGTGGTGACGGATGCCGGTAATCTGATCAAGTTGCCCGGTTCCATGGATTACGGCGAAGCTGCCGGGTTTCCAATCGTTTACGGCACTTCGCACATCGGCCTTGTGCATAAAGCCAAACTTCGAGCCAGCGAGACCCTTTTAGTGCATGGTGCGGCCGGTGGTGTTGGTCTGACTGCCGTCGAGATCGGAAAAAAACTGGGTGCCACGGTTATTGCCACGGCCGGAGGGCCGGAGAAACTCAAGATCGCCAGACAATACGGCGCCGATCATCTGATCGACTACAGATCAGAGGATATCCGTGAGCGAGTCAAGCAAATGACCGAAGGGCGAGGTGCCGATTGCGTCTATGATCCGGTCGGTGGCAGTGTCTTCGATGCTTCGCTCCGTTGCACAGCGCAGCGTGGCCGCATCCTTGTGGTTGGTTTTGCATCGGGCACGATCCCGCAAATTCCAGCCAATATCATCCTGGTCAAGAACATCACCGTGATTGGCTACTACTGGGGCGCGCACCGCAAGCTTGATCCAGAGTTGGTGCAAAGTTCCTTCGACGAATTGATGAAGTGGTATTCAGTCGGCGATTTGAAGCCGCACGTTTCCCACACCTTTGATTTGGAGGACGCGGCCAAGGCCATGAACATGCTGACCAGCCGCAAATCAACCGGCAAGGTGGTGGTGACCATGGAAGGATAGAACCCACATAAATGATTTTGGGGTGCTGAACGATTTGTTTTCGTTGCCGTGATGTGCTGCATCGCGCAGTGGATCGCCGCGCGACGCCTATCACCGGACGAGCACGGAGAATAAATACGTTAACCAACCTATTGTCGACGCCCATCACCACAATTGGCGGCAAAGTGATCTGCCATGGCTAATGTGACCCACGCAGTCGCGCATCCTCGGTATGTATGGTGCCAGACGGCGTGATTACGGGATTGATCATCTTGGCTGACGATGTGCGCCAGAAGTCAAATAAGCTCTTGAAACACCTGCTAAAGCGCGGCATTCGCATGCGGATCTACTGGCACGAAATTGAGATGTACGGGTTTGCCTGACGACCCGATCTGGCTCGTGGCCCGATATTTCGAAAGAGCATTAACCATATGAAAAATTATGACTGGGCATTCAATCCCCAAGTGTTTGCTAGGCAGATGTCGAGTGCGACCTGCCCGGACGTTCCGTTCATGTTTCAGTATGCAGGCATGTTGGAAGGTCTCTCACAAGATGGCCGAGCCCAATGTCTACTCAAAGTTTTCTGCGTTAGGCACCTTCATCCATTGCAACGATCCAGAACTTATTGACGGCATCGTCGCCGAAACGATTGATATATTTGGCACTGATCGGTGTTTGTTCGGATCAAACATCTCAATCGAGAAGCTTTGGTCCGACACTACATCGGTCGTTCAGGTGGACCGTGATACGGCTGTCAAAATAAGCACGCGGGAGAAAGCCGACATTTTCTGGAACACGGAACCATCAGTCTACAAACTTCAGGATAGCCCAAACCCAATCAAGCAGGATTTCGGGTCGGCTTAAAGGCCCGTGTCTTTCAGCCATAGTCTCTGGTGCTTAGGACGGGCCCGCCACCTGCAGTTTCCCCGCAACCCCGTACTTGTCGATCAAATCGCCGACCAAACCGCTCGCCTTAGCGTTGGCGACAAATGCTTCAGCGACAGCATTGAGCGCTTTGCTCTCGTGCTTGGTGCCGATGGCCTGGCGCACCGAGGTGTAACGGCCGTCAAGTACTTTCGAGCCAGCCAGTTTTTCGGCGTTCTCCTTCAGCGCTGGCACGAGACCCGCCAAGGCGTCGAGTTTCTCGTTGCGGAACAGTTCAAAGGCGCCAGCAAGTCCTTGCGCACGATGCAGTACCGCATGTTCCAGCGTCCGGCTTAGATAAAGATCGTAGGCAGCACGTTCCGAAACAGCGATTCGCACGCCGGGCTGATCCATATCTTCGATTGAAGTCAGTGACGAGCCGGCGGGAACTAAGTACGTCGCTTCAATTTCAACATAGGCATCGCAGAAGGCTATCACCTCGGCGCGTTTCGGTTCTACGGCGATTAGACCGATGTCCCACTCGTCGCGCACCGCCGCGTCGGCTATCTCACCGGGAGTGGCATAGGTGACGTATTTGACGCTAACTCCTAACTTTTTCGCCAGCGCAGCAGCCATTTCAGGCGCGACTCCTTCCGGATCGCCGCTGGGCTTGGTTCCTGTCACCAGCAAAGGATTGCCCAGATTAATGCCGACACGCAGCAAGCCGGGTTCGGTGAGATCGGATAAAGCCTCTTGGGTCATCATAAGCCTCTCGGTTCCGCGCGCGGGAAGAAAGCGCTAAAGTCTGAGTGGTGCACATTGCGCTCTCACGGCGATATGTCAATTCTACCGGGGTGTCGGCTTCAAAATGCGGTCTATTAGTTCCGATTTGGTAATCAGTATAATTAATCGTTTGTCAATTTTTTCAATCTTGTTAAAGATCTCGTAACATTGATTGACTTCTTGAGCGGCATCTCTTTGAAATTTTCGACACCAGCATGTTTATGCCGAATCTGAAGAGTTAATCATCAAGAGTTTGTCTTTGAACATACTAACGGGAGGAATGTAATGTTCACGAAACAAAGAAAGTTTCTTATGGGCGTGGCCGCCGTGTCCGCCATGGCCGTGGCCACGGGTGCCGCTGAGGCCAAGGATACGATCAAGATTGCAGTGCCGTCGTTCTTATCCGGCGGCGCAGCAGGGCCGTTTGGCGTACCGGCACGTAATGGCGCGGAACTCGTGATCAATGCCATCAATGCCGGAAAGCTGCCTGCGCCTTATTCCAAGAAAGGTTTCGCGGGCGCGAAGGCAGAGCCGATCTTCATAGATGAATCCGGCGGCTCGACCAAGCAGGTTGCCGAATACCGCAACCTGGTGCAAAAACGTGGCGTCGATGCGGTCATCGGCTACATTTCATCCGGCTCCTGCGTTGCATTGTCACCCGTTGTTGAGGAATTGAAGCGTCTGACTATTTTCACCGTATGCGGCACGCCGCGCGTCTTTGAGGAAAAAGAACGCAAGTATATTTTCCGTACCATGAGTCATGCGACCGCAGACAACGTCGCCGCGGCCCATTACGTCAAGGCGCAGTTCCCTAGCCTCAAGGGTTACACTGGTATCAATCAAAACTACGCCTGGGGCCAGGATTCTTGGCGCGATTTCGATTTGTCGGTAAAACACCTGATGGGATCGGCCAAGGCCTCTGAAAAGCTGCAGTTCCCGAAGATTTTCGCCGGCCAGTACGGCACTGAAATCTCGGCGCTCTCGCTGGATAAGTCCGAACTCGTGCATTCCAGTTTCTGGGGCGGCGATCTCGAAGCCTTCATCTTCCAGGGCGCAGCACGTGGCCTGTTCAAGAAGAAGAAAGTGGTCCTCACGGTCGGCGGTACGGCGGCCTATCGTTTGGGCAAGAAGATGCCCGAAGGTATCGTGCTTGGCGCACGCGGACCCTACGGCATCTTGGTACGTGACCGCAAAACGACGCTCAACACCTGGTTTATCAACGCCTACAAGGACCGTTACGCAGCTTATCCGTCGGGTCCGGCATACCAGTATGCGCAAGGTATCCTGGCGGCTAAAATTGCCTACGACAAAGCGCAGGGAAAGGCGGGTGCTTTTCCGAACCAGGATCAAGTGATGGCGTCACTGACTGGACTTGAGTTCGAATCATTTTCGACCAGTGTCAAGATGTCCTTGGGCAAAGGGCACCAAGCGGTCACGGAAAATGGTTATGGGCTGACCAGTTACGACAGCAATGCCGGCGAGCCGTCGGTCAAGAACGTCAAGTTCTTCCCGGCCGAATGTGTGATGCCACCGGAAGGGATGTCTAGTGTCGACTGGATCAAAGGCGGCATGAAAGGCGCTAAGTGCTGACCCGGTAGATTGAGGAGCGGTATTTCGGTATCGCTCTTCAACCGCTTAAAATAGATTTATCCAATCATTTGTCTCTTTTCTCGGGGGTAAGCGAGTTATGGATGCACTGATCACCATCTTACTCGATGGGCTTCAGTATTCCTCGTATCTCTTTATCGTCTCCGCCGGTCTGACGATTATTTTCGGCGTGATGAAGATACTGAACGTCTGCCATGGCAGTTTTTATGCCTGGGGGGCGTATACGGCAGCTTTTTTCATCAGCAAGTTCTCGGACATGGGTTGGCCCGATGCTTTTGGCTTTGTCATCATTTTGTTGTCCGCCGTTGCAGTCGGCGTAGTCCTTGGCCTGCTGATTGAACGCGGCCTTTTGCGTTATATGTACGAGCGCGACGAGGTGCTCATCGTTCTCGCAACTTTTGGCATGTTCCTTGTTCTTGAAGACGTTATTTTGTTGGTCTTCGGCGTCAATCCGTACTTTGCCTATCAGCCGATGGCCTATCTCGATTCGGTTGAAATCGGCGGGATTATCCGCGATGTCTATGGATTGTCATTGATTGGGATGGCAACCCTTGTTGCTGTTGTTTGCTGGTACGGTCTCAATCGTACGAAGTGGGGTGATATTCTCAAGGCCGTGATCTATGACCGGGAAATCAGCGTCGCCTTGGGCATCAACGTCACCATGGTCTACATCGTGACATTCGTCGGTGGCGCGGTCCTGGGAGCCTTGGGTGGAGCCTACATCGCGCCAACCGTTTCTGTGACGCCCGGTTTCGGCATTGATGTGATCGTACTGTCTTTCGCCGTCGTCGTGGTCGGCGGCATGGGATCGATACCGGGAGCTCTGATCGGTTCGGTTCTAATCGGGATCATGCGCGCCGTAACCGTGCACGAGTTCCCGCAGATTGAGTTGTTTGTAGTGTTCGCCATCATGGCTGTTGTTTTAGTATTCCGTCCCGAAGGCCTGTTCGCGCCCGCAAAACAGCGAAAAATTTGACATGCTTGATGATCGTACGTCCCGGGCTGTCATTGCTTTAATGGTGCTTTGCATCATCATTGGCTACTTCGTTCCCGATTGGGTCATGAATCAGCTGATGTTCGGGTTTTCTCGGGCATTGGCCGTATTGGGCCTGATGGTGCTTTGGCGGACGGGGCTGGTTTCCTTTGGCCACGCCTTCTATTTTGGCCTCGGCGCTTACACGGTCGCGCTCCTCGATATTAACCTTGGTGTCAGTGACGCCTTCCTCAGGCTCTTGGCCGCCTTGGTTGTGGCTGGTGGTGCAGGTTGGCTGGCGGGATATATCCTGCGCAACTACCGTGACATATTTTTCGCCATGCTGAGTCTGGCGCTTTCAATGGTACTCTACGGTATCTTGGTTAAGACCGAAGCGTTGGGTTCGACGGATGGCTTCGCTGTTTCCATTCCGTCCTTCTTTGGCTTCGCGCCCGAGGGAAAATATGCACTTTTCGTTTTGATCTGCGCGTTCGGTGCCATCAGCGCGGTGGGTGTACAGTACTATCTGAATTCAACGCTCGGCCGGCTGACGACGGCAATCCGCGACAATGAGGTCCGGGTCGAATATCTCGGCTATTCCGTGGCGCGTGCCATTCACGTAAAATACGTGATATCCGCCTGTCTCACCGGTGCAGCTGGGTCTCTCACTGCCATGGCGTTGGGGCAGGTTGATCCTGATTCCATGGTCAACTGGACGGCTTCGGGCGAGCTCGTTTTTGTCACCATTTTGTCCGGGCCGGGAAGCGTCATCGCGCCGTTCATCGGTTCCGTGGTATTCGAACTTCTCAGGACCTACGCCTTCGAACTGGTGCCTCATGCCTGGCAGATGATCGTCGGCGGCACACTTCTTACCATAATTTTGTTCTTGCCGGGCGGTGTTTGGAGCCTTGTCGAAAAGATGGTGAGGAAGAAATCATGACTGCCGCCCAACCCATTCTCAAGGTTGTCAATCTGGAAAAGCATTTTGGTGCGGTGGTCGCGGCCCACAACATTAGCATCAATGTCCACCGCGGAGAGATCATCGGCATTATCGGCGCTAATGGTGCTGGAAAGACGACTTTCGTTAATCTGGTTACGGGTTACCTGCAGCCAGATGCCGGCAGCATTCAGTTCGAAGGCCGTGATCTTGTCGGTTTTGAACCGCGTGAAGTGACGCAATCCGGTATCTCGCGCTCGTTCCAGGTATCGCAGGTGTTTTCCACCATGTCTGTCTACGAAAACGTTCTGACTGCATTGGCCATTGCGCGCAACCACGGTCTGGAGTTGTTGCAACCGATGCACCGCCCGGGGCTCGAAGAGCGCTGTAATGAGGTGCTCAAGCGCTATCGAATTTTCGAATACCGCGATCATACGGTGAGCACTCTGTCGCAAGGCGTGCGCAAGCTTTTGGATATCGCTATGGCTGTGGTCAGCGAGCCGCGGATCCTTTTGCTGGACGAGCCCACGAGCGGCATCAGCGTCGAGGAAAAATTTGACCTGATGGACATCGTTATGGAAGCGCTGCGCGAGGACATGGTGACGGTGCTGTTCATCGAGCATGACATGGAGATCGTCGAACGCTATGTCAGCCGCGTCATTGCTTTTTATCAAGGTGAGGTGATTTGTGACAAATCACCGTCGGAAGCCCTAGCCGATCCCAAAGTTCAGGAATTCGTCATCGGAAGCCGTGCGCCCGCGAAAGGTGGGGAGCCCTAAACCATGCTGATTATTGAGGGCCTCAACGTACATATCGAGAACATCCCTGTCCTTCGGGAGATTAAACTGACGCTCGAGACGGGTGAAATGATCGGCCTGATCGGCCGCAACGGCGCCGGTAAGACAACGCTGATCCGTTCGATTATGGGTTTGCTAGCATCAAAGTCGGGCACCATGATGTTTGATCACGGCTGGTTGCATTCACGGCCTGGCCATCACCGCGCGCATCTCGGGATCGGATACATGCCAGAGGATCGACGTTTAATGCCGGAAATGAGCGCCGAGCAGAACATACTAATACCCGTTTGGTCGACTGATATCTCCGACCATGATGATCGCCTGGAATGGATCTACAATATTATCCCGGAATGCGTAGCATTTCGTGCCCGTCCGGCGTCTTCTTTGTCCGGCGGGCAACAGAAGATGGTGTCGCTGGCGCGTGCGCTGATGGTCGGCCAACGCCTGTTATTGCTTGACGAGCCGACCGAGGGTATCGCGCCGGTTCTCGCTTTGAGAATGGGTGAGATCCTTTCTGACCTTAAAAAAGAGGGCGTTTCGATCCTTATCGCGGAATCCAACGATGTACACATCGCCGAGCTTCTAGACCGGAGATATGTCATCGAGCGCGGGTCGCTGGTGGAAAGCAAATGACCGGATTTGATGGCTTGAGTATTTGAGAAGCATCGCTGTGTCTGTCATAATCAACGCAAGGCGTTTGTTTAAGCTTGGTCGCTGATCTACCCGCCTCAAGCAACGGCAGCCGATTTAAGGAGTTTTTGATGCCCCGCAAACATAAATTTGTGGCGAAAGGGGTCATCCCAGCAACGCTTGCGGTCTTCGACACCGATTTAGCACTCAATGAGCCGATGACATGTAAACACCTGCGTGATGTAGCCGATACGCCGGGCCTGAGCGCCATTACCGTCAACGGTCATGCCTCTGAGATTCACGCCTGTAACTTCGATGAGCAACGTCGGATCCTTGCGTCATCGTTGGAAGAGGTAGGTGATGAGTTGCCGCTGGTGAACGGCGTTTATGCAGATGGAAGTGCCGAGGCGGCACGTTTGGCAAAGATGGCTGACGAGGAAGGAGCCAGTGCACTCTTGGTGTTCCCGCCTAACCCGATGTCTATGGGAGGGCAACTGCGCCCCGAGATGGCCCTGGCGCATTTCAAAGCCGTTGCCGACGCTACCGACCTGCCGATGATACTATTCCAATATCCCGCGGCGGGTGGGCTCGGCTACCCGCTCGACACGATGGTTTCCATCTTCGAACAGGTGCCTTCGGTCGTTGCCATCAAGGATTGGTGCAACGACCCGATGCTGCATGAACGCCAAATCCGCACCTTGGCTGCGTTGCCGCGGCCGATCAACGTGCTTTCGACCCACTCGTCTTGGTTGATGGCGTCCCTGACCATGGGACCGGCGGGCCTGCTGTCGGGCGCCGGCAGCGTCATACCGGAAATACAAGTGGCGCTGTTCGAAGCGGTCCAGGACGGTAATCTCAAGCTGGCGCAATCGGTCAACGACCGCATATACCCCGTGGCCCAGGCTTTTTACCGCCCACCCTTCCTGGACATGCACAATAGAATGAAAGAATGCTTGGTGCTGCTTGGACGAATTGAGAAAGCGATCGTACGTCCGCCATTGATGAAGCTCGATCAAAGTGAGATTGACGCATTGGCGGTGGCTCTGACCGCGGCGGGTCTGATGCCGAAAATGGGGGCCGTTCAGGCCGCTGAATAAGAGACTGGTAACTAGACGACATCCGGGGGAACAATGGCGATCTTCGAACTTAGGACTTATCAGATTTACGTGGGACAGATGCCGGAAGCGGTCAGGCTCTACCAGGGGAGTGGTTGGCCAGCGCTGAAAAAGGGCGGTTTTGCCTCGAAGTTGATCGGATATTTTATTTCCGATACCGGCGATCTGCATAGAGTTGTTCATCTTTGGAAGTTCGATGATGATACCGACCGGCGTAATCATTGGAGCACCCTGTTCCAAGATGACGATTTCATGGCTTTTGCTACTAAATTCCGCCCCCTTATCATGACGCAACATGTTCAGTTGCTGCAAGAAGCGCCCTGGGGCCCGCATCCCTGACGTGACGCAAAGTTCCCTCCGGTCACCGGTCTTAGATCCCGGTCGGTCATGAGATTATCATGAGCATAGAACCACCTTTCAGACCCAGGCAATCGCCCGCGTCGTTTTTCGCAGATCTCACCGCCAACCACGTCATTAATGCCGTTGTTGCATCTTTATTCGCGGTGACTGGTCCGGTTGCCATCATGCTGACGGTCGGTTCCAGGGGCGGAATTTCTGAGACGGATCTGGCTTCATGGATATTCGGTGCATTTTTCCTAAACGGCCTGATCAGTTTCGCGCTTTGCCTATACTATCGCCAGCCGCTGGTGTTCCTGTGGACGATCCCCGGCATGGTTTTGGTCGGTCCGGCATTAGCGCATTTGAGCTTTGCGGAAGTGGTCGGCGCCTACTACGTCACGGGATTGCTAATACTGGTTTTTGGTATCAGCGGTTGGGTGCGCCGTTGTATGGATGTGTTCCCGATGCCTATTGTCATGGGGATGGTGGCGGGTGTTTTTCTGCAGTTTGGATTGGATTGGGTCCATGCTTTTTCTGACGAGGCCTGGATTGCCGCACCCATGACTATCGCGTTTTTTGGCGCTGCAGCTATGCCGGCAATCGCCAACCGCTTTCCACCGCTGATCATCGCGCTAATCGTCGGGTTGATATCCGTTGCCGCCCTTGGTAAGGCACCAACAGCGGATCAGATTTCCGTTACTATTGCAGCACCCGTCTTTTTCGCGCCGGCGTTCTCCTGGCAAGCGATGGTCGAGTTGGTGGTGCCTCTGGCGATCACCGTGCTGGTTGTCCAGAACGGCCAGGGGATCGCCATATTAAGCGCTGCCGGACACAAACCACCCATCAATGCCATCGCGGTTCTTTGTGGGGTTTGGTCGGTGGTGGTGGCGATGGTCGGCGCGGTGTCGACCTGTTTGACTGGCGGTGTCAGTGGCATTATCGCCTCCGACAAGGATAGGGCTGGACAGTATACGGCGGGTGTCATCGTATCGATCTTCGTTACCTTGTTCGGTCTGTTTGCACCGCTGTTCACCACTGTTCTACTTTCGACGCCGCGTGCTTTTATCTCGACGCTTGCCGGCATTGCTCTGTTGAAGGTTCTGCAAAGCGCCTTCACGACGGCATTTCAAGGCGCCTTTTCACTGGGCGCTCTGGTTGCGTTCATGGTTACGATTTCGAATTTGTCGCTGTTCAATATCGGCGCGCCGTTCTGGGGCCTTGTATTCGGTTTCGTTGCTTCTTGGGTGATGGAACGGGTGGATTTTGGAATAGCTAAAAAAACTGGCTAGCGTTCAGCGCGATGCCTGTTCGAGCTTAGGTAAAGCGCCAACGTGGCGGACTTGGTCCTTGAGCACCAATAGCGCCCCTCCAATCAAATCCTGCTGGCGGAGATCATCGGCGAGCTCGGCGCCGTTTGTCAGAGCGCCGTCGATTTCCAAGGGGCTCAATTCGCCGACATCGGTTGTCACTAACTTCTCGCCGAGATCGCTGTCCGGCGCAACAGAGATGGCCGTTGCACGGTCGATCGCCTTGTGCCCCGGAATATCGACTGCGTTAGCGATCAGCGTCGCTGCCACATCCGCGGCAGCCGCATTCTTAGCGACGACACTGACGTTGTCGGCGATGCCCAGCGAATGGCTGCGCCCGCTCCATCCGGAAGTTGCGATGCCACGAAAAGGGTCACCAGAATCTATAACGATCTTTCCAGCTGTCGAGGCAGCAATCGTAGCTTCGATTTTCTGGCTACCAGAAATGTGGAACGCGCTGTCGCCGCCATTGTTGACGTAGGCTTTGTCTAATGCGTTTCCCTCTTTCATGACTGTCAGAACTTCATCAGCGACAGCCCCCGCGACGGCTGCCATCGGCGTGACGAAAACCTCTTGATAAGGAGAGATTGCATCCTGCATACGTCGGGCAATGGGACCCTTGAAAATACGATCAGGTTCCATGGGTGAGCGAAGTACTGGAAGTTCATCGACAAGCTCCTGCAGCAGATTTTGAAACCGCGCGGTCGCCTGTTCATAGGCGGCCTGTTTGTTCCGCCCCCAGGCCTCAATGATCAAGTCGATAGGGCCGTGATGCAGATGTAGCCGGCGCCCATCGGGCAGCATGGCGGCCTGGGCGGATTGCATTTCAGTCCTGTCCGGGGTGAGGGAAATCCTTGCCCGCCGGTCGATGAAGCGCGCGCATATAGTCCCCGTATTCACCACCCGACCCCAGGATATCGGCGAGCACCCTGACGGCGTCGTCATGCCCGCCAAGCGCCCGGTAATTGTCGCGGCGCAACGTGAACTCAATTGGCGCTACGATGGCTGGGGTCGGGACCGATCCGAAAGAGTTGTCCGGCACCTCGGTCACGTCGGTCATGATGGTGATGCCGCCGCCGGGCCATACATATGCGGGCGCGCCGCCACAGCTGATGCGAGTATGTAATTGCTGGACTGAGCGCGTTAGTTTTACCGGGTTTTTCGTTACGCCCGAGCGTAGAGAACCACCGGCGCCGCCGATGAACAAGACGGTGCACAATGCCGGCTCGCTGTTCTCCGCAATCAATTCGACTGTCGGCTCAAGCTCTACCGGCAAGTCTTGTCGACGAGGAACGAGGGTCTTATCCAGTACATAGTATCCGTACTGTTCACCGGTGGTCGAAACCATCAACATGGTGAGGCCGGGCTTGGCTCCCTTCTTTCCATTCCACAGGTCGAGGATGACCAAAGGATCCTCGATATCCGTACCACCCCAGCCAAGTCCCGGTTTCGCAACTTGGAAATAACGCCCGGGCGTTGAGCGCCGGCCCTTAACTTTGATGCCGCTTGGCTGCCAATCCAAGACCTTTCCTGCCTGGTGTTCGGAAACAACACCCGTGATGTGGTCATCTACGACGACCACTTCATCAACCAGCCCCTTCCATTGCGATGCGAACATGCCGATTGTCGCTGAGCCGCATCCGACGCGCATGCGGTGTTCCAACTTACCATCGATCACCGGTGCCTTGCCGGCCTCGACAACAATCCTTGAGCCACCGTCGATGGTCAGTTCAACCGCGCGCTTGTTGCAAAGCTGCATCAAGGTATCACAAGTGACGCGGCCCTCTTTCTTCGAGCCCCCAGTCAGATGGTCAACCCCGCCGAGCGATAGCATCTGTGAGCCGTATTCGCCGGTAGTGACGTGGCCTACGGCTTCGCCTTCATGGCGTACGGTTGCGGCCTCCGCTCCCAAGTGGCGGTCGGTGTCGATCTTAATCTTGGTGCCGCAGTACGAGAAAATGGCCTCCGAGACGACGGTGACAAAATCGGTGCCGTCAATCTCGCGGCTAACGATGAAGGGGGCGGGCTTGTAGTCGGGATAGGTAGTACCCGCCCCGACGGCGGTAACGAACACCTCGTTGCCTTTGAATACGCGACCGTCCCAATCGGATTTCAAGAACGGCACCACTTCGCCGCCCGCAGCCAGGGTGTGGTCCAGGATGGTCAACGGATCGCAACGGATGATACGGCCCTTTTCATTGGCGTATCGGTCACAGGCACCAGCCTGGCCTTCGGCGATGTAACACATTACCGGGCAGGCGTCGCAGCGGATCTTCTCCGTATCGTTCATCTGTTCCCCTCCGCTTGCTTGATGGCGGCCAGTACCCGGTGAGGCAGAGCGGGAAGACGCGTGATCCGGGCACCGGTGGCATGACGGATGGCATTCAAGATGGCCGGTGCGGTCGGGATCAACACATGTTCGCCAAGGCCTTTGGCGCCCATTGGGCCTTCCGGATCGGTCTTTTCGATCAGGATGGATTGGATTTCCGGCATATCACCGATGGTCGGTATCAGATAATCGTGTAGGTTTTCGGTGATGCCGGGCAGATACTCTTCCATCAAGGCCATGCCTAAGCCTTGGGCGATGCCGCCCTCGATTTGTCCCTCGGCAAGCAATGGATTGATGGCCCGGCCTACGTCATGGGCGGCGGTGACGCGCAATACACGGACTGTGCCTAAAGCCATGTCCACTTCCACCTCAGTCAGTTGTGCGCCGTAACCGAAAACCGCATAGGGCTTGCCTTGGCCATTTTCATCAAGTGCCGTAGTCGGAGGGTCATAAGTCTCTTCCGCAGCTAGCACGTAACCGTTAGCGTCGGCAGTAAGGCGAGAGAGATCGATTTCTGCCGTTTCACCCGCTTCTAAAATCACCAAGCGCGTATCGGACAGGTCAATCAAGGCGCCGTTGCCCATGTTGCTTCTGCGCAGAATTTCCCGGCGAAGCGCGCGGCCAGCAAGTTCAGCAGCTTTTCCCGTGATATAGGTCTGCCGCGAAGCCGACGTCTTGCCGCAATCTGGCGTAAGAGCCGTGTCGGCGCCGACTATCTCAAAGCGTTCCAATGCGACCCCCAACGCATCTGCGCAAATTTGTGGGATCACTGTGTTCGAGCCTTGGCCAATATCGACGGCCCCCTGGTGCAGGCAAAGTCGCCCATCAGCCGTAATGCCAACGCGAATGGTCGATGGGTTGGGGATAGAGGTGTTGCCGCATCCGTACCAGCACGACGCTACGCCGACGCCGCGTTTCAAGGCGTTTGATTGCGTATTGAAATCGGCCGCTTCCGCAAGTGCCGTCTGCCATCTGGCTTTCAGGGCATCCAAGCATTCCTGGATACCAACACCGTACACTTCCTGGCCAAAGGCCGTGGTATCTCCGTCTACAAGCGCATTGGCGTGCCGGAACTCAAGCCTGTCCATGCCGCATGCCTCGGCTAACTCATCATAAAGGGTTTCTTGGATGACCGCCGCTTGTGGCACGCCAAACCCCCTGAACGCGCCGGAAACTGGTCCATGTGTGTGAATGGCGCGCGCGGTGCCGGTGTAATTGGGAGTGTGGTAAGGACCCGGCGCATGGATTGGCACGCGGCCTGCCACCGTCGGTCCCCAACTGGCGTACGCCCCGGTATTGAAATCGCCATCGAACGACATGGCGGTGATGCGCCCCTTGGCGTCAGCACCGATGCGGCAGCGAAGTCGTGAGGGGTGGCGTTTCGTCGTCGATGCCATGGAATCTCCTCGTGTGAAGATCATTCGACAGGACTTGCCGGTTTTCAGCGCCACTAGCCCGATCAACGGCTGCAGAGAGACATCAAGCTTTGAACCGAACCCGCCGCCCGTCGCGGTCGGAATGATTTGCACCTTCTCCTTCTCAAGATCGAGAATAGTAGCCGTATCGTCCCGGTCCATGATGGGGGCCTGGGTACAGGCCTGAATGACCAGCATATCGCCATCCATCCACGCGGCTCCGGCTTCGGGTTCTATGTAGGCATGTTCCACATAGGTTGTTTCCATTTCGCTCTCGACCATGTGTGCGGCTTGATCGAGGACGGATTCGGCATCGCCTTGGTGGACGCGGCCAGAGGTCAAGACATTGTCGGGGCGCTCCGTCTGAACTGGCGCGGCGCTTTCGTGTAGTGCAGATGGTACGTCTACATAGCCATCTTCCGGATGCCATTCGACCGGGAAGCCTTGCAGCTCGAGGCCGATGATAGCTTTGCTCTGCCCGGCAATCAGGGCGATGGCCTCTCCTTTGAAACGGACTATGTCGTTTGCCAAAGCAGGTTGGTCGGCAAACGGTGGGATGACGCCGAAACGGTTGTCGCCGGGGATATCCTTGGAGGTAAATACCGCCTCCACACCCGAGTTCTGTGAGAGCCAGCCTTTCAGATCGCCGAAGCTGAACCGGGCGCGATGGTGCGGCGAGCGGACGACACGCACCAAAAGCGCTTCATCGGGCCAATGATCCGCACCGAAAATCTCTGTGCCAGTGACTTTCGGCAGACCATCAAGGCGTCCTATGCGGGCGCCAACCGCCTGACCCGCATCAGGCATTGTCTCCGGATCTAGTGGTTGGGCGGCAACGCACACGGCATCAACGATTTTGTTGTAACCGGTGCAACGGCAAAGCACGCCTCCCAAGGCATCCTTCACTTCGTCGCGGCTGGGAGTGGGGTTTTCGCGCAAGAGCGCCGTCGCCGCCATCAGCATGCCGGGCGAACAGATACCGCACTGTGCTGCGTCATGCAGGAGGAAAGACGTTTGCAGCTTCGAGAGTTGGCCTGATGCTAAAGATTCTATCGTTTCAATAAATCTCCCTTCCGCTTGCGCCACAGGTGTCAGGCAGGAACAGATAGGCTCGCCATCGACCAAAACCGTGCAAGCGCCACAATCACCGGCATTGCAACCGACCTTAGTGCCGCGTAGGCCGATGTCTTCGCGCAGCACTTCACTGAGGCGCCTTCCGGCCGGACCGGATACGTGTCTTTCCTGTCCATTGACATTTAGTCTCATGACGCTGCCGCCCTGATCGCGCGCTGCACTAGCTCTCGTGCCGCATCTTTGCGGTACTCCGCGTCGGCACGGACATCCGAGATCGGCGACAATTGCGCGCCGACTAGTTCATCGGAAATAAGTTCGGCCATGTCTCCGTTCATCGACTGACCGATCAGCGCCGCTTCCAGTTCTGGCAGCCGTGTTGCGACAGCACTACAGGATCCAACGGCAATGGAAACGGTTTCAATGGCACCGTCATTTTCAGTCAAACAGACGGCGACCATCGCAATGGAGATCACTAGGTGCTTGCGTGCGCCCAGTTTAATAAAGGCTGAGCGCCCATTGGTTGGTTTCGGGATGAGAACAGCTGTGAGAATTTCGTCAGTGCTAAGTGCTGTATGTCTTGGTCCGAGAATGAATTCATTTAGTGGAAACACGCGGGTATCTGCTTTTGACGTCAGCTCCACCCGGGCGCCTAGGGCCAAAAGACAGGGTGCGCCGTCTGCCGCTGGAGATGCATTGCAGAGATTCCCACCGATGGTCGCGGAGTTCTGTATTTGGACGGAACCGATCTCTCGCGCTGCTTGTTTTAAGCCGTCGAACGCACCCGGGAGGTCGGCACGGACGATATCGGTCCATGTAGTTGTGGCGCCAAGACGCCAATGGTCATCTGTTTCCGTAACTCCGCGAAGCCCCTCGATGGCCGTCACGTCGAGCACATTTCCGCCCAACGACGGCGCTTCAGTCGCTGGGAAAAGGTCGGTGCATCCGGCCGCGATCTGGGCGTCGTTGGTTGCCAGCCAATCGATAGCCTCGATCACGTTGGTCGGCCTGAAATACTCCACCTGTTGCCTATCGTCGCACACGGACAGAACCAATTATTGTTTGTATACAAATAAATTTTGATCTCTTTGAGATTTGGTGTCAACATCCACTGGCGAAGCGAAAACGCGAGAGCGATACGAGCGTAACATGGCCGCAACAAAATCCGAGATAAATCCATCGGCGCGCTATCAATTGATGGAGCAGATCGGCTTCATCCTGCGCCGCGCAACCCAGCGCCATCTCACAATATTTTCGGAACGCATTCCCGATCTTACGCCAACCCAATTTGCTGCGCTGGCCAAGCTTTGCGAGCTCAGGTCTATTTCTCAAAACGAACTCGGACGCCAGACGGCGATGGACGCGGCAACCATCAAGGGCGTTATCGAGCGCCTCGGCAAACGGGGCTACGTCACTACCAAGCCTAACCCCAATGACATGCGCCGCATCGTCGTCACGCCGAGTGAAAGTGGGTTGAAGGCCTTCGAAAGTTACGTCGAAGCGGCCTGCGCGATTACCCGAGAAACGCTAGAGCCCCTTAACCAGAGCGAGCAATCAATCTTCTTGAAACTTCTCCGGAAAATTACGTGAACGAAGCGAACGAGATAATACGGCCAAATGGACGGATCGTCGGTGTTGATGTGGGCGGTACCTTCACCGACCTGATTACTATCGATCAGGAAACCAAAGAAGTCCATTTGGCCAAGGTGCCGAGCACCATGGACAACCAGGCTTTTGGGGTATTGGCTGCTTTGAACGCAGCAGAGGTCGAATTCCCGGCTATCGACTTGATTATCCACGGTACCACGACCACAACCAATGCTGTGTTAGAGAGGAAACTCAGCCGCACGGGACTTATCACAACGGCAGGGTTTAGAGACATCCTGGAACTCGGCCGCCGTACGCGTCCAGAGGCCTATGGCATGCGGGGCGAGTTCCGGCCGATCGTGCCGCGTAATCTGCGCCTTGAAGTTCCGGAACGCATCGATGCCGCCGGTGAGGTTATCGTGCCGCTTGACGAAGTGGCGGTTAAGCGAGCAACTGAAGAACTTCTGGCCCAAGGCTGCGAGTCCGTCGTTATCCACTTTCTGCATGCCTATGCCAACTCGAGACACGAAGAACGTGCTGCCGAGATCGTCAGCCAAATTTGGCCAAACGGCTACATCACTATGGGCCACGCCCTTTTGTCTGAAAGCCGGGAGTTCGAGCGCGGTGTCACGGCGGCGGTCAATGCTTCCGTGCAGCCACTTCTCGAGAGTTACATTCGTCGCTTGGTCGATGACCTGGCGGACAAAGGCTATGATGGTGAAGTGCTGATCATGAACGGCAACGGCGGCATGGTGTCTTCCAGTCTGGTCGTCCAGGAGGCGGCGAAAACAGTTATGTCGGGCCCGGCATCAGGGGTCATAGCGGCGGCTTATACGGGTCGCAAGGCCGGGATCGAGGATCTTCTGACCTATGACATGGGCGGCACATCCACGGATGTAGCACTGATCCTGGGCGCCGAGCCGGCGGTTTCCAACGAAATCGAGGTCGAGTATGCCATGCCGATCCACGTTCCCATGGTTGACGTGCGAACGGTAGGGGCTGGCGGAGGGTCCATTGCAAGGGTCAACGCTGGAAACTTGTTGGAAGTTGGCCCTGAAAGTGCCGGGGCCGCCCCGGGGCCAATATTTTACGGGCAGGGCGGCACTAAGCCCACTATTTCGGACGCCAATCTGCTGCTTGGCAGGCTCAATCCGGAAAAGCTCAACTCGGACGAGACCGCTGTTTCGCTTAAAGATATTGAGCGGATATTCCAGGATCAGTTGGGCACGCCGCTTGATGTCGATGCAACTGGTGCAGCGGCGGCGATAATACGCATGGCGAATACCAAGATGGCGGGCGCTATTCGAATGGTGTCGCTGTCGCTCGGTGCGGATCCGCGCGACTTCGTTCTATTTGCTTTCGGCGGCGCTGGCCCATTGCACGCCACCGCTCTGGCGCGTGAACTCGGCGTACCAAAGGTGATGGTGCCTTGCCGGCCCGGTATAACCAGTGCGCTCGGATGCGTGGTTGCCGACCTGCGTCACGATTTCGTCAATACACTCAACCAGCCTCTCGACGGTGCCGATATGGACGAGGTTCATGCCATCTTTGCGGCGCAGACGGCCGAAGGTGAACGCCTAGTCGACAAGGAGAAGGTTGAGATCAGCGGCATCAAGCGAGTTCATAGCGTCGATATGCAGTTCGTCGGACAGACCCACTTGCTGCGCGTGCCTTTGCATACTCCAACGCCGGACCGCGAGGAACTGCGGGCGCTGTTCGAAGCCGCTTACTTCAAGAGGTTCCAGGTGGAGCTGGCTGAGATAAAGGCCAACTTGGTCAATATCAACACCTCGGTCATTGGCATCCGCGCCGAGCTTGATCTCTCAACCCTGATCGACCCAGCGGGGCGGAAGGCGCGATTGGAAGAGGCGAAAAGTGGCACGCGCCGGGTCTATTTTAATGATGGCTGGCATGAGGTGCCGATTTATTGGCGCGATCACTTGCCGCTCGACCTCGAACTCGGGGGGGCGGCAATCATAGAACAAATGGATAGCACCACGTTGGTCGAACCCGGCGACATCGCGCATGGAGACGATGACGGCAACATCATCATCACGGTTGGAGCGGCGTCATGACCCTTGATGCGATTACATTGAGCGTGATCCAGGCTGGCCTGCAACAGGTCTGCGACGAGATGGATTTGAGCTTCTCTCGCGCTGCCTTCTCGCCGGTTATTGCCGAGGTCAATGACCGGTCCGACGGGATTTATGCCGCCGATGACGGCTCCTTGATCGCCCAGGGGGTCGGAGGATTGCCGGTTTTTGTCGGCACCATGCAATATTCTACGCGCACGATCATCGAGATGATCGCCGAGGGCAGTGTCGTGGCGCCTAAACCGGATGATGTCTATATTGTTAATGACCCGTATCTTGGCGGTACGCACTTGATGGATGTGCGGTTCGCCAAACCATTCTACAGGAACGGAGAAATCTATTGTTGGCTCTCCAATACGGGGCATTGGCCTGACACGGGGGGCTCGGTGCCCGGCGGGTTTTCCGCGTCAGCCACGGCGGTCGAGCAGGAGGGGCTGCGTTTGCCACCCGTCAGGTTGTTCAAAGGGGGAGAACTCGATCAGGAACTCTATGCGATCATTTGCTCCAACATCCGGGTTGCCGAACAGCGTATTGGCGACGTCAAGGCGCAGCACGCGGCGTTGATGGTCGGCGAAACACAACTCGACGCGCTACTTGACCGCTATGGTGATGATACGGTGCGTGATGCCATTGGCGAGTTGCGAGTTAGAGCCGCAGCGCAGATGCGAGCTCACATAGCCGAAATCCCTGATGGCATCTACAAATCGCTGGCATACGTGGACAGCGACGGCATCGTCAATGAGCCCCTGGAAATTCGGCTCGCCATAACCAAGAGCGATGATGAACTGACCTTTGATTTTGCCGGTTCCAGCCCTCCTTGTCTGGGGCCGATGAATTCCGTACTGGCCACCACCATGAGTTCCGTCTATCTAGCCATCCGCCATATCTTTCCGGACGTGCCCATTAGCGCTGGTGCATTTGAACCGCTGAAGGTGATACGACCAGAAGGGTCGTTCTTAGATGCGCGTTACCCAAGGCCCGTTTCGGGTTGTGCGGCGGAGGTCTCGCAACGGATTGCCGAAGCCGTTTTTGCTGCACTGGTGAAAGCCTTGCCCGACAAGGTTACGGCGGCGCCGGCAGGCACCAGCGGGAATTTCGCCCTCGGCGGTGGCGATCCGGTTCGTGGCCGGGATTACGTCATGTATCAGATCTCGGGCGGTGGGTATGGCGGTAACGCTGATCATGACGGGCTGACCAACGGTTGTTCGACTATCGGTATTTCCAAGGCTCCGCCGGTGGAGATCATGGAACAAGCCTTCCCCGTACTCTACAAGCGCTATGCGCTGCGTGAAGGGTCAGCTGGCGCCGGACGCCATCGTGGCGGCTTTGGCTTAGAATACGAGATAGAACTCAGGCGCGGCAATGCGCGGGCCAGTTTCGTAATGGACCATGGCCGTTTCGGCCCGCAAGGGGCGCTCGGCGGCAGAGACGGCGCGCCCAACGAAGTGTTGGTCTGGCAGGGCGATGCTTCTTACGTGCCGGAACACCTCTCCAAGGAACAAGATATCCCGCTGGCTGCAGGCGACCGGGTGCGCGTGCGCACGCCTGGCGGTGGTGGCTATGGAAACCCTTATGAGCGTCCGCCCGAGTTGGTGTTGGAAGACGTTAGGCTTGGCCGTTATAGCGTCGAAGAGGCGCGAGAGATGTTCGGCGTTGAGATTGCTGTACCAGACATGACAATTGTTAATGCTTTGATGACAGATGCAGAAGAGTAGTTCATGACCCACAAAATTCTTGTCACCCTCGGTCCGTCTTCCCTCAACCAAGCCTTTGTTAAAGAATGCTCTAAACTCGGAGTTTATGTTTTTCGGATCAATCTATCACATACGGCTATAGAAGACGTTGCGCCAACTATTGAAAAAATTCGTCAATGGACCGATACCCCTATCTGTCTCGATAGCGAAGGTGCTCAGCTACGCAATCAGAAAATGATTGGTGGCAGTATTCCTTTTTTGGAAGGTGAGATGGTAAAAATTCATCATCAGTCAGTGGTCGGAGACAGCAGCAATATTTCTTTCTCCCCAGAAGGGCTGTCTCATCAATTTGTTGAAGGCGATTTAATCAACGTAGATTTTGACCACGCTTCACTTCGTATCGTTCAAACGAATGAAGAATGTTGCATCGCTACGGTTGTTAATGGTGGAGAGGTTGGCAGCAATAAGGCAGCTAACCTTGATCGAGATCTTGATTTCAATCCGCTAACAGAGAAAGACAGCGAAGCCATCAAGATTGGTCTTGATATGGATATCCGCCATTTTGCTCTTTCGTTTGCGAATCGAGCCCAGGATGTTACGCTAATCCGACACTTGTGCGGAGCGAATTCAAATATCATTTGCAAGATTGAAAGTCCTTCCGGGCTTCTAAACCTCGAAGAAATTATTCAAGAAGCTGATGAAATTCTTATTGATCGCGGAGATTTATCCAGAACAGTGCCGATCGAAAAGATACCCTTTCTACAACGCAGAATAATATCCATTGCGCGTTCGCGTAGTACGCCTGTCTTTGTCGCCACCAACCTTCTAGAGTCAATGGTGCGTAGTAAATCCCCCACTCGAGCTGAGGTTAACGATGTTGTCAGCACTTTGTTGATGGGGGCGGATGGGCTAGTCCTAGCTGCCGAAACCGCCATCGGCGACTACCCTGTCGATTGCGTGTTAATGGTGCGAAAACTGATCGAAGAAAGTAATAAATGGACATCCAACACATCTCTTAAAGAAATCCTCAAGAATTAATGCTTGCGGCAATTGATAATTCCTCGGGTTTCGTCTTATGGTTGTTGGGGCCGACCTCCAGTGGAAAGACAACAATTGCCCAACTTCTGTTGAATCTCCTTAGAAAAAATGGAATATCCGTATTGCACTACGATGGCGATGAGGTGCGAGATTTTTTTGGTGACAATCTCAGCTTTGAATCATCTGATAGGCTTCGGGTTGTTGGCACGTTAACCCACCTCGCTAACAAAGCGACGTCAGCGGGGGTCAATGCTGTCGTCTCGGCTCTCACCGCAAATGAAGATGCTCGCGAACACATTCGTGAGAATATCCCGAATCTGATAACTTGTTACGTTAAGTGCTCCATTGAGACATGCATCAGCCGTGATCCCAAAGGGCTGTATGGAATGGCCAAGCGTGGTGAGATAAACACATTAATTGGGATAAACGAGGACTATGTCGCTCCGAAAAACCCAGATATTGTCATCAATACGGAACGCCACAGCGCAGCCGAAGCTGTAGATATTCTGGTTGCTTATTTGTACAAAAATAACCGCATATCGCAACTTTCGATTTCTGAATAAATCCCCTTTACTATGCCCACTGTGCCTCAAGATCAGAAACTAACTTGATGGCCAATTCAGGCCGTGGTGCTGCATACTGATCGCCCTAAATAGCGCAAAATGGCCGGCGGGACACGGATGAATTTAGTTGTTACGATGCATCCCTCAATGGTATCAAATTTGATGCGACGTTAGTCGAGAGGGCTGCATGATGATCCAAATACAATATCCGGCGAATCCGAAACCGGAGCAGTGGAACGACGAAGAATGGCGCCTGCGGGTCGATTTGGCCGCAGCCTACCGGCTTGTTGACTATTTCGGCTGGACGGAGTTGATCTATGGTCATCTTACCGCCCATGTACCAGGTGATGAGTCGCATTTCCTGATCAATCCTTATGGCCTGAACTATGATGAAGTGACAGCTTCCAATTTGGTCAAAATCGACATTGACGGTAATGTCATTGAAGAGACGGAATTTGGGGTCAACAAGGCTGGCTTTGTTATCCATTCCGCGGTTCACATGCATGCGACTGAAAAAAACCGGGTCGTCATGCACACCCACACCCGCGCCGGCATGGCGGTTGCGGCCCTTGAGGAAGGCTTGATGCAGGTTTCCATGAACGCAACGTCCTTTTTCGGCGACATTGCATACCATGACTACGAGGGCCCTAGTCTCTATTTGGATGAACGCGAACGTCTTGTCGCCTCCATTGATGGCAAGCATGCACTGGTCCTGCGCAATCATGGTCTGATGACCATGGGTGAGACGGTTGCGGCAGCATTTCAACGCCTGTATAGGCTGGAACGCGCTTGTCAGGTGCAGATCGATGCCGGATCGGCCGGCACGCTCAATGTCATGTCGGATAATCTGGCGGCTAAATCTGGCTATGACACCAATGCTTTCGCCGAGAGCGAAGATGGCTACGGCTATGGTGAGCTTGAGTTTATGGCTTTGATGCGCAAAGCCGAGAAGATCGATCCCAGTTACGCCGCTTAAGTGGCTCGCTATTTAGGCTTTGCGCTTTTTCGCGCCAGTGGTGGTCATCAGTTGTTCTAGCATTTCATAAGGCTGTGCGCCGACGAGACTTTGGCCGGTGGCGACGAAGGTTGGTACGCCGGTAATGCCATAGGCATGTGATTTTGCCCAGTCTGCGTCAATGGCATCCTTGAAGCGGCGCTCTTTGATGACAGCACGGGCTTCGTCTTCACCCAGGCCAATGGACTTCACTATATCGATAATCACTTCGATATCGCCGACGTTGAGCCTGTTGACGAAGTAGGATTCATAGATTTTATCGTGAATGGCTTCACCGCCCAGCTTTGTCTCGGCCCATTTGCTGGTTTCCTGCGCTAGGCGAGAATTATAGGTGTGGCTGCGCTCGCTATACGGTAGGCCTTCGGCCTTCATCACGCCTTTCATATTATTGTTCTTTGCCTCGATTTCCTCCGGACCACAGCGGAACAATTCCTGCAGGGAACGGCCCTCGGCCGGTGTTTCCGGATGCAGAGGAAAGTGCACCAGTTTGACTTCAATATCGTATTCCTCTTTCAGGCGCTTCACCCTGTTGTCGCCGAGATAACACCAGGGGCATACGTAATCGGAAAAGACTTCAAGTGTGACCGAATTGGACATAGAGAAATTCCGTCATGACGGGAACTAGCCATAATCTGGGAGTGGTTTGGCAAATTGCAAATACCATTCGCATGAGGATGTCTCATTTCTCAATCCAACGGAAAGTCAGGTTGATGCGTGGTCCCACCGGTTTCGTGCTCTTCGGCACCGAATGTAGCCAGTTCGTTTGCGTGCCCGGTCCCATGACCAGAACATCACCGTCGGTCAGCGGGACTTCCAACTTCTGCGTTTTATTCGACTTGTTGCGGAAGACAAACCGCCGAGTCGTGCCGAAGACCACCGAGGCAATGATCGGATCAGGACCGAGTTCCGGTTCGTCGTCGGCATGCCAGCCCATGGAATCTCGGCCATCGCGGTAAAGATTGACGAGCGCCCCGTTGAATGGCGTATCGGCGATCTGCCCGATCCGAATGCGGATTTCGGCCAGTTCTTGTGGCCAAGTTCGGGTCGGCCATGTGAGGCCAGAATAGGTGTAGGGCTTATCACCATACCAACAACTAAGTCGCGGTGATTTAATCTGCCGGCCAAAAAGGTTAATCGTGGTCTCCTGCCACGCTAGGGTCTCATACAAGGCCTTGAAGTGTTTGGCCGCATCGGGCGGCGGGAAGACGCCCGGGTACAGCCAAGCCTCTGCATTTTCGAGCGCTAGGCGATGGCCTGGCAAGGTCAATGAAGTTTCGGCGCCAGGTGATAGGCGTCGCGATCGGCGGACTGGATGCTGATAGCCGCGATACGCCCGGCACGCACAATATCAAGCGGCACTTCGACGCCAGCCGCACCGAGCGCCCACATGCACCGATAAAATTGTGCCAGCGAAGCCACCGGTTCACCGCCAACGCCAATGACAAGATCACCAGCCTGCAGGCCGGCTTTGTCGGCAGGACCTCCATCCCAGGTATTGACGACAATGACGTGGTCCTTGGCCTCGGTGGACAGTGCGCCGATCCAAGGCCTAGCTGGGCGCTGCGGCTTGCCGAAACGTGTCATGTCATCCATGATCGGTTTCAGGATATCGATTGGCACCGTCATATTGCCATCGAATGAGCCAATTTCATCAGGGTTCATTTGTACGAACAGCGAGCCGATGCCGCAAAGACGGCCATCCGTATCAATCAACGCACCGCCACCCCAGAAAGGGTGCGGTGGTTCGGTGAAAAGCGCTTCATCGAGCAAGTATTCCCAATAACCGGCAAACTCCCGCTTTTCGGCGACCACGGCGCTTAAGGAGTTGGTCCGTCCGCCATGCCCGGCAAAAATCACCGGATCACCTACATTCACGTCGTGCGCACTGCCGATGGGAAGCGCTGGTGCGTTGATCCGCCCCAAAGCCTGTACTAATCCGAAGCCGGTTTCCTGGTCGTAGCCGGCAACATGTCCGGCGACCGCTTGGCCTGTGTGGTCAACCATCCAGATCGATTCCGCTTCGACGATCAGATAACCGATAGTCAGCACTAATCCGGTATCACTGATAACGACGCCATGGCCAGCACGCTCGGCACCAAGCGCCTGAACCGTGTAGGCGTTGTCCGGCACCTTGGTCTGCAAGGCGACCATTGACGAGAGTGTCGAGTCTAATTCGAAGGCGCAGGAGCCCGGATCCGGCTGCAGGGCGGGAGCTATCTTATAGCTTTCCATTTTGGTCACATCTGTTTCCATTTTCCACGTTTGTTTGTCACGCTTATATCTATCATCGCGCGGCCATGAGATCACTGTCACTGATTCTTTTTCGATCTCACGGTGCTGTGAGGCACCCCAACGGGGAAGGTTAATACGAGAACAAGAGTTGACGTTATGTTCGGAGAATCTGACACCAATGATTTTGATCTTCAAAAAGCCAAGCCGTTCGACGAAGACCGCCGCCACGGAAATGAACGGCGCGTTGATTCGGATTGGCGCTATGCCGTGATGTGCCATCTTATGCGTTTGCATGCAGTTTAGTTCGAGAGATCTCGTCCGATCACCTCAACCACCGCTGGCCAGCCACCCAGCCATAGCTTCAGTAGCGGCGGGCAGGCGGCTAGCCTTATGATCTGCAAGTGCTGCCTGAAAGGTCTCTTCAATGCTAGCCATGAGCGCGAGTGTAGGCTGATTTCTGCCACGACCCAACTTGCCTTGCATGGCCGCGACGGGCACTATCGCTCGTCCATTATTTGAGGGAAGAGCCATGACACGCGGTATTGTCACCGCGCCGCAACCGGAAGCGGTGGAAGCCGGTGCTGAGGCACTTAAGGCCGGTGGCAACGCCGTTGATGCGGCCATCTCTTGCGCCTTGGTGCAAACGGTGGTTGATCCACAAATGAGTGGCATTGCCGGCTTCGGCTCAATGCACCTCTACTTGCCAGGTGAAGGCAAGCACATGTTGCTTGATTTCCATGGCCGCGCGCCAAAAGCGGTAGTCTCCGATATGTGGGAAAATTTGATCGAACATGAGGCAGAGGATGGATTTGGCTTTATTCTCAAGGGGCGGGTCAATGAAATGGGCTACCAATCCATCACCACGCCCATGAGCTTACGCGCCTACGCGACTGCGCTTGAGCGCTTCGGCACCATGGATATCGCTGACCTGATCCAGCCGGCCATCGGTTACGCCGAGGACGGTTTCATGGTGCGTCCGCATGTAAGCTATTTCTGGAACGTCCAAGAGGAAACGGGGCGCGTGCCGACGATAGAGAAATTCAAGTGCTCCGTGGGAAGTCGCAAGATCTACTTCAAGAAGGACGGCAACCTTAGGATGCCGGGTGAGGTTCTTAAGAACCCAGATATGGGGCGCACCTATCGGCGCATCGCCGAGAACGGCGTTGAGGATTTCTATTCGGGCGCCATTGCCGAGGAAATGGTCGCCGATATCCAGGGCAACGATGGATTAATTTCCATGGAGGATCTAGCGGAAGCAAAACCGATGGAAAACGAGCCGATCTGGGGCGAGTACCGGGGTTACAGTGTTGCCACTAACCCGCCGCCCGGCGGCGGTGTTATGGTGTTGGAGATGCTCAATATCTTGGAGAACTTTGACCTTAGGGCATTGGGTCACAATTCCGCTGGTTACATCGCCATCGTTTCGGAAGCCATGAAAATTGCAACCGTTGACAAGGATCTTCATGTCGGCGATCCGCGTTTTGTCGATGTGCCGCTGAAACGTCTGACGTCAAAAGAATATGCCAAGGAAATGGCCGACAAGATCAAATCGGGCGAGAAGACCCACGTGCCGCGCGTCGGCCCGAAAGCGCTAGAATCAAAAGATACCACCCAGGTCACTACGGTCGATGAGTTCGGCAATTGCGTTTCCATGACCCATTCCTTGGGCATGCCAGCAGGCGTCGTCACCGACGGGCTTGGTTTCATGTACAACGGTTGCATGGGCGTATTCGACCCGAGGCCCGGCAACCCGGACTCCCTCGCGCCCGGCAAATCTCGTTTCTCGGCTATGTGCCCGACCATGCTATTCAAGCAGGGGAAACCCTTCTTCGTCACCGGCGCGCCCGGTGGCACCTTCATCACCATGGGCGTGTTGCAATCGATCCTCAATGCCGTCGAATTCGGCATGGACGCCCAACAAGCGGTTGCTGCACCCAGGTTCTGTACGACGTCGGATACTATCGACGTTTCCAACCGTATCCTGAGAAGCGTCGAAGCCGAATTGAAAGAAGGCGGCTATCCGACACGGCGCACCTACTTGAGCTATCACTTCGCCGGCGTGCATGCGGTCCGTTTGATCGATGGCGAATGGGATGGCGGCGCCGATCCTGGCCGTGATGGCATGGTACTCGCAGTGTAACGAGCAGAAAGATGAACGAACTGCACGTCGATCTCAAAACACCAGACGGCGGGATGGCCACCTTCACCTGCTGGCCTGATGGTAATGGCCCGTTTCCGGCCGTTGTCTTCTACATGGATGCGCCGGCGATTAGGGAAGAACTCTATGACATGGCAAGACGCATTGTCGCTGAAGGATATTACGTCATTTTGCCGGATCTCTTCTACCGCTTCGGCATCATTCGGTTTCCTCGGCGCAACCAGTATTCGCGCGCCGTGTGGACGGCGATCATGAAGGATCTTTCCAACGCCATGGTGATGAAAGATACGAAACTCTTGCTTGATTACATGGATGGTCTCGACATTGTAAAAAAAGGGCCAAAAGCCAACATCGGGTACTGCATGAGCGGACGTATCGTAACTGCCGCTGCGGCGACTTTTCCAGACACATTCGCCGCCAACGCTTCGCTGTATGGGGTAGGAATTGTCACGTCGAAGGACGATTCACCGCACTTCGGCATCAAAGATATCAAGGGCGAGATGTATTTTGGTTTTGCCGAGACCGATTCGACAGTGCCAGCCTATGTCATTCCGACACTCCAGGCTGAGCTCGACAAGCATGGCGTCGACTATGTCCTTGATATCCACCCCGGCACTGAGCACGGATTCTGTTTCCCGTCGCGTGACGTCTACAATGAGCAGGCCGCCGAGAAGGTCTATGCGCACTTTATCGATATGTGCAAAAGGCAGGTCGGGTAGGTCTGGAACTACACAATAACAAAGCGGCCTCAAAATAGGCGCTCTGTAGGTACGTCGCGCACATCTATCTCGAAATCCAAGCCCATCACAGGCGGTCGAGGACGATAACGGCTGATGCAGCTCACACCGACACCCCGCTCGGCCAGGGCCCCGGCCAAGAGCGGGTGGATGTCACGGACGGAATAATACTGGATGGTGCCAACTTGATTCTAGCTAACCTTGAGTGCTGCCATGCGAGCTTCGATAGCATCAGATCCCGAAGATCGATGACAATCCCTGTTCTTTCGCGAGGCGCGTCATGGCCGCGTCGTCGGGCTTCGGTCCGATGTTGTCGGCGGCCTTGAGAACCAAAGGCAAAAGATTCATGTCGCCTACCGAATTGAGGAAGATATCAGGTTCGCCCAACACCCAATGAACACTCTGGCGGATGGCATTCTCATCCTCCAGTGGCTGATACCAAGGCAGCCGAGTTTTCTCCACACCGGCCGCCCAGGCGCCGCGCGCAATGCCCTTAATAGTTTGAACGGCTATGCCTTTTTCACGGCAATAGATGAGCGTTTTGTCAAAATCAGGCCGGTAGTAATTATGATTGGCGGCGAACCAGTTCCATGGCATGAGGACAGAATCAAAATTGAACTTCCACAGATTTTGGAGATGCATGGCGGCCACAGTCCAGCCATGGCCTGTAATGCCAATGTTATCGACCAAACCCTGCTCACGTGCCTCAACCAGTGCCTTGAGCGCGCCGCCAGGCTCGAATGCCTGGGCACAGTCATCAGGGTAGACTAGCGCGTGCATCTGGATTAGATCGAGCCGGTCAGTGCGCAAACGGTCCAGTGAGCGGTGCAGAGAAGCCTTAGCGCCTTCGTAATCGCGCTCGGCGACCTTGGTTGCCAGGAAAAAATCACCCCGATAACGATCCATCCACGATCCGACCCTAATCTCAGCGTTGCCATAGCGTGGCGCCACGTCGATGTGATTGACGCCGTATTCCAACAAGAGATCGAGCACTTTGTCCGCCGTTCCCTGATCGGCCTCCCACAAGGCGGCGGCTCCGAAAATAACAGTGGAACTATCATGCCCGGTGCTACCAAACGGTCTTTTTTGAATGGTCATTATTACTCTCTCCCGGGCTTTGTTTGTAGTATGCGGGTGGCCATGCAAAAACTTCCATCCAATATCGTGCACCATAGTAGCCACCGGGCCAAGAAAAGCCGTAAAACCAATCTCAGCAGTTTCCGTATGAAGGTGAACCGCTTTAGAACGGCGATCGCACGATACCTCCGTCGACCCGGAGCGCCGCGCCGTTTGTGGCACTTGATGCAGGGCTGCAGACGTAGGCGATCATGCTTGCCACCTCTTCGACCGAGGCATAGCGCTGCAGCAGCGATGACGGGCGGCGTTTTTCGAAGGTTTGTTTCATTAATTTTTCGACCGTGGTGCCCATTTTCTCGGCTCGCTCACCGAGCCGGACTTTCTGCATCTCAACCCAAGTCGGTCCCGGAAGCACGGAGTTGATCGTAATGCCCGTGCCACGGGTGAGTTCCGCCATGCCGCGTGCAATTGCCAACTGAGCGGCTTTCGAAAAACCGTAGTGGATCATTTCTGGCGGGACGAATATACCGGATTCGGACGAGATAAAGACGATACGCCCCCAATCCTTTTTCAATAGCAGAGGCAGATAGTGACGCGAGAGCCGCACACCGCTCATAACGTTTATGGAGAACATGGATTCCCAGTCTTCATCCGGAATTTTCTCGAATGGTTTTGGTTCATAGATGCCCATGTTGTTGACGAGGATATCAAGGTCCGGCACCGCATCAATAAGCGCTTGGCAGCCTTCCGCCGTGCCGAGATCGGCCGCAACACCCGAAGGCTTGGCGCCTTCTGTCTTATTGGTGACTGTTTCGATGGCCTTGTCGATCGCCGCTTTTGCGCGGCCGTTGATGACCACGCTTGCGCCCATAGACGCCAGTTCGACGGCCGTTGCCAGCCCGATACCGCGCGTTGAACCAGTAACAAGCGCGTGTCTTCCGGTGAGATCGAGATCCATGTCTTCTCCACTCAGATTTTGTTCGGAGGCATATAGGGGCGCTTTGCCTATCATGAACGCTTAATGCGTTCAAATCCTGGTGGTTCGAATATACATACTACGGCGCTCCGCGTTCTTGCCA
>CAYXUT010000002.1:0-22922 GCA_964468005.1 uncultured Magnetovibrio sp. | reverse complement strand
AGTTTGCCGAGCGTAAATCCGGTGTGATGATCGTTACCGGTGTTGATACCGGCCAAATGCGTGAAAATCGACAAGACAACGACCAGGGACAAAACCAAATGTTTGTGCGCATCATGGGTGCTGCCATGAAAAGTGGCGTTGCGGAAACTCTGATCTGCGCGGTTGGAATCTCAGGTAGGCCGGCAGAATTTGGATGTTCTTGTGCACGGGCAGGGTTTGAGGCGGTACAGGATCGGCTCGATTTTGCAGACTGAAAGGCCTTAATCACCACCCGGTTGGTGGCCGACTGAATCGGTGTATTTCGCGAGTTCTGCTGAATCCATATAGGATTCTTCCCATTCTTTGATCTGATCAAAACCGGCAAAGGTATGGAAATCACCGACCGGGTGGTCCTGGAAATCTTTGAAGAATTCGGCTTCGGTCATGGGGCCTTCGTCGCGCAGCTTGATGGCAAAGTCATAAATCGCCTGGAGTGTGACGCGCATGGTTGCGCCCGGAAGGATGGTGACGGCAATGCCGAAATCGTTCATCTGCCCTGTCGTCAAACGCGGCGACACGCCGGTCTGGTTGTAGAAGATGGGACCCTCGATCTCTTTGCATACGCGTTCGATTTCATCAAGGTCCGTCGGCCCCTCGACAAAGGCAAGATCAGCGCCAGCCGCTAGATAGGCATTGGCGCGGGCAATGGCGTCATCAAGTGACCCGCCATGCGCGCCGCGGGCATCGGTACGCGCGATCAGGACGAAATCGGGGTCTAATTCGTCACGCGTGTCGGCAGCGGCTCGGTATTTGCCGGTGGCCTCGTCCATGGGGATGACTTGGCGGCCTGCGACATGGCCGCATCGCTTCGGAATGATTTGGTCTTCGATATGGATGCCGGCGGCGCCGGTCTGGACGTATTCCCTGACCGTACGGATGACATTGATGGCGTTGCCGTAGCCGTTGTCGGCATCAGCTATTAAAGGAACATCCACTGCGTTGGCGATGTAGCGAGCGTTAGCGTGCATTTCCGTCATGGTTGCAAGTCCCGCGTCTGGCATGCCAAGCAGCGATAACGATGTCCCATAGCCAGTCATGTAAACGGCAGGGAATCCAACCTTTTCTAGGACCCTAGCGCTTAATGCGTTGTAACAACCCGGGATAACCAGTGTTTTACCGGATGTTAGAAGCTCACGTAGGCGCGTTGATTGTCGCATGGTATCCTCCCGCAACTGTCGTTCTGATTTAAAGAGTAGATTAGGATGTAAGGCGTTCAACTAGCGGCAGGTACCCTTGTAACGATGACGCCCTTTTGGCTCAATTCATTACTTTTGGGTTCGGCCGGGAGACCGCAAGTGATCCAAAGAACGGTAGATCCGCTTTTTGCTAATTTACATGCTTGTTTGCTGGCGATTTCTACATTGTTTTCAGCAATGCGAACTGCGTCCTTACGGCAAAGATCTAAAATTACTGGTGGAACGCTCGTTTCGTGCACCATGATATCACCATGCTGCATTAGGCGAAGTGCACGTAAACTCAGTAAGTCGGGATCGCCTGACCCCGTGCCAAGTATGACAAGCTGGCCGGTTGTTTTTAATTTATTTCCTGCGGCAAGCGTTGCGATAGACCTCTCTACCTCTCGATCAGCAGCTTCTTGATTTTTGGCTAAAATATGTGACGCAATTGGGCCGTCAGCGAAATGTTGCCAGAACCTTCGGCGTGCTTTTGGATCGCTGATGGTGTTATTAACCTTGGGGCGGATGTAGCCCGCATATTCGGCAAGAGCACTGAGGCTCGGGGGTATGGCGGCTTCGACAGCGGTTTTGACGCGTCTTGACAAAATAGGTGCTACACCTCCAGAAGATACAGCTGCCGTGATTGGTGCGCGATCAACGATTGCGGGCATAATGAACGTACAAAGTGATAGGCTATCCGCAACATTAACGGGGATGCCAGCGGCCTGGGAGGCATTAGAAACCTGGGTATTTAGGTCCGGGTTTTTCGTAGCTGCCATTATTAGGCGCTTTCCATTAACATCCCTGGGTTCAAAACTACGGCCGAGCCAGGTAACCTCCGTTTTATCCATTAAGTGCTTTATGGGGGGGGCAATTTTATCGGCTACGATTATAACTTTTGCACCAGCTCTCAAAACGGCCTCGGCTCTTCTAGCTGCAATGTCATTATTCCCTATGACTAGAACCTCGGCACCCTTAAGATCGAGGAAGATTGGGAAAGGAGGAATAAGGTGCTCAGTCATCGGCGCCATTATCAGAATCAATAGTATCAGTTGATGATGCCCAATCTACCATTGCCCGTCCCCAGGCGTCAGCGACTACAGGATCGATGTCGAAGACGGTAAAACGTGAACGTTCCTGAATTCGGACGCGCATCATGTGGACCCCGTCTGCGGGTAGGACTTGTTCTAATTTTATATTTTGGCCAAAAGGAGCGGTAAGTTCGGTAAGTTGTGTCGTTTTGTCGTAGGTCACTTCGTTCCCCATGTAAAAGCGGTTTCAACTAAAAATTCCCAATTGCGTGGGGTATCCGGGTAGTCCGGTTTTATATCTATTTCTAGCATTGCCTTTCCGGCCGTGTCGGCATGCCGTTTAATAGCCACGATTAATTCGGCAAAGGATTTGGTTGTTGGATTTTGGATAATGATCTCGCTAAGATGTGTGGGTGAGCTCATTTCTAGCCTCCTTTGGTTGTTATCGGCCGCACGCGGTTCCGAAAACGGGCACGATAAAGCAATCTTCCCTGGCTTGAGCAGTTCGAGTCTTCAAAACCCGTGCGCCGATGTAGCACGTTATTAGATATGATCCCTTCACCCGCAGACAGCCGGTGCGTAAGCATAAATTCATCCCCGTTTTCCAGAATATCACGCAAAAAAGCACGTGCTTCCTTAGTCATCGGATCATTCCGCCAGATAGCAGAGCGCGTACGGTGCGTATAACGCATGGCTAGATCCCCATCGATTATGGCAAAAACAGGACCGGTCTTTGCATTACGCCCACCTTTTACCTTCAGGTCGTTAGCCGGAATAGTGAGAGCTTCTTTGTGCATCAACGCTGAAACCCATTCCGGATTTTTGTCACGGAGCCGCATATAGGCGATATCGGGGTCCAAAAGCTGTGACAATCCCCCGGTTTCTGCAGGTTTTACACAATGTAACAGCATGCCCAGCACCCAGTGACCAACCGGATTGTAGTAACCGTCCGTGTGCCAACTGAGGGGTTTGTTAGAATAGGGGATGTATTGACTTCGCGTAGTACCCTCTATCCCATCGGTGGAAAGTTCAGCGATACCGTCTTCGTCATTGAGAAGCGACATTTCCAGGTTTTTTAACCCAAAAGACGCCGCTAATGCTGTTACGTTCTCCTTGCAGAGATCGTCCGCTACCTTATAGATCGCGAAGTTTGAGTTCTCACAATGTGCTGCAACGGCAATAATTTCTGCCTTACTAGGTAAACGCCAATCTGTAATCTTTACCGTTAGTGCCTTGAGCCCTCTCTGAGCAGAAGCTATTTTTTTTGCCCTCCAAGCGGCATAGGCTTTCTCATCATTAAGATTGAAAGGAGAAGCCTCAAACATTAACGAGGTTCTTTGCGCGGTTTTTGATGCGACTTTCAGCATCTTTTTTAAACGCCTCTAAAACATTGGCGAGGAAATATTACTGTGGTTTAGGCCAATTCGAACACACTCAAAGCCAAATGGGGCAATTCTCCCGACTTAATATACAATTTTTTCAAATTATAATTGATAATTTATAATTTATGAATATGATTTAGTCCAGTGATGAGTGGTTTTTCATCCGTGAAAAAAGAGCAACTTGATCATCGGTTATATTGGAAACAGGGCAAAGCGCATCAGCATTAGTAACTTAAAAGGCGGAGAGGAAACGTGGCAAAGAAAAAGCATGAAACCAGGCTTTTAGACGAATTGGAAGATGGCCCATGGCCGAGTTTTGTCAAAGGTTTAAAGCGTCTTCGCGATTCCGACGATAAGCAATACGCGCCGATGATGAACGATCTGCTTGGCCAGCTTGAGCATTCCTACGAAACCACCCGTGGTTATTGGAAGGGTGGTACCGCTGGCGTTTTTGGCTATGGGGGGGGCGTTATTTCGCGCTTTTCTGAAGTTGCTGAAGACTATCCAGAGTCTAAAGAGTTTCATACGATGCGTGTTATGCCTCCCGCTGGAATGCACTACGACACCAAGTTCCTCCGCCAAATTTGTGATGTATGGGAAGAGCATGGGTCAGGGTTGATCGCTTTACACGGCCAGTCCGGCGATATCATGTTTCAGGGCGTAAGTACCGAAAACTTGCAGGGGGCTTTTGATGGGTTGAATGAAATTGGGTTGGATCTCGGGGGAGCTGGCCCCGCCTTGCGTACGTCCATGAGTTGCGTTGGACATGCTCGATGCGAACAGTCTTGCTATGACGAAGCCCGTGCTCTCAGGAGTGTAATTAATGAATTTTTAGATGAAATTCACCGCCCATCGCTTCCTTATAAATTTAAATTCAAGTTTTCAGGTTGCCCCAATGATTGTGTAAACGCTATCCACCGCGCGGATTTTGCAGTTATTGGTACTTGGCGTGATGACATGAAGGTTAAACAGGATGAAGTGAAAGCGTACATTGATGAGGTTGGTCGGAAGTATATGATCGACAATGTTATTGCACGATGTCCAACTAATGCGTTGAGTCTGAATGATGATGATTCTCTTGATGTGGACAATTCTAGCTGTGTCCGGTGTATGCATTGTTTAAATGTCATGCCAAAGGCGCTGTCACCTGGTGATGACAAGGGCATCTCCATCCTGATTGGTGGCAAACGGTCTCTAAAAATTGGTGATACGATGGGAACGGTTATCGTTCCGTTTATGAAGCTCAAAACCGATGAAGATTTTGAGAAATTAGTGGGGTTTGCCGAGCGTGTTATTGAGTTTTTTGCGGATAACGCACTTGATCATGAGCGTATTGGCGAAACGATTGATCGGATTGGTCTGCCGAATTTCTTAGAAGGTGTCGGTGTCGAAATTGACCCCAATATGGTTAACCATCCGCGTACAAATTCGTTTGTACGTACGGATGATTTCGATGAGGCTGCAGAACAGTGGAGAGATCGGAAGAAAAGCCGAGACAAGGGTGAGGATAATATTCGCGAAGAATTTATCGGCGCTGAATAATTTGCTGATTTAATTCAGTTAAATAGGAAGGCAAGAAGAATGGCTGAGCAAATGACTACACCTCGCCGAGCAATTGAGAGTGGCGTTCCCGATCCCATGAAGTACATGCATCCCGTGCTTAAGAAAAACTACGGCAATTGGGATTGGCATGACCGGTTGCGGCCCGGAGTTTTGCATCATGTTTCTAAAAGCGGTGACGAGGTTTGGACGGTACGTGCAGGAACGCAACGTCAAATGGACGTTTATACTATTCGCAAGCTTTGTGATATCGCTGATGATTTTGCCGAAGGGCACGTTCGCTTTACCAGCCGTTCAAATATCGAGTTTATGATATCCAGCGAAGAAAAAGTACAACCATTGATCGACAGGTTGTTTGAGGCGGGTTTTCCGGTCGGAGGGACGGGTAATTCGGTATCAGCAGTAACGCATACCCAGGGTTGGTTGCATTGTGATATTCCAGGCACCGATGCTTCCGGCGTAGTTAAGTCTCTCATGGATATGATGTACCAAGAGTTTGTCACTGAAGAGATGCCAAATAGGGTGCGTATTACCACTTCGTGTTGTCAAATTAATTGTGGCGGGCAGGGCGATATTGCTATCAATGTGCAATATACCAAGCCTCCAGTCATCAACCATGATTTGGTTGCCAATGTCTGCGAACGCCCTGCCGTTGTTGCCCGTTGTCCGGTGGCGGCGATCCGGCCGGCTATGGTCAATGGGAAAGCGACCTTAGAAGTGGATGAAAAAAAATGTATTTGCTGTGGTGCATGCTATCCCCCTTGTCCACCTATGCAGATCAACTCGAGGGAGTCTACCAAACTTGCTATTTGGGTCGGTGGCAAGCATTCTAATGCGCGCTCAAAACCGACTTTTCATAAACTCGTTATGGCAAATATACCCAACAACCCGCCGCGTTGGCCCGAGGTTGAAAAAGTGGTCAAAAAAATTCTCTATGCTTACAAGGATAATGCACGGGATTGGGAGCGCATGGGCGAATGGATAGACCGAATAGGTTGGCCTCGGTTTTTCGAGTTGGTCGATACGCCGTTTACGCACCATCATCTAGATGACTTCCGCGGTGGTCGCAGCACGCTCAACGCCTCGGCACACATCCATTTCTAAGCCTGTTAAGCGAAATTGGAGTTTAGGAGATGAAGTTTGGGATCCTTGTCAACGAGGGACCATTCACACACCAAGCGTCGGATTCGGCCTTTCATTTTACCAAGACAGCGATTGAAAAGGGGCACCAGGTACTTCGTGTTTTTTTCTATTACGATGGGGTAAACAACGCAAATAAGCTATCGGAGCCGCAGTCGGATGATCGGAATTTGGTCAAAATGTGGGGAGACCTAGCGAAAGAACATAACCTTGACCTAGTAATTTGCGTCGCCGCAGCATTACGGAGGGGCATTAAGGAAGAATTACTTGCCGATGGTTTTCGTATTTCAGGGCTTGGTCAATTGATTGAGCTTGGAATGGCGGCTGACCGTACGATTGTATTTGGGGACTGACGGGATAGAAATGATGGAAGAAGAGTTCGCAGGAGCATTTGATACGGAAGGTGTCAAAAAGAAGTTTTTGTTTGTGAACACCAAGGCTCCTTATGGAACCATTTACGCACTTGAGACGTTGGAGATGATCCTTGTTTCAGCGGCATTTGAGCAGCATGCCGTGATAGCTTTTGTTGATGATGGCGTTTATCAAATCAAGAAAGACCAAAACACCAAAGCTACAGGGATGAAAAATTTTTTGCCTACTTACGGTGTGGTCGAGATGGAAAAAGAAGACGCTGACGAGGACGACGACCTAGACATGGAGTGGCGAATAATCGTCGAAAAAGAGTCTATGGAAACCCGGGGTTTAACGAAAGACGATTTTACGATTGATGTAGAAGTTATGGAAAGCGCGGCACTTTCAGATTTGATGGCTGAGCAAGAAGTCATACTAGGTGGTTGAGCGAAGGAGAGTGCCAGCATGAGTATGCTGCATATAGTTAATAAATCACCCTTCGAACGTTCGTCTTTGGAAACATGCCTGCGCTTGGCAAAGCCTGGTGCGGCGGTATTGTTGTTGGAAGATGGTGTCTATGCAGCGCTCGCTAGTACGGCGAGAAGTAGTCTTGTTGAAGACCGAAATAATGAGATAAATTTTTTTGTCCTAGGCAGTGATCTCGACGCTAGAGGCCTTGGTGGACGATCGCTTATCGATACTATCGAAACGGTAGACTACGGAGGTTTCGTCGATTTGGTTGTCGAACATGATGCCGTACATTCCTGGTTATAAATTAATATCGGGCGTGTTTTTCTGGAATGGGGGAATAACGATATGGGATACGAATTAAATGGTCAGAGCTTTGAGACGGACGAAGAGGGCTATATCACCGATATCAGCCTTTGGAGTAAAGATCTTGCAGACCTGATAGCACAGGATGAATCTATCGCAATGACGCACGAACACTGGGAGGTGGTTAACTTTTTACGTGAATATTATGAGGAATATCAAGTTGCGCCTGCCGTTCGGGTCTTAATTAAAGCCATTAAGAAGAAACTTGGAGCGGACAAGGGAAACAGTGGGTATCTCTATGAGTTGTTTCCTTATGGGCCTGCAAAGCAGGCGTGTAAGATCGCAGGCCTTCCGAAACCAACCGGTTGTGTCTAGCCAACCGTGATTTCCGGGTATTTCGGAAGTCGTTGGTTAAAGAAGAATAGGCCTTATAAAAACCGCAGTGATTGGTAAGAGGATAAAAATACTACAGCTATGGTCTATTCAATCGTAATGATTATTGCTTTTGCTGTACTAATTTTAGGCCTTGCTTACAAAGTCCGCCAATACTGGCGTACGCCAGCACCTCTAAAGATTGCCACTACGCCAGCACCTACCAGTGGTGTGGGCGTTTTAATGCGCATGGCGCGGGAGGTTTTATTATTCGAAAGCCTGTTCAAGGCAAACAAGTGGACCTGGATATTTGGTTACTTATTTCATTTTGCTTTGGTTCTCGTGTTGGCGCGGCATCTCCGTTATTTCACTGAGCCCGTATGGACATGGGTGGTCATGATTCAGCCATTCGGTAAATACGCTGGATTTGTTATGGTAATTAGTATAGCGGGGCTTTGGTCGCGACGCCTATTCGTCGATCGGGTTCGCTACATTTCTTCACCGTCCGATCACCTGATGTTGATACTTCTAGTTGCTATCGGACTATCAGGGCTGGGTATGAAATATGTAGCACATACGGATATTGTTGCTTTGAAAGCGTTCACGCTGGGGCTTATGTATTTTGACTGGCAGCCTTTACCTGATGATCCACTGGTTATCATCCATCTGGGTTTAGTAGCGATTTTGATGATCGTGTTTCCTTTTTCTAAGCTTTTACACGCTCCGGGCGTTTTTTTTAGCCCAACCCGAAACCAGGTCGATAATCCACGCGAATATCGTCACCTTGCAGCTTGGGCTGCAAAGCTCGACTTAAATCGAGACTGAAGGGGAGAGGGTAACCATGGCAGATCAGAAATTCGAAACACCAGAGTTGGACGCATTCACGACGGTGCCGGCAGTGCAGCCAGACGCTATGGCGCATTGTAGTCCTTTCGTTGCGGGTACGAAGCACCAAACTGCCCTTGGGTTTCCCGGTGAATTGGTTGATGACTGGCAGGACAAAGCTATTGAAAAAATGGGGGATCTTCTTGGTAAGTATCGCTCTTTGCCGGTTTTTCTCGATTCTTGTGTTAAATGTGGCGCATGCACGGACAAATGCCACTACTTTCTTGGTACGGGGGATCCTAAAAATATGCCGGTCGCCCGGCAAGACCTATTCCGAAGCGTCTATCGACGCTATTTCACGACTACCGGAAAGTGGTTGCCGTGGCTGGTTGGTGCCCAAGATTTGACGAAAGATGTTCTGGATGATTGGTACAAATATTTTCACCAGTGCTCCCAGTGCCGGAGATGCTCAGTATTCTGCCCTTATGGTATTGATACTGCGGAAATTTCTATGGCGGGACGAGAAATTTTGGACCACATAGGGCAGGGCCAAAAGTACTGTAATGAGGTTATTGGTAAGGTACATGATATAGGTAACAACCTAGGCCTGCCGCCAAAAGCCCTGCGTGCTACCCTAGAAGATTTTGAAGAAGATCTTGAGGACGAGACCGGTATAAAAATCACGATGCCGCTGGACGTGAAAGGCGCCGACATATTGTTAGTCACGCCAAGCGCCGACTTTTTTGCTGAGCCTCATATCGATGGGCTTATGGGTTATGCTAAAGTTTTTCATCAAGCCGGCGCTAACTGGACCCTCTCTAGCTATGCATCTGAAGCAGCTAATTTCGCTGCGTTTACAGGGTCTTATGAGCAGATGAAGCAAATCGCCGAACGTATCCGTAAGGCCGCACAAGATTTGGAGGTAAAACGGATCGTTGTTGGGGAATGTGGGCATGCGTGGCGAGTTGCTTACAATTTTTGGGATACGCTAGCTGGGCCATTTGATTTTCTCGATACCAACTATCCAATACCGCAACATATTTGTGAGTATACCAAGGACCTGATTGACGCCAAGGCATTGAAATTCGACAAGTCCAAGAACGACCATATGACCTTAACCTTTCACGATTCCTGTAATGTATCTCGGGCATCACGTATGGGTTCCAATGCGGGCGGTCAGTTTGAGTACCCTCGCGCGGTTATTAGGGCATGCTGTAACAACTTCGTAGAGATGGCTGATGATGCAACGCGAGAGAATACTTATTGCTGTGGTGGCGGTGGGGGTCTTTTGACCGATGATCTGATGGAGCTTCGGGTTAAAGGGGCTAAGCCGCGGATGGAAGCTCTTAAGAATGTCATCGAGGATCATGGGGTCACCCATATGGCTGCGATTTGCGCCATCTGTAAGACCCAGTTTTCCACGGTCTTTCCCTATTATGGTTTCCGGATGGACCAGGTCGTAAGTGTGCATCAATTAGTAAGTAACGCGATTGTTGTGGATAGGGCTGCTGACGGTGAGGCTGGTGGAATTACCCGGTCGGTAAATGACGAGGAATATTCGCAAATAGCCGGAGAAGTTGGAGAAGTTAATGAAAATGACTGAGGGGGTGGACCCTACAAAGCTCACTACCCGACGATATCGTGATGGCGACAATAAGATCTCGAATATGCGCGACCAAATTTTTGAAGCGGATCACAGCTACAAGTGTCCGACCTATGTGCACCGTACACCACCCTGTCAGGGTAGTTGTCCATCCGGTCATGAAATTCGGGGCTGGCTGGCGATTGCGCGTGGAATGGACAAACCGTCCGTTGAAGATATGACATGGCAAGAATACGCGTTCCAACGCATGGTTGAAGCCAATCCGTTTCCATCTGTAATGGGCCGCGTCTGCCCAGCGCCTTGTGAGGATGGGTGTAATCGTAACCAAGTAGACGATTTTGTCGGCATTAACGCCGTTGAGCAGTATGTTGGTGATTGGGCTATTGAGAATAAACTTACATTGGCAAAACCGGCTTCTGAGACCGGAAAAAAAGTAGCAATTGTCGGTGGTGGCCCTGGGGGTCTTGCGGCAGCTTATAGGTTACGATTGCTTGGCCATGGGGTGACAGTGTTTGAGGCCCAAGATAGGTTAGGCGGGATGATGGTGTATGGTATTCCAGGTTATCGTACGCCGCGGGATATGGTTGGTGCGGAGATTCAGCGCATTCTTGATACTGGTGTTGAAGTTAAGAAGGGGGTTAAGGTCGGGGAGGATGTAAATCTCGAAGAACTAGAGGCGGAATACGATGCCATCCTATGGGCAATTGGGGCTCAAAAGGGTCGCGGCCTGCCCGTGCGAGGTTGGGATGGTACACCCAATTGCATCACGGGGGTTGATCTACTAGAAGCCTTTAACCAGGACCGCCTAAAATTCGTGTATCAGAAGGTCGTCGTTGTCGGCGGTGGGGATACCTCGATTGACGTTGCTTCGGTGGCTCGTCGCATTGGGCATATCGAGGCTATTGCAGAAAAGGATTTGCCGGAGACGGTTATACTTGGTCACACTGCGCATGATGTCGCAGGTTCTATTACCCGTCAGGGGGTCAAAGCCGTGTTGACGTCTCTGTTTCCAGTTGAGGATATGACGGCGGCAAAGCGTGAGCGGGAGGACGCGCTCCGCGAAGGCGTTGAAATCAAAGGCAGTGTAATGCCCCTTGAGGTGTTGAGGGACGAAAATGGTCGTGCAAGTGTGCTTAAGATGTGTGAGTGCGATATGGACGGTATGAAACCAGTGCCACGTGAGGGAACGGAGTTTGATATTGATTGTGACCTCGTCGTTTCAGCCATCGGCCAGATGGGCGATTTTGCGGGGTTCGATGAACTGGATGATGGTCGTGGTTCCATCGATTGTGATGGCTTTTATAAGGTCAAGGGACGCGAAAAACATTTCGCATGCGGTGATATCGTGCGGCCACACTTACTGACTACAGCTATCGGACAGGGGAATATTGCGGCTGATAGTATCGACAGGTTTTTGGCCGGTGCTAACCTCGATAGGCGACCTAAGGTGGACGTACATCACTTCAATCTTTTGAACGAACTCAATCGCCGTGAGCTCGGGCCTGAGGAGTTTGATCACAATCCGTCCCGAGGCACTGCGGAGGCTAATTTTGCTGTGCATAACTACGAGGACCGGGGTTCTAGCCATATTATCCCTCACGATGAGTTATTCTTAGGTCACTTTGGCTATGAAGAACGTGCCCAGCGTCAGGAAATCCATATCGATGCGAAACATGTATTGGGTAATTTTGAAGAGCGGATCTGCTCGTTGAGCGAAGAGGAAGCCCAGCATGAAGGCGAGCGTTGCATGAGTTGCGGCATGTGCTTCGAGTGCGATCAATGCGTAGTCTTCTGCCCGCAGGATGCAATATTTCGTGTTAAGAAAGATCAACGTGCCATTGGTCGTTATGTTGATACCGATTACGACAAGTGTATTGGTTGTCATATCTGTAAAGACGTTTGCCCAACGGGTTATATCCAAATGGGCCTTGGAGAATAAATTCCTTAGCAGGATTGAGATAAAGGCGGAACAATCATCATGAAACGAGTGTTGGTGATTGTCTTAATAGGTTTTTTGGCGAGCCTAGCGGCTTATAACATAACTTTAAGTAAGGCCGACCAGCTCACACGCGTGCCAATACCAAAAGTACCGATTGGTAAAGGTGAAACATGCGTGCGCGAAACGGAATTTATGCGGACAGATCATATGACTTTATTGTTTCACCAGCGCGATCAAACCGTACATCAAGGAATTCGGCCAGAACGGACAGCTTTCAATGAATGTTTAACGTGCCATGCTGTTTATGGCCTTGATGCCAAGCCTGTTACATATAAAGACCCAAAACATTTCTGTAGGGCATGCCACGATTATGCAGCGGTAAGTATCGACTGTTTCTCTTGTCATAATTCTGCGCCCGAAGTATCCGAGGTCGCTGGCAAATGACTATAAATCCGATAGCACCGAAGTGCGAAAGCTTGCCGGCGATACCGCGCCGACATTTTCTAAAAGGGTTGGTAGCGGCTGGGGCGTTGGCTTTAGCGCCAGGTGTAGTGCTATATCGTTTTAGTGAAGCATCTGCGGGGGAAGTAGGGGTTTCCAGTAAGGTGCGCTGGGGCATGCTGATTGATATCAATAAGTGTCAGACGGGTTGTAGTGCCTGTGTCACGGCTTGCTCTAAGGAGAACGGTTGGAGTGTTCGTGAAAATTCACGCACGGATGCGCAATGGATCCGTAAGGTAACGATTACTAAATCGTCGAGTGGCCACAAGAAATCGTTACCGGTTATGTGTCAACACTGTGCCGAACCGCCCTGCGTCTACGTATGCCCTACGGGAGCCTCATTTAAACGCGCCGACGGTATTGTACTAGTTGATAAACATATCTGTATCGGGTGCCGTTATTGTATGATGGCATGCCCTTATAAAGCGCGTTCCTTTGTACACGAGGATGTCGAGGGGCAAAAACCGCATGCGCCACGTGGCAAAGGAACGGTAGAGAGTTGCACGCTTTGTGTTCACCGGGTCGATGCTGGACGGCAACCCGCCTGTGTCGAGGCTTGTAGCCAAGAGGGGGGTGGAGCCTTTTTTTTCGGAGATTTAAGAGATCCGGAAAGCACAATTTCCAAGGAGCTTGCGCGCTATGGGGGGACTGCGCTGCGGGCTGATTTGGGTGCAGATCCAGGTGTTCTCTATAGTGGGCTCTAGGAAATGGCATCCATTCGGTACAGACCTTACAGTTTTAAAAGTAAACCGCTAGTTTGGGCTCTAGTGTCTGCTTTTACGATGGTTTCTATCGGATTGGGTGCTGCTTGGTATATAGAACACCACGGCCATGTAGTTACGGGCATGGATAATCAGGTAGTCTGGGGGATCCCGCATGTATTTGCGGTATTTTTGATCATTGCAGCTTCAGGAGCGCTCAATGTTGCTTCAATGGGGTCAGTTTTTGGTCAAACCGTTTATAAGCCATTGGGACGACTTTCAGGGTTGGTGGCTTTTGCATTGCTAGTTGGTGGCCTTGCAGTGCTAGTACTCGATCTTGGCCGGCCCGACCAACTGATTGTTGCTATGACCATTTACAATTTCAAATCTATCTTCGCGTGGAATATTTTTCTCTATACAGGGCTGCTTGTCATTATAGCTATTTATCTTTGGACCATGATGGAGCATCGCATGAACCGCTTCACTAAAGCGGCTGGCATTGTAGCCTTTTTTTGGCGGTTAGCCCTTACCACTGGTACTGGTTTGATATTTGGTTTTCTCATAGCACGTCATGGCTATGACGCGGGACTGTTAGCGCCTCTTTTTATTGCTATGTCGCTGGCTTTTGGATTGGCGGTTTTTATTCTCGTCCTACTTGGATTATATGGCGGAGACGGTAGATCGGGCGGGAACGAAGTTGTTTTTGCTATGGGTCGATTGATGGGTATTTTTGTTGTCGCTATTCTCTATTTCGTTCTGATTTATCATTTGACCAACCTTTATGCGCCTGAGCGCCAAGCCTTTGAGCGATATATCCTCCTAGAAGGTGGATTGATTACGGTAGTATTCTGGGTTTGTCAGATTGGTTTTGGCACGCTGGTCCCACTTCTACTTTTATTTGGTCCATCATTAGGGTTTTTTGAAGGGCACTTGCGCAGGTGTATTACGCTTGCATGCGGATTGGTTATTTTGGGTGGCTTGGCGCAGCTATACGTCATTATTATTGGCGGTCAATCCTACCCCTTGGAAATTTTCCCCGGTTGGCAGCAAAGCAGTTCCTTTTTTGATGGTGTTAGAACAGGTTATCAGGCCACTACACCGGAAATTATGCTAGGACTTGGAGGTGTCGGTCTAGCGCTACTAATAATCCTGGTTGGCGCCAAGGTTCTGGCTTTGATGCCGGTTGAATTGACTAATTCGATCGTTCCCTCAACCCACGAAGAACGGGAGGCTTAGAACGATGACGCGTGAAGAGCATCCTTTTGCCCAATATGTACGTATCCTAGGACGTGGTAAAACGGTTGGTCGTTCCCTTACAGGGGAAGAAGCGGAGGCGGCCATGGATATGATCTTGGCCAATGAAGTACGACCGGAGCAGCTTGGTGCTTTCTTGATGCTGTTGCGGGTCAAGGAGGAAACACCGGAAGAGGTGGCAGGCTTCGTCCGTTCCGTGCGCAAAGGGTTCCAAATCCCTGTCGATGCACCGAAGGTGGATCTTGATTGGTCGTCCTACGCCGGTAAGCGCCGGCAGTTGCCTTGGTTCTTGCTCGCAGCACTGGTTTTGGCGGATGATGGCGTCAGCATCTTCATGCACGGCGCAGAGGGCCATACGCTGGGCCGGCTTTATACCCGCGAGACACTGGACGTGCTGGAGTTACCCGTGGCCGGCGATTTCTTACAAGCGGCCGAGCACATACAAGCATCGAACTTCGCATATCTGCCGCTCGCTGCCATCAGCCCGAAGATGCATGAAATTATTGGGCTTCGGCCGATCTTGGGGCTTCGCTCACCAGTGCATACTATTTCGCGCATGCTTAATCCCTTCAACGCGCCGCATGTGCTGCAAGGCATATTCCATCCGGGCTACAACGCCATCCATCAGGGCGCGGCGCAGTTGCTGGGCTATGAACGGATGGCTGTCTTTCGGGGTGAGGGTGGTGAGATCGAGCGCCGGCCATCGAAACCACTTAATGTCTGGACCGTGACGGGCGGCGAAATGCACACAGAAGAATGGCCGGCGCTGCTACCCGAACCGCGGCAGCCGAAGGACGACGAGATGGATATTGGCCGGTTGGTTGCTGTTTGGCGTGGAGATGATAGCAATACCTACGCTGCGGCGGCGATTAGCGGCACGTTGGCGCTGGCGATCCATCTGCTCGGCCGTTCCAATACCCAGGATGATGCTCAGACCCAAGCCGAGGCGCTTTGGGCCGGGCGTAACCGCGATAAATTAGCCGCCTAGATCATGAATGGCGTCCTGATATCCGCGCTGAAGAAGTCTTCTGGCAAGACGACGATTTCGCTTGGCGTGGCCGCGGCGCTTCGAGCACGCGGCCTCAAGGTGCAAAGCTTCAAAAAAGGGCCGGACTACATCGATCCCATGTGGCTTGGCCTTGCTGGTGGCGAGCCCTGCCGTAATTTGGATTTCCATACCATGCCTCCGGCTGACATCGCCGCCTTTTACCGTGATTACAGCGCTGGTGCCGACATGAGCCTGGTAGAGGGCAACAAGGGACTGTTTGATGGCGTCGATTTGATGGGATCGGACAGTAATGCAGCGCTTGCCAAGTTGCTTGGTGTACCGGTAGTTCTGGTGATCGATACGCGCGGTATGACCCGTGGCATCGCACCCGTGGTGCAGGGCTACACGAACTTTTATCCTGGTGTCCGAATTGAGGGAGTAATCCTCAACCAAGTCGGCGGCCTGCGTCACGAGAGCAAGCTTCGTGCCGCGCTCAAGCACTACACTGATGTGCCGGTGATCGGCGCCGTTGGCCGTCATCCAAAAATGGAGATCGGCGAGCGGCATTTGGGCTTGGTGCCGGCAAATGAGGCCGACGAGGCGACGGCCATTATCGAGCGAACTCGGATTGTGGTAGAGGATAGTGTCGATATCGATGATCTTGGCGTTATTGCCTGCATGGCTGATGAGCCGACAGAGGACTGCGTGGCAAGGCTCGCTCCACCGAAGCCTGATCTCCGCATCGCCGTCGCGCGCGATTCGGCGTTCGGTTTTTATTATCCAGACGACCTTGAGGCCATGCAGCATGCCGGTGCGGAGATCGTTCCCTTTGATACACTCCGTGATGCTCAGCTGCCGCCTTGTGACGGCGTTTTTATTGGCGGTGGATTTCCGGAAACACAGGCAGGCGCGCTTGCTGCGAACACGTTGCTGCGCGTTGATATCCATCAGGCTCTTTCCGCAGGCTTGCCAACTTATGCCGAATGCGGCGGTTTGATGTATTTGTCGAAGTCTCTGAGTTGGAAGGGCGAACGTTTCAAGATGGTTGGCGCCATACCAGGAGATTCCGTCATGCACAGGACTCCGGTCGGGCGCGGTTATGTGCGGCTTGAGGCGACGGATCTCTCACCATGGCCTAAAGGTGACGGACAAAGTGGAGATGTTGCCGCGCACGAGTTTCATTACGCATCGCTTGAGAACCTGCCAGCCAATTCTGATTTCGCTTTCCGCGTCAGGCGCGGCTATGGCATCGACGGTCACCACGATGGTTTGATCGTTGGCAACACAGTCGCTACTTTCTCGCACCACCGCAACATTGGCGGCAATGACTGGGTTGGGCAGTTTCTTGGGTTCGTCAGACAGATCCGAGCTGAGAGACGTCAAGCCTGACAAATCACCGATAAGTATTCACCCGTTCATTACAACAAAGGTAAGGAAACCAGTACGGGTATGATGCCGAGGATCAGGGTCATTTCGTTCGCTTCATGGAGTGAGATGGTGCCGAGCACTAAGCGCCACGAAAAGACGGCGGCAATGACGCCTAAAAGAAGTGCCGCAAGCGCGTCCATGAACCGCTGTATGCCAATTGGCGCCCAGGACAAAAACAGATCGACGACCACGTTTCCCTTCATCAATTGGCAATAGGGCAGGAACAGCGACACACAGATGGCGGTGCCCATCGCGACCATTTCAAAGTCTCCGTAGATCGGGGCGCTGAACAACCACCGGCCCATGACACTGATAACCACCATGGCGGCGAGACCCGACACGGCGACACCGCCCACGAGCGCTAGTCCAAACGAGCAGGAAAACAGAATCCGGCCAATCGGATCGGCTGGTCGTGGTTCGGTTAGATCGATTTCAGACATACTCATCGCTTTCCCGCTATTCCGGATCAATTCCCCCGAAATATCTACTTGGGAGGGCTTGACTGTGAAATACTGTATAACAAGCCACCGAACCATCCCCTGTGGCTAGCGCCAAGCCTATGGTTCCGCTCAATCGGAGGCAAGATCACAATATGCCGATCGGTATGGTATTTCTCTATAAGGTGGGGATGCTAAACTAGACCCATGGCACTAAGATCAAGACGATGGAAGGTACGTCGAGGATCCTTCGCATCAGAATAACAACCAATAGATAAAGCCCTAAGGCTGGTCAAAGCCCAAAATTCGACCCGACTATCCGTTGGCTGATGTTGAACGGCAAGTCGCTCAGATCTAGTAAGTTGAATTAGAGATGCGTTGCAATCTATCTGACATCAGCGCCCATGGTGCCCACTAAGAAAACCGGTTTTAGTCTCGAGAATTGGAATTTCCATTGCACCCGGGTTCGGAAGCCTAGCTAGGTCTTTCCAGTGACTCTTCTGTGCCAATTGACTGCGGCACGGGCCAAAGCATTGGTAGCGTCAAGGAAGTTGATGCTGGGCGCTGGCGTCATGTCGGCGGTCAGTACGATGGGGATTTCCGTGCAGCCCAGAACAATTGCACGGCAGCCCCGCTCAACAAGCGTGATGGCGGCAGTTTCCAGGCGTTTGCGGCCACTATCGAAGTTACCGGCCTTGACGGCATCTATCCCTGCCATGACGCCATTCGTTTGTGTTGCCTCGTTGGGGTAAAGGCATTTATAGCCAAGCGCCTCGAGCCGGTCTTGGTAGATTCCCGCCGTTATCGTGCCTGTTGTTGCCAACAGGCCAATGGCGCCATCGGTGATGTCATTGGCGACAAGGGCCTGCGCAGTTGCGTCGACAATGTGTAGAACCGGTATGCTGAGCCCACTGACAAGATTTTCATGCCAGTAGTGCGCCGTATTGCAGGGAATGGCGATGCATTCGGCGCCACCGTCACGCAGTATATCGGCACCCCGCCTCATCCATTCGAGCGGCTCGTCGTTACCGGCGAGAATGCTCTCCGTACGGTCTGGTACCTGCGGCACTGCGTGGACGAGGATCGGGATATGGTCTTGGTCACGTTCAGCCGATGTCGCCTCGATGACCTTTTGCATGAAGTCCACCGTTGCCAGAGGCCCCATGCCACCCAAAATGCCGAGTGCACCTTTCATGTTCCCACTTAACGCGGCCGTTTGCCCGACACAGTGACGCGATTCATGTGGCGGCGCTGGCCGTCATAATCGTTGATGGTAAAATGCATGGTGCAGCGGTTGTCCCAGATGGCTAGGGCGTTTGTCGTCCAGCGAAAACGACAGGTGAATTCCGGGCGGGTCGCGTGGGCATGCAGGAAGTTCAGCAAGGGCGCACTTTCGTCCTCGGTCATGTTTTCGAAGCTGATTGTGTAGACCGGATTGACGAACAGAGATTTACGCCCGGTGATTGGGTGCGTGCGCACAACGGGATGAGCGAAGCGCCTGTCGCCAGCGTGGGAATTTTCGGTTCCCATTGCGACGCTCTTATTTTCAGCGTCAGTGAAATATTCGCCCGATCCGTAATTCCGTTCCGCACTATGCATTGCATTCATGCTGTCCAGCATGACTTTCATGCCATTCGACAAGGCTTCATAAGCGGCTTCCATGTTTGTCCAAAGTGTATCTCCGCCGTGCGTCGGTGATTGCAGCGAATAAAGCACTGAGCCCATGGGCGGACATTCGTCAAAACTAGCGTCGGAATGCCAAACGCCACCAAAATTGTACTTTCCTGCATCTGCCTCTTCTTTGACAATCTCAATAATATCCGGGTGGTCGTCACGCGCCTTGACGAACGGCACGCGGTAAAACTCTCCAAAAATACCGGCAACGCGTAGATGATCTTCCGGCGTTAGCTGCTGATCACGCAGAAAGATTGCTTTGTGGTCGCAAAGAGCTTGTTGAATGTCATCAGAGGCGGTGTTGCCCAGAGGTTTCGAAAGATCAATGCCGGACACCTCGGCGCCCATGGCGCCGGCGATCGGTTGAACCTCAATAGTATGGTAGTCCATACGAGAATTTCCCCTGTATTTCTCTTCTTAGATTTCGAGAATACCGGCCTCATCTCCGATCAGCAATGCCGGGGCGTTATTGGTGATGAGCTGTCATGGCTAGCTCTCGGTTGTCAAGGAACCAGTCGATGCTAGCTTCTAGGCCGTTTCTTAGGCTGACTCGCGTCTCAAAGCCGAGTTTGTGTTTTAGCTTTGTGGTATCGCAATTACGCCGGGGCTGGCCGGTCAGGTCGGTTGGTTCGAAAACCACTTCGAGTTTACGCTTAACGCGCTTTCCAACCATCTCGGCGATTATCTGGGCAGCGTCTCCGATGGCGATCTCGTTTTCTTCGCCGATATTTATAGCGTCCGCTTTGGCATGGCGCGCGGCTACTTCCAAAAGACCTCGCGAAAAATCATCCACATACAGAAACGAGCGGCTTTGTTTACCATCGCCCCAGACCGGCAAAGTTCCATCTGTGCTTTCAAAGGCCTTCAAGATCAATGCCGGCAATACATGAGAGTTCTCGGGATTGAAGTTGTCGCGTGGTCCGTAGGCGTTATACGGCCGCGCGATGGCTACCTCGAGCCCGCTTTCTTCTGCCTGGCTGGCAGCAAGGAACTCCCCCATGCGTTTTGCCCAGCCATAACCGGCGTTGGTTGGCTCCGGCAAATCGGTGAAGCCTTCACTCTCCGGCGTCGGTACGGTGCAGTGGCGCGGATAGATACAGGCCGAACTCGTCACCAATAGTCGTTCGGCGCCACAGTGTTCGACGGCATCCATCACGTTTAGAAAAGTCTTCATGTTAGCGTGGAATACGGTTGCTGGATGGGTGCTATTGTAGGAAATCCCACCGACACTGGCTGCAAGGTTAAGAACCACCGAGGCGCCATCTATCGCCTCCCGGGCTTGGTCAAGCGAGGCCAAGTCGGCACGGCGTACTTCAATCTCGCCATCGAGATGTGACAGGAACGGTGGCTCCGATTGGCGGGTCGGTATGATCGGAAAAGCCTGCAAGGCTAATAAGTGCTCGACAATGTGAGAGCCAATGAAGCCGCTGCCACCCGGAACGCAAACTGTCCGGCCTTGAAAATAATTCCATGTATCCGGATGAAAGTCCTGTTTTCCAATCGGGCTGCGATAGTTCTGCATGGGGTTAACGCTTTGTCCGTGCGCAGTCGATGCGCTCGCCTTTAAACGTGGTGAGAGTTTGGTTCTTGAGCGCGCTCCTGGAGATCAGATTGACCAGAAAGCCATGAATCTTAGCCTCGACGGTTGTCATAACACCCACGGGTTTCGAGAGACTTGTCACGATTAAGACCGACAGGTCGCTGAAGTTTGGGTTCTTGGCGGCACGTAGCTTGTGGACGAGTTCAAACCTATTTATGCTGAAAATTTCCGGATCACCCATCATCGGATCTGGAATCGCTGGGTTGATGGTCGCCACAATTTCCAAACCCTCCTGATCTGTTGGCATCTGGGGCTCGCCAACGCTTTCAATAACCTCGAGAATCGAAAACGGAATATTATCAAGATCAAGCTTTCCCACTTCGATCATTGAGAAATCGAGAATATCGCTGATGATGGTCAGCAGCGCGTTGGCAAAGTGGTACACGATTATCATCATTTGTTGCTGATCGCCATTAAGACCGATGCGAGCCGGTAGATCAATCATGCCCATAACATCGTTCATGGAGGTGCGGAATTCGTGGCTTATTGCCGCTAGAAAAGATGCTTTGGCGGGGGTTGTAACTTCCGCGTGCTTTCGGGTTTCGCGTAATTCCGCTTTGGATCGGTCGCTTAATCGGATCAGTAGTTTGATCTTACGAAATAGCTTTTGTTAGCATGAAACTAGATCTCCGAAAGCGTCTCGGAGTTGGGGGCCATTGCTTCCCTCGCCGTCAATAACCTTGGCCCGCTCCAATAGGTCTGCTTCCCGCTTAAACAGATCGAAACGGCCATCTTGATCAGCTTGTCTTACCATCGCGCCCGAGATTCAAATTTATACAAATGCTAACATGCCGAACAGGCATTGCGATAGCCGCACCAGGTGGTGCGGACTGCTTTCCATGGGTTCCGGGCCGGTCTATTCTTCGCCGAATGATAGGGAGGAACCATGAACGACCAGGCGAAAAAGTCGGGCGATCTGAGTGATCTCGCGGCGGTGTCCAAAGCGAGGTTGGATTTTGCCGAGCGCTCACTGCCTGCGTCGACGAAGTTTAAGATAATTGAGGACGCTCCGGGTTCCTACGTTCAAGAGAGGCTTAGTTAATGTCGGACGACATGAGTAACGACACACCGCCCGCGGAGCCGGGTAGCAAGGGACGCCTCGATGATCATCTTGAACTACTGTCTGAGATGGGGCGTGACTTCGCCTCGACACAGGATCTCAATGCATCGCTGATGCGCGCCGTCGCCCATATCACCGAATACGTCGGTGCCGAGGGCGGTGCTTTGTTCATGTTGGAAGACGGCGGCAAGCAATTGATTTGCCGCGCTTGTGTCGGCGCTACTGAGATCACGGGGCTTTCATTGCCGGCCGACCAGGGCATCGTTGGACGGTCCGTACAGGAAAATACCGCTGAAATCATCCGCGATGCACAGAACGACCCACGCTTCTACAAGGGCGTCGATGAAGAAACTGGCAACGCGACGCTTTCTATCCTATGCGCGCCGTTGAGTGTCAAGGACGAACGCCTCGGCGCTATCGAACTAATAAATAAAAAATCGCAGGGCGGCCTGTTTGATGAACAAGACATGCATCTGTTGGACGCCATGGCGTCGTCGGCGGCATTGGCTATCTTGAATGCGCGTATGGCTGAAGCTCTGGTGGAGCAGCAACGCCTTGCCCGTGAACTTGAACTGGCGGCAGAGATTCAACGGTCTTTGTTACCGAACGAGTCGGATCCGATCTATCCGGTCTATGGCATCAACGTGGCGGCGCGGACAGTATCGGGCGATTTCTATGATTTCTTCGAGCTTGAAGACGGCCGCATATGTTTCAATCTTGGTGACGTTTCCGGAAAGGGCATGAATGCGGCATTATTGATGGCCAAGGCGGCCAGTCTTTATCGTTGTTTGGGCAAGAGCATCGGGAGCCCCGGTGCTCTTTTGGCCCGCGTTAATGAGGAGATTTGCGAGACCGCGGCGCGTGGCATGTTTGTGACCATGGTTGGCGGTGTCTACGACCCACGTACGCGTAAGTTGGTTTTTGCCAATGCCGGCCACGAACCGCCTTTGGTTCATCAGGCTGACGGCTCGTTTGACAGTTTTCCGGCTGCCGCGCCGCCAATCGGTATTTTGCCATTCCTAGTCGGTGATGAAGGCTACCCAGAAGTCACCGTTGATCTTCTGGACGCGTCGTTTTACGTGTTCAGT
>CAYXUT010000001.1:52496-62117 GCA_964468005.1 uncultured Magnetovibrio sp. | reverse complement strand
GCCTTCATCGGTTTAAATGGTTTTTTACCATCAGCTTTTCCTTCCCTTCACCTCTGCTTTTGTCGAAGGACGTGATGATGATAGTAAAGGATGTACCGGTCATCGTCATTCGTGAGCGGGCACGACACATTATGTGAATATTAATTTGAACTTTTTACCCGCTGCTTGTTTCAGGGTCTTGCCAGCGCCGCTATTACGGACAATTCTTCGACCCATGCAGATTTCTTCTGAACGAGGCCGTGTCGTCGCCGTTCTCGGCGCCACCAATACCGGCAAGACCCATTTCGCCATGGAGAGAATGCTGGCCCATGATTCCGGCATGATCGGGTTTCCCCTGCGCTTGTTAGCACGAGAAAATTATGACCGCGCGGTCAAGATCAAAGGCGAAAACCAGGTCGCGCTGATCACCGGCGAGGAGAAGATCACGCCCAAGGGGGCGCGTTATTTCCTCTGCACCACGGAAGCCATGCCGACTACCCGCCCAGTTTCGTTCCTCGGCCTCGACGAGGTGCAGATGTGCGCTGATCCAGACCGTGGCCACATCTTCACAGAAAGGTTGCTCGCGGCGCGCGGCACCTACGAAACCATGTTCATGGGCGCCGACACCATCAAGCCTTTGATCCGCGAACTATTACCAGAAGCCGAATTCGTGGCTAGGCCCAGGCTCTCATCATTGAGCTACGGTGGGCACCACAAGCTGGCACGTCTGCCTCGGCGCACCGCGGTCGTCGCTTTCACCGGTTCCGAGGTCTACTCCATGGCCGAACTAATCCGCCGCCAGCGAGGTGGTGCCGCGGTGATCATGGGTGCCTTGAGCCCACGCACCCGAAATTCCCAGGTTGAGCTTTACCAATCGGGCGAGGTCGATTACCTGGTAGCCACCGACGCCATTGGCATGGGACTCAACATGGACATCGATCATGTGGCTTTCTCGCAAGTGCGTAAGTTCGATGGGCACAGGCACCGCATGCTCTCGGCGGCTGAGTTGGCTCAGGTAGCAGGCCGCGCTGGACGACACATGACCAACGGCACCTTCGGCACCACGTCAGCACTAAACGGGCTCGGCGAGGATCACGTCAGACACATCGAAGAACATGACTTTCCGGCCCTTCAAAAGATTTTCTGGCGCAACGCCAAGCTCGATTTCCGTTCCTCGGACCGCCTGCGCCGTAGCCTTTCTGAAGGCCCGTCGAGCCCACAACTCACGCCCGCACGACAAGCCGAAGACGAGGTTTTCTTAAGTGCGTAGGCCGACAACCAGGAAATCGCGGCGCTGGCCAGCGATCCTGATGGTGTCAGGCAGCTCTGGGACGTCTGTCGCATTCCAGATTTCCGCAAGGTGGCAAGCGACGCGCACATAGGCCTACTCTCCGATATTTACTGCCACCTCCGAGGCGCAGAAGGCCGCCTGCCGACCGACTGGCTAGCGGCGCAGATCGACCGCCTAGACCGCACTGGAGGCGACATCGAGACGCTCACGCAACGCATCGCCGGCATTCGTATCTGGACCTACGTCGCATTCCGGGACGATTGGGTTACCGATCCCAATCATTGGCGTGAACGCACCCGAACAATCGAGGACAAACTCTCTGACGTTCTGCACGAACGCCTGATGCAGCGCTTCGTCGACAAACGCACGGCACACCTAGTCAGGCGCCTTAAGGAAGGCCACGAGTTACTCAGTGCTGTCAGAAACGACGGCGAGGTTCTGGTCGAGGGCCATTCCGTCGGTAGGCTCACCGGGTTCCGGTTCACCGCTGATCACGGGGTGGACGGAGCCGACGGCGTGACTGCAGTGCGGGCCATCGAACGAGCAGCAGCACAAGCGCTTCGCCAAGAGATCCAGCGCCGCGTCGATGAGCTCACTAGGGCCCCAAATCACGCCTTCGCCCTGGCCGACCCAAGGACGTCAGTGGCCCCTGATCTCTTGTGGCGCAATGTGCCGGTGGCCAGGCTGGTCCCCGGTGACAGACTGCTTCGGCCGAAACTAACCCTCTTCAAAAGCGAGCTTCTGGACAGCGAGCAGGATCGCCTCATCCGCGCTCAACTGGAGCATTGGCTCAATGGCCATATCCAGGATCTGCTCTCTCCCTTGTTCGCCGACGCCGGTAAATTACCCTCAGGCGCGGCCAGGGGATTGCATTTCCGTCTTTCGGAAAACCTTGGCTCGATGCCGCGCGCGCTTGTAAAGGACGAGATTGACGCGCTCGACCAAGAGAACCGCAGGGCTTTGCGCGCAATAGGCATCCGCATCGGCCGCGAGACTGTCTACGCGCCGACGTTGCTTAAATCTCGCGCCGTGGCGCTGCGCGGCCTTTTGTGGGCGCTGGCCAACGACATGGCCTTTCCGCTAGCGTTGCCAAGTAATGGGCGGGCTTCCGTGCGGCTCGAAAAGGACACTCGCCGCGACTTCATGGAAGCCATCGGTTACCGGCCATTGGGGGCATTGGGGGTACGTGTTGAAATTCTCGAGCGCATTGCCTTGGTCGCCTGGAAGCTCAGTGAAAGAGGCCCCTTCGAAGAGCCGGCACAACTGATGAACCTAATCGGCTGCCATGCCAATGAACTAGCTGACGTACTGAAACGCCTAGGCTATCAGCGTGAAACCAAGAACGAGAGGGTCATCTACCGCTCTAAAAAGCGCCAGGCAGGGCGCACCGGTAAGCCGCCGGTATCCTCAGGTCGACAAAAGAACCGGGGGAACAAACCGGGTATCAAGAACTACAAGGGTTATGCCACAAAGGGCAAGTCAGAGCCGCAATTCGATCCCGATTCGCCCTTTGCCAAGCTGCGCGAACTAAACCTCAACGGAACCAACCAGCCATGAGCGCCGAAAGTGGCCTCCGCTTGGACAAATGGCTCTGGTATGCGCGGTTTTTCAAAAGCCGGTCACTGGCAACACAATTCTGCAACGCCGGCAAACTTCGGGCCGATAGCGTTATCGTAAAAAAGGCGCATCTTTCGGTACGCCCCGGCATGGTTCTGACCTTCTCTCGCGGCCACCAAGTGCGAGTTGTCAAGGTTGTGGCGCTCGGCAAGCGCCGGGGACCGGCACCGGAGGCGCAATCTCTTTACGAGGACCTGTCGCCACCGGTGCCTAACAAAAAAATCGATGCCGAACCCGAGGCCACCTTCGTCCGCGAGCCCGGCAGTAGCCGACCGACCAAACGCGAACGCCGCAAGTTGGATCAACTACGTGGTGGTTGAGCAGACATTTCGCGAATTCTGTTTATCCGATACATAAATTCCGACGATTACACGGTTATATATTGGCCATGACATTAGGAGAGCGAAAAATAAGGCTTGCCGTTAGGTCTAACAACAAGGATAGGAAACGGTTTGTCATCGGTTCGCTAACCGTGAAACACCGATGGCGGCGCCTGGGTCTGAGCGTGGAAAGTTTCCTACTGATCGCCAAAAAATCGGGATGCTAAACACATCCTGTTCGATAATCGACAACACTTTTCCTCCTAAATGGCGTTTCGGAATATAACCGATAGATTGTTCGCCGGCATCTCGACAGTCTTTTCGAGGATGAGACCGGCGCCCGCAGCGGCCTCGATCACGTCATCCAAATCACGAAGTCCCCAGGAGGGATCGCGCGATTTCAGGCTTTCATCAAAGCGCGCGTTGCTTTTCGCCGTGTGTACGTTATCGATCATATAGGGCCCATAAAGATAAAGCATGCCACCGGGCGCCAATATTCGACCAGCTCCCCCCAATAGCCCAAGCCCAGCGGTCCAGGGCGCGATATGGATCATATTGGCGCACATGATGACATCTGCATGCTCTACTGGCCAAGGATTAGCTGAGGCATCAAGCTCCAGAGGCTCCAAGACATTGGCCATGTCCCTGGCCCATGCGGAAATGGAGCGTCGGTGCTCGGGATCGAGGTCAGTTGGTTGCCATGTCAGACCGGGAAACTCAGCGGCAAAGCGCGCCACGTGCTGACCCGAGCCTGACGCCACCTCAAGCATTAGGCCTTCCGGCGGCAACAGCTCACGCAGCACCGCCAAAATCGGCTCCGTGTTGCGCCCGGTGGCTGGAAAATCGAGCCGGTCATCGTTTGCCATACCCATCAAGTAAAGACTTGCCGCGATGGTTGCAAGGCGAGACGTATCCGCATGATTCGCCACTAACCTCTGTCCGCTTGGGGTTGCGATGTCATATGGGCTATGATACCCAGCGCCTCATGATCGAACGCATTAAATCCATTCTGTTTAAACAGAACGCGCCTCTCGAATCGGAAGACAAGATTCCGACCGCTGCGGCGGCCTTGTTGATTGAATCTGCCGTTCTCGATGGTGATATCGATGCTAACGAACGTCACGTTATTGCGAGGCTTCTGGGCAAGCGCTTCGAGTTGTCCACCAACGAAGTCGAAAACGTAATTGAGCAGAGTGAGCAGGCGGTCCATCAATCGGTGGAGCTTTACGGAATTACGCGCGTCCTCAAGGATCATCTCAACCATGAAGAACGCCTGGAACTGATGGAAATGCTCTGGCAGGTAATCTACGCTGATGGCTTCGTACACGACTATGAGGCCAACTTGGTGCGCCGCGTGGCGGGGCTTTTGTATATCCCGGATAAAGAGGTTGGATTGGCCAGAAAAAAGGCCTTTGAACGTCTGGACATTGCCCCCGGCGGGGCGTAATACCATTGACCATCGGCACCAAAATGGCAGCGATGGGTTGATAAGGGCAGAGAACAAGCGGAGAAACCAATGACCTATATCGTCGTTGAGAACTGCATCAAATGTAAATTTCAGGACTGCGTTGAGGTATGTCCGGTGGATTGCTTCTACGAGGGCGAAAACATGCTCGTCATCCATCCCGATGAATGCATCGACTGCGGCGTTTGCGAGCCCGAATGCCCAGCCGAAGCGATCCTGCCCGATACCGAACCCGGCATCGAAGACTGGCTAGAAATCAACACGAAGTACGCCTCCGAATGGCCGAATATCACCCGCAAGGGCGATGAACCGGCAGATGGCGAGGAATGGAAAGACAAGCCGAACAAGAAAGAGATGCTGAGCCCCAATCCGGGCGCGGGAGACTGATTAGGTTTGTTTTGAGTAGGTGGGCTTTTTTCATCCCAATTTTGCAGTATTGTAACAGCTTGCCGGTTGCAGGACGCCCTGGCGAACGAAGGCCCGACCTGTTCTGGCAACCAGGTTTAGCTTATCCGCGTTGACGAATATTTTAAGGTCCGCCCAAGCGGGTCTTTTGAGTGACAGAATGAAATTGACTGGAGACGGTTCGAGACATGGCCAAAGCCCCTACTTTCAAAGCCGGTAGTTTTGTCGTCTATCCCACCCATGGCGTAGGCAAGGTGATCGGTGTCGAAAAACAAGAAATCGCCGGCCACAAGCTGGACCTGGTGATCATCACTTTTGACCGCGACCGCATGACGCTACGAGTGCCACTCAACAAAGCGCCGGCACTGGGTTTGCGCAAATTGTCGTCAAAAAAGATCATGGCAGATGCCATGACGACGCTGAAGGGCCGCGCGCGGGTCAAACGGACCATGTGGAGCCGCCGCGCCCAGGAATACGAAGCTAAAATCAATTCCGGTGATCCGGTCTTCATCGCCGAGGTGCTGCGGGATTTGCACCGCAATGTCGGCCAGCCCGACCAATCGTTCTCCGAACGCCAGATCTACGAATCGGCGCGAGACCGCCTGGCCGCTGAACTGGCGGCTATCGAGAAAACCGACGTTGATGCGGCGACAGAAATGCTCGAAAAGGTATTGGAGGCCGCCTAAGGGTCTCCGCCCAGACAAACACACACAAAGCAAAGCCCGTGACACGAAAAAGCGGCCGAATTCGTTTTCTGAGGGTTTCGGATCGGGATCAATTGACGGCTCGAAGGACCTTATTGGAATGGTGCGCGCAGCGATCCTAGTCGGAAAATGCGTCCGGCGTTTGTCGTCATTGACGTGGTCCATATACATGCTGGAGTTCGTGTTCTGCAGGGAGAATCAGGCGAGGCTGGGCACGTCTTCGGCAACGATGGCATCGAGAATATCGAGACAGATCCCATCCTGCGCAATGATGGTGCCAAACGGCATCGTACGTGCCAGTTTCGCGATATAGTGCAACGAGTTCGCATCGCTGCTGATTTCAGAAAGAAGTTTGATGTCGCGCTCTCGCACCTGGGACGATCAACTAGCTTGTTGACCCCGTTAATTCTGCAGCAAGAACAAGCTTAGCGCCAATCGGCGCGTCTTAGTTCTGCATCTTCGCTTTACGGTTGCGACGCGACGGGCGGAAACGGCGAATGTTGACTTCGTTCATACCCGATGGCGTGCGGTAGGTAACGTTGCGCGAGAGGCCCGTATCGAAGATGCCGTGATCAGCGATTACCAAAAGATCCGGGTGCCAGTCGGTGACCATGTCGATAATCGCCTCATGCGGCTCCTGTTTAGTTGAAATCAAGGTCTGACAATCAGCGTAGCCGGAATTGGCGGCTAATCCCTCCAGACGCGCTTGCGCCGGCCCGCTAAGGCTCGCTACCAGGGAATCGGACACCAGACTGAGCGACAATCCGCTGCCGTGAGCGACATCCCATTTGACCAGGTTGCCAAGCGCGAGCTCGGCACAGTATTCGGTGGTGAAGCGCGCGGCCATCTCGACGGTCTCACGCGGATGGTTCTCCAGATCGACAAGACAGAGTATGCGCCTTGGCACGTTTCTGCCGGCCGCGCGCACATTAAGATTGACCGTTTTGATCACGTCTCGTGCCAGGGAGGACAAAGGTGCACGGAGAACGGGCGTCGGCATTGGCAACATCGTCGGGTGCCCCGCCTTCGAGGCCGTCCCATCGTTGTCTTCGGTGCAGCATTCCCAGAAAATACGTTTTGTGCACCGCGCGCAGACCGATTGGTCGAGGCGGCCATGAATGGCGGCAAAGGCGGCGGTCTTGGATTGAAAGATATTCTCCTCGCCGATGACGTCGATCAGGCCGAACTTGCTAAGCTGCTCTTCGACACTCTCTTTCATATCGACCAAGTAGAGAGCGCCGCCCGCGTTACGCTGTGACCGCGCCTCATTGGCCAAAGCTTCGGCACCAGTGATATCGATGAAATGCACGCCCGTGGAATACAAGGCCCTCTACCTCCGGCGTGGCGGCCAATCCACCATACGGCGGAGCTCAAGACGGGCAATCTGCTGGCGGTGCACCTCATCCGGGCCGTCGGCGAACCTGAGAGCCCGCATTCGTGCCCACATATAGGACAGCATAAACTCCTGGCTCATGGCTCCACCACCGTGCAACTGCATGGCCCGGTCAATAACACCGAGCGCCATGTTGGGCGCGGCAACCTTGATCATGGCAATTTCCTGGCGCGCTTCCTTGTTACCCACCGTGTCCATCATGTGGGCAGCTTTCAGGGTCAATAACCGGCACATCTCGATCTCAATGCGGCTCTCGGCGATCCGCTCGTGGGTGACGCCCTGCTCGGCCAGAAGCTTGCCGAACGCGGTGCGCTCGGTGGCACGCTGGCACATCATCTCGAGCGCGCGCTCAGCCTGGCCGATAATACGCATGCAGTGATGGATGCGTCCCGGCCCCAAGCGTCCTTGCGCGATTTCGAAGCCGCGCCCCTCGCCCAACAGCATGTTGGTCGCCGGCACCCGGACGTCCTCAAAGAGAACCTCGCCGTGGCCATGCGGCGCATCGTCAAAGCCCATGACGTTGAGCATACGCAACACCTTGATGCCCGGAGTATCACTCGGCACCAGGATCATTGATTGCTGGGTATATTTCGGCGCATCAGGGTCGGTCTTGCCCATGACGATCAGGATCTTGCAGGCCTCGGAGCCGATCCCCGACGTCCACCACTTGTGGCCATTGATGACGTATTCGTCACCGTCACGGACGATGGAGGTCTCGATATTCGTGGCGTCCGATGAAGCCACCTTGGGTTCCGTCATGGCGAAGGCGGAGCGGATTTTACCATCCAGCAACGGCCGGAGCCATTGGTCCTTCTGTTCTTGCGTACCGTAGCGCTCAATGGTTTCCATATTGCCGGTATCCGGCGCCGAACAGTTGAACACCTCCGACGCCCAGTGCACGCGGCCCATGGTTTCGCACAAAGGTGCGTATTCCAGATTAGTCAATCCGGCACCAAGATCGCTTTCGGGCAAGAATAGGTTCCAAAGCCCTTGGGCCTGCGCGTTTTCTTTTAACTCCTCAAGGATAGGTGGCTCGATCCAACGGTTGTCGCTTTGATAGACTTGGTCATAATATACCCGCTCGCTGGGATAGATGTGCTCATCCATGAAGACCTCAACGCGGGCCTTCAGTTCTTTAGTGCGACCCGAATATTCAAAATCCATGGCTTAAGTTCCCTGTAAATCTAGAACCATGGCAGGCACATAGACGCTAGCGTCTGACCACCGGGATCAACCGTATCCAAAGCGTTTCCCCCCAATCGAATATCCCATCTCCAATATACCATGCTGCTCCCGGGCTTAAAGGGCATCTCAGCCGTAGCGATGCAGTCCCTGGCCATGGCTGTTGAGCCAAGCACGCGCGCGCTCAGGCTCGAATGTCAACTGGCCAACCAAACGCCAGAAACCCGCCCCGTGATTGTGTTCCAGCAAATGCGCCACCTCATGTGCAACAACATAGTCGAAGACAAAGTCCGGTGTCATCACCAGCCGCCATGAGAAATTGAGGTTGCCATTCGATGCGCAGGACCCCCAGCGACTCTTGGGATCGCGGATAGCAACGCGCCCAAAGCCAACATCTAGCTGTCCGGCTTTATCGTGCACTTTATCGGTGATGCGCGCACAGGCTTCCTTCTTCAGCCAGTCCATGACGCGCCGTGCCAAGTGCTCCGGGCGGCCCGAGACAAAAATGATTCCGTCCGCTGCCCACACGCCACGCCGGGCATCGGGTCGGTGGCGAATAACATGGTCGACGCCACTCAGGGGAATGGTGGCGCCTTCTAAGAATGGTACCCTCTCGGGTAACTTGCCTAGGCTTCTGGAAATCCAAGTCACCTGCGTGCCGGCCCATTCAAGCGCCTCGCGCTCATGAACGTCCTTCGGCAAGGTTATGACAACGCCGGGTTTCCCACCATCGAGGTCGAGCTCGGTGCGCAGAATCAATCGCCGTGCACGCTTGTTGCGCCTAAGGCGCACCGGCACGCGCCGCCCGTCGATAACAAGGGCGTAATCTTCGGGCGCCGTCCGCCTCACGCCGCCGCCGGCAGGTCATAGCCGATGGCATCGAAGGTAGAGAACAGTTCACGCGCCCGCTCGTCAGACATCTGCATCAAGGGCGGGCGCAGCCGAAGCCAGCACTCGTCTCCGGTATGGCGCGCTATCAACTGCTTCAAGGCCGATTGCAGCGGGAACTGCGCCATGGTGTAACGCACGGCGGAAACTTGCTCGTTGAGTGCCGAGACGTCCCGTCCGGCACGGAAGCCGTCATGCAGCGAACCAAGTGAGGCCGAACAGACATTCGAGCAGGCCGTGATAGCTCCGGCACCGCCGGCCTCAAGTACCTGCAGCAACAGATCATCAGCGCCACTTAAGACATGGAAGCCCGGGAAATTTCTCACCGCACCCGTCATGTTGTCGAGAACACTGGACGAATCCTTCATGCCGGCAAG
>CAYXUT010000001.1:44901-52396 GCA_964468005.1 uncultured Magnetovibrio sp. | reverse complement strand
AAGCTCACGTTAAATTCTCCTGATTGGTCTTGATTCAACTAACTTATTACTCGGGCCAATTGACCACATGATTCTCCAGATCGTCCGCATCGCGCTCCGAGACCACGCGACCACGAACCGAAATGCCGGCATCATGGACCGTTTCCAGATCACCAGATACCAGATAATGCCACCACATCAGATCCTTGCCTTCCGAAATCAGCCTGTAGGCGCAGGTTGACGGCAGCCACGAATACCGGCCGAGATTTTGTGGTGTCAAGATCTGGCATTCGGGAACGAAACGCTTGCGGTCTTCATATGAGACGCAGCGGCAGCTTTCCTCATCGAGAAGCCGGCAGACCACGTCGGTGTGGTGGATGCGGCCCGTGTCGGCATCTTCCAGTTTGTTGAGGCAGCACCGCCCGCAACCGTCGCAGAGTTGCTCCCATTCAGCCTTGGCCATCTGATCCAGAGTCTTCTCTTTCCAGAAAGGTAGCTGCTGCCGTTTGCGGGCGAAATCAAACAAAGTGTTCCACTCCCGTTAAATTCTAACCTACAGGTAGCGCGTCACCGGGAGCGAGGCAATGTTTCTTGGTCGATCAAATGGATGAATGATCCGGCGACGTTGCCATCTACCAACCCCGCCGTGCCCGAATTTCCACCGGCAGCATCGGTGGTGAAGAACAAAGGTTTGTCCCCTTCCTCCACCAAGACACTAGCATAATGAAACTCGTGGCCGCGAAACGCCTTTCCCGCCGCGCCTAAAAAACCATCCGCCAAGAGGGCCGCGGATCGGTATCCGAGATGCAGGCGCGGTGTCTCGAAGGACGTTTCCAACTGCAACAAACCGGCCATGGCATGCCGCGCGCCCTTGGCGTCAACCATTCCTTGTCCCAACACCATATAGCCGCCGCATTCACCGAACAGATTGGCCCCCCTGACCGCGGCATTCCTCAGGCCTGCAAGATACGTGGCATTAGCAGCCAGACGCCCGGCGTGCAGTTCCGGGTACCCGCCCGGAAGGTAGACGGCATCGACACTACCCGCTGGCGCCTCGTCCGCAAGCGGTGAGAAAGGTATAATTTCAGCACCAGCGGCGCGCCAACCGTCGAGTAAGTGGTCATAAGAGAAGGCAAAAGCCGCGTCGCGAGCAATAGCAATGCGTTGACCAAGCGGCGCAGTACCGCTGTTACCAGCCTTGGTATCTGCCACTGGCCGCGCTAAAGCCAGTAGGGTCGGCACATCAAGATGATCGGCGATCATCTTGGCCGCAGCGTCGATGAAGCCTTCGAGGTCGGGATGCTCAAGTGCCTGTACCAGGCCCAAGTGCCGTGAAGGCAAGGCCAATCCTTCACAACGCGGCAAATAACCAATCACTGGAATATCGGGAAGCGACGCGGTGATAGCGGAGTGCAGAATTTTCGCATGTTCCGCACCACCAATTCGATTAAAGATCACTCCTACGATCTCAACATCCGGCTCATGGCCAATGAACCCGCGGACAACGGCGGCGGCCGATGCCGCCTGAGCACGAACATCGACAATCAATACCACGGGCCAGTTGGTCATCCGCGCAATATCGGCGCTCGAACCCGATACCGTATCCGGGGCGACGCGGGCACCATCAAAAAGCCCCATGACACCTTCGCAGACTACAAGTTCTCCATCATCGGAGAGGCCGGACAACACGGTGCTGAGTGTTTCATCACGCATCGCCCAAGCATCGAGATTTCGGCATGGCTGCCCACTGGCGGCAGCATGAAAGGCCGGGTCGATGTAGTCTGGCCCGACTTTGGCGGATACGACCTTTTCGCCGGAATTCGCGAGATAGCGCAACAAGCCAAGCGTGACCAGCGTCTTGCCGCTGCCGGACGCCGGCGCCGCGACAATGAGGCCTCTCAAGGGTTAACGATTTCCTTGATTCGCTTGGCCATCTGTTCCGCGCTCGTGCCATGGCCGAAATGTTGCTGAAAGATACCGTCCTGCCCCATCAGGTAAGTAAGAGCACTGTGATCAACGGTGTAGTCATCAGGATCAGCGTTGGGTTCCTTGTTCTCTACTTTGGCAAAATAGACGCGATAGGCGCGGGCCACGGCAGTGACCTGATCCTTGGTGCCGGTCAGGCCAACCAGGCGAGGATGAAAATAGGTGCCGTATTCTTTGAGTTGCTCGGGCGTGTCGCGGGCCGGGTCGACGGAAATGAAGATCGGCACGATCTTGTCTACGTCCGCCCCCAGGATATCAAGAGCATTAGACATTTTGGTCAAGTTCGTCGGGCAAACATCCGGGCAATAAGTATAGCCGAAGTTAACCAGCATATACTTGCCAACATAAGTTTTGTCGGTAACCGAGGTACCATTGTGGTCAATCAATTCAAACGGGCCACCAATCGCTGCTTTTCCTGTCTTTTTGGTCGCCTTGACAATGGCTTCGCCTACCTTACCGACGTCTTTCAGGTGGCGGCCCGACGCGAAGACCAGCAACCCAGCCCCAATGACCACGGCCAAAAGCAGCAGCCAGCCTCGCGAGCCGCTGAGCGCCGAAGGCTTGGCGGCTAACTTCCCGTCCGCCGACCTGGCTTCGGTATCATCGGCCTCCTCCGCTTCAGGCACAGGCTCTTCGGGCTTGCTTTCAGATTTTTTCGACTCCTTCATGATGCGGCCTCTCGTCATTGCGAGGATGTATCGCTACATTACCGCGATGACGCGGCGTAAACCAGAGGCTAAGCTCCAAAAAGGTTGGACCACCGGTGCTTGTGCGGCCGCGGGCGCAGTGGCGTCACTGCGTGCGCTGTTGAGCGGTAGCTTCCCTGACCCGGTGACGATCAGCCTGCCACGTGGGCAATCACCTTCATTCTCCCTTTCCCAGCAGAAAAACGGTGATGGCTGGGCGATGGCTGGTATCATCAAAAACGCCGGTGACGACCCAGATATCACCAATGGCGCAGAAATTATCACCCACCTAAAACTGGGGAATCCCAGCCAGGGCATTAGGTTTCTGGCCGGCGAAGGCGTCGGCACCGTGACATTGCCAGGTCTGCCGCTCGGCGTAGGAGAACCAGCGATCAATCCGGGCCCGAGGCGAATCATCGCTGACAATCTGAAGGCCGTCGCCCGCGAGTATAGCACCGGGTTTGATCTCGACATCACCGTTTCCATCCCCGGCGGCGAGAAGTTGGCCCTGAAAACCATGAACGGCCGGCTGGGCATCAAGGGCGGGCTTTCGGTGCTCGGCACCACAGGCGTCGTCATCCCTTATTCCTGTGCTTCGTGGATTCATTCAATCCACCGAGGTATCGATGTCGCCCGTGCCACTGGTCTCAATCACATCGCTGCTGCTACCGGTTCGACCTCTGAAGCGGCGCTCCTTGAACGGCTGGACTTGCCAGAGACTGCACTCATCGATATGGGTGATTTCGTCGGCGGTCTGCTGAAGTATCTTGCCAAGCATCCGTTGGAACGACTGACACTTGGGGGCGGCTTCGCCAAACTCTCAAAACTCGCCGGTGGCCACATGGATTTGCATTCGTCGCGCTCCATTGTCGATTTAGTGACACTTGCTGACTGTGCCGGCACGGTTGGTGCCGACGAGAAAACACAGGAGAGCATAAAGATCGCCAACACCGCTATGGAGGCACTGACGATTGCGCAGTCGGCAGACGTAGCGCTCGGCGATGCTGTGGCGGCGAGGGCACGCGGCGTGGCCATGGCCACGCTCGCCGGCGGCACAGAGGTTGATGTGATGATTTTCGGCCGCACTGGAGAACTGGTCGGAAGAGCCAGTGAAGACGCATGAGAAGCCTATTGATATTGGGCGGCACGGCGGAAGCCCGTATGCTAGCGGAAGCGGTCACATCGTTGCATGGTTCGGCCTTACGGGTCATCACGTCCTGGGCTGGGCGCACCGGACGCGCGCCGAATGTTGTCGGAGAAACGCGCGTCGGTGGGTTCGGTGGCACCGCGGGGCTGGTGGAATACCTGAAGGCCGAAGCCATCGACATGGTGGTTGATTCAACCCACCCTTTCGCCAAACAGATTTCCGACCACACTTATGACGCCTGCATCGTTACCGGCCTGCCTCGCATGCTTCTGGTACGGCCCGAGTGGCGTTTGCCACCCAGTAAGAATTGGGTCGAGGTGGCGGACTTGGCGGCCGCTGCGGAGACTGTTAGAAAGAACGCTAGGCGCGCTTTCGTTACCACAGGCAAACAGACCATCAATGCCTTCAGCGCGGTGAAGGACGTCTTTTTCCTAGTGCGGCTCCTGAAAGAGCCTTCCGAGCCGTTGACGTTTGCCGATTACGAGATAACCTCTGGCTGGCCGCCGTTTTCATTGGAGGCCGAGAAGGCACTGATGAAAGAACATCGGATCGACTCGCTAATCAGCAAATCTTCCGGCGGTGCGTTGCCGGCCAAAATCACCGCCGCGCTGGAACTCGACCTTCCCATTGTACTGGTGTCGCCACCACCTCCCCCACCCGGTGAATGCGCCAAAACCTTGCCCGATTGCCTCGCTTGGATCGCGGCACATATGTGAAATAAGAGAGAGCCAAATAAATTTTCCGGTTTCCACTCATCGCTCGAGGACGAAGCGCCGGTTTCCGAAGAACAGAGAGAGATTGTAAACGCCTTGTTGAGTTAGGTCCCGGTCGGACGCTTGCCAACAAAGATGTGGTTCTGCAGGGGCTTGCCTTCGACCGCACGATTGAGATTGGCAGCAACGAATTGCCAGCGCCGCTCCACCTGTTCGGGCGTCGATGCGCTTTCATGCGCGCTCAGGATCACATTGTTCAAGTCCTGGAATGGTCGGTTCGACGGCCAAACGTCCTCACCGTCGGAGCCGATGTGATTGTACCAAACGTCGAGCGCCGCACCGCCGATGTCATCGTTCTTTAGCGCACTGTACAAAGGCTCTTCGGCGATCACCCGGCCGCGTGAGACGTTAATGATAAAACTGTTTGGCTTCATCATGCCGAGCTCGGCTTCGGCGATCATGCCCTCCGTCTCATCGTTAAGATCGCAGGCGACAACAACGAAATCGCTTTCGCGTAAGAGGTCATGAAGACGCTCAGCTGTGCCGAGCCAATCGAGTAGTTCCGGGGTCGGTTGTTCCGAACGCCGCGTGCCGATGACGCGCATGTCAAAAGCCTTGGCCCGCTTGGCCACCTCCTCACCGATGTGACCATAGCCGACGATACCGACGGTGCGCCCCCGGATTTCACTGTGGTAGAGCGAGGCGCCAGGAGGGCGTCCGCCCCAACCTTCCTTCCTGAACCGTGCATCGATCTGCCTGAGACCGATCCTCGACTCGAGCATCGCCGCCAAGATGAACTCGGCGATAGTGCTTTCGTGTTCGAAGGTATTACAGACGGGGATACCTTCCGGCATGGTTTCCGGCGAGCAGAAATCATACCCAGTCCAGGGAATTTGGAAGAGCTTCATATTAGGAACTTCTGGCCAGGTTTGGGTCGGGATGTTTCCGCCGATGACGGCGTCAGCCTCGTAGGCCATGGGCGCGAACTCTGCCGGATTGTTCTTGGCCGGATCCCAGACATGAATCTTCCAGCTATCGTCAAGCGCTTCGCGCAACAGACTGGTGAACTGGACGGCGATACGACCCTGGACGAGTGCTGTCGGCATGGCGGTTCCTTATGCTGAAGCGATGGTCAAATTCACGTGCCGGCATATTGAAATTCCGGGCTGCTCAATATCAAGCGCCAAATCGACTTTTCGCGTTATTATTTATCTGCCGCCCGCTTGACCCGCGCGAAACAGGGTGCCTATGGTCACGATGCACGTTAGGCGATGGGGGTCATTCGAATAGGGAGGAAATGGCCGTGAGTGAAGGACTTGTTGTTGTTACAGGAGGCGCCAGCGGTATCGGGCTTGCCTGCGCCAAAGCCATGGCCGGCTTTCATGAAGGCGTGGTTCTGATCGACGCCAACGGGGATGGATTGGAAGGCGCCAAAGGTGAGGTCGAAGCACTCGGCGCATTAGTGCACGGATTCCAGTGCGATGTCGCCGATCATGACGCGCAGGCGGAGCTTGCCAAAAAGGTTGAGAGCGATATCGGCGCGGTGCGTACGCTGGTGACGGCAGCAGGCGTGCTCAACAATCCCGCTACATTCATGGACATGGACTTGAAAGAGAACGCCCGCGTTTGGGATATTAACTATCACGGCACGGTGTTTAGTGTTCGAGCCTTCGCTCGCGCCATGATGGACAGAAATAAGGGCGCCGTTGCGACTATCGGCTCGATCAATAGCTTTTCACCGTTGCCACTACCGGCCTATTGCCCGAGCAAGACAGCAATCATGCGGGTCACGCAGATGTTGGCTGTCGAACTAGGGCGTTTCTCGATCCGGATTAATGGCGTCGCGCCGACTTATGTGCTGTCACCAGCGATCAAGGCGCGGATCGATTCAGGTGAGCGCGACCCCGACACCATTCGCAAAGCCGGCGCCATTGAGATGTTCGTTTATCCCGAAGACATCGCCAACGTGGTGGCCTTCCTCTGCTCGGACAAGGCGGCTGCCGTTACCGGCCTGATGATGCCGGTTGACGCTGGTTGGGAGGCGGCGACGTCTTATCGCTCGTTTGCCGGCGGCGTTCCTTGGGATGAATAGGTATGACCAAGCCCGGTATCCTGGCGCTTTGGAACGATTGCGTAAAAGGGGACGAGGTCGAATACGAACGCTGGTACCAGACCGAACACTTGGCTGAGCGGCTTTCCATCCCCGGCATTCTCTTAGGGAGACGCTATGAGGAGGTCGAGGCCCAGCAGGGCTACTTCACCTACTACGAGACCGAAACGCCGGACGTCCTGATTTCACTCCCGTACCGCGAGCGTCTGGAAAATCCGACCCCGCTAACGCAGCAAATTATGGCCGGTACACTGATCAACATGAGCCGCACGATTTGCAGTGTCGAGGAACGCGGCGGTGAATGCCGGGGTGGATGGGCCGCAACAATCAAACTTAACGAGACCGGCCATCCCGGCCTGCAAGGGATCATCGATAGGCTAATCGCGGCCCCAGGCGTCGCACGGGCTGAGCTCTGGCGCGCCGCCGAAGGCATGGGAGCACCGCTATCCAAGGAAGAGAAAATTCGTGGCGGCGACGCGCGCATCACCGGATGTTTATTGATCGACACCTTGCACGATGCGGGTGCCCGCCAAGCCGCTCGGACCGTTCAGGATGAGCTCGGCGATGCGGCCAGCGAGATTGGCATCTACCGGCTGATGTGCGAGTTGGCAGGGTAGGCGTCCCAAAACCAAAATTTTCGTACGCCTTTGTTTCCTCTATTGACCCTAGGCCTTTGAGCCGTCCCCGGTCCTGTATACCGGCGTATTGTCCGATCTTTGTCGTCGGCTCCTGGAAACTCGCGATCGGGTGAACGAACTACTTGTTGAGAATGACAAACGACCACATTTGCAACTGGTCCCACTTGGTCTCGTTCGGGACTGGAACGTTAGCAATTCCCGAAATCGGGGCAAAAACATTTTCGACAGCCTATAAT
>CAYXUT010000001.1:36718-44801 GCA_964468005.1 uncultured Magnetovibrio sp. | reverse complement strand
CACGTCCAACAAAGGCGAAACGAAAACGTCTTAAGACGTCTTTTTCGTATACTTCAACCCATCATGCACAAGATGCTTAAGGATTCTTTGACCGCGGCCGTCTATAATCGGTTTCGCTGTTTGGCGACCACGGCACGGCGCGCCGGCGCATAAGCTGGCATGCCAAAAGTCTCAAACAACGCTTGGGTAACATCATGGTGCCCAGCCAAGCCGCCGCGCGTGACGCGCTCGATCAGACCGTCGGGATAGCCGAGTCCGAGCCTGCAGGTAAGATCCATGTCGGCGGCTGTCGCCAGGCCTTCATCCAGGAAACTCAGCGCCTTGTTGTACTTGGGCCTTACCAACCGATCTATGATGCGGCCGGCTTGATCAGTACAAACGGCAACCTCGAAACCGGCATACTCGAATACCTTGGTAGCTGCATCGATAGTGCTCCTCGGCGTATTAGGCTGACGCACCAGTTCGATCAATTTCGAAGGCGCGTCAGTCCCGTTGCGATAGCGCGCAAAACCCAAGACGTTGGAGCCCTCTCTACCCGAATCTTCGCTGGTATGGACCCCCAGGCACTCGGTGCCGAGTTCGATCAGTATGGCGGCCTTTGACGAATCCTCCTCGTGCGGCGCACCCAGGTAAATTACCACATCGGCGCCGTCATTGGTGCCGGCCAAAAATACGTCATCTTTCGGGAAGGAGCGGCTTTCGCCATTTCTTACAATTGAATAGATCATCCCGTTATTCTCCGAACATGGCGTTGTCGTCGTAACTGTAGAAGCCGCGCCCGGCCTTTCGCCCCAGGTGCCCGGCAGCGACCATGCGCCTGAGCAACGGCGGCGCGGACGAACGCGGATCCAAGGTGATCGGATAAAAGGCCTCACAAAGCAGCATTTGTGTGTCGAGGCCAACGAGATCGAGAAGTTCCAACGGGCCCATCTTGTAACCCAAACCCGCCTTGATTGCCTTGTCAATATTGGCGGGCGAGGCGACATTGGCCTCGACAGCCCGGATGGCATCGTTGTTGAAAGGCACCAGAAGCGCATTCAAGATAAAGCCCGGCTTGTCCTGGGTCTTCACCGGCATCTGTCCGGCCGTCTCGGTCCAGGCCCAGACGGTATCGAAGGTCTCTTCCGACGTATTCACACCGGGCGACATCTCGATCAGCTTCATCAATTGCGCCGGCAGGCAAAAGTGCATGCCGACCACCTTGTCCTGGCGCTGACAGCCGGATGCAATTTCGGCGATCGAGAGGGTTGAAGTATTGGAGGCGAAAATAGTGTCCGCCTTGCACACGCCATCCAGAGCACCGAACAAGTCTTGTTTTACCTTTAGGCTCTCGTAAACCGCCTCAATCACCAGATCACAATCGGCAAGCTCCTCAAGATCTGTTGTCATCGAGAGATTGGCCATAGCAGTCTCGCGGGCTTCCTCGCTCATTTTGCGGCGCTCGACAGATTTGGCAAAAAATCCTTCCGTTTGTTTGAACGAGCGCTTCAAGGGCTCAGCTTTGATATCGTGGCAGACGGTTTCGAACCCGGCGCGAGCCGCAACGATAGCGATCCCCGCGCCCATGGTACCGCCGGCTCCGGAGACACCAATCTTTTTAATGGTGCTACTCATTTGGCACGAAAACTCCTTCCGATCAATTGGCGGTGAACCTGGTTAGTCCCCTCCCAGATTTGCGTGATCTTGGCATCGCGCATAAGCCGCTCGACCCGGAAGTCACAGCAATAGCCGTATCCGCCGTGCATCTGCACCGCTTCGGTCGCCATCTTCATGGCAAGGTCGGAAGCGCGCATTTTGGCAATCGAGGCTTCCATGCCGAAATTTTGCACGCCACCGTCAACCAGCCCGGCGACGTAGTCGATCCAGGTTTCCAGCATGGCGAGGTCAGAGGCGAGATCAGCGATCATGAACTGGTTGGCTTGAAAATCGATGATCTTGTGGCACGATTGCTCGCGCTCGTTCATGTACTGCACCATGTCGCCGAAGGCGGCGCGAGCAATACCGCGGGCGTGCGCAGCGATCGACGGGCGCGATTTGTTGAGAGATGCCAATAGAATTCTCAAGCCGTCGCCCGGTACGCCCAACAGGTTCGCTCGCGGCACCCGCATGCCCTCGAAGGATAGCGCCACGGTGGAAGAGGCCCGGTGCCCCATCTTCTCTTCGCGGCGCATCACGTTGAAGCCTTTGGCACCTTTTTCCAAAACCAGTACCGAAATCGCCTGTTTAGCGTCCGCGATCTCGCTCCACTTGCCGAACAAGAGCGTCAGGTCTGCTACATCACCCGAGGAGATAAAAATCTTGCCGCCATCGACGATGATATCCTCGCCATCAGGCGTGAAGCGCGTCTTCATGCCAGTGGCGTCGGACCCTGCTGTCGGTTCGGTAATGGCGAGCGCGGCCAATCCACCATCGGCAATACGCGGTAACAGGCGCTTTTTTTGGTCTTCCGTGCCGGTGTCGATCAAAGGCTTCATGCCGTGAAATGTGGTAGCGTAGATTATGCCAGTCGAGGCGCAGGCGGCTGAAATAATCGAGACGCATTCGAGATAGGTTCGGTACGACATGAGTGCGCCACCGCAGGCCTCCGGTACAAATATGGCGTTCATGCCTATTTCGTTAAGCGCGTGTACATTGTCCCAAGGAAACTCTCCCGAGCGGTCAAAATGCTCGGCGCGCGGCGCGATCTGATCATCGGCCAAGCGCTGCACCTGGTCGAGGACGATACGCTCTTCCTCGCTCCAGTTGCGACGCTCCTGGATTTGCTCAAAAATGCTCATGAGAGAATCCTCTTCAGTGGTTTATGCCCTGGCCGCCGTCAATGTAAATGGTCTCGCCGGTAAGGAAGGGGATGTCGCCTGCCATCACCGCGCCGACTAGCTTGGCCACGTCTTCCGGTTTGCCCGGCTCGCCCGTTGGAATGCGATCCGCCAACCAGGCCTTGACCTTCTCACGGCTCAGATAATCGCGGTTGAGGTCGGTCTCAATGTAGCCCGGCGCGATATCTATGGTGGTGATGTTATCCTTGGCCCACTCGGCAGCTAGGCACCGGGTCATGGCGCCGACCGCGGCCTTTGATGCACAATAGGCTAGATTATTGGGCACGCCCATCTTGTCGAAGAACGACCCGATATTGACGATGCGTCCACCACCATTAGCCTTGAAATGCGGATAGGCCTCGCGGCTAGCAATCATGACGGCAGTAGCGTTCAAGGACATGACGGTCAAGAAATCTTCGGTCGAGAGCTCGGCGCTGTGTTCGCTAATATAAAGCCCGGCATTATTGACCAGCCCGGCGAGGCCATCCGAACCGACAGCATCGGCAATAGCGGCCTTGACGGCGGCTTCATCAGTCATGTCGCAAACGATGGCGCAGCCGGCCGGGGTCTTACCGGTGCGCGACAAGCCAACAACATCATAGCCGCGCGCATCCAGGTCGACGGCAATGGCGGCACCGATACCCTTAGACGCTCCGGTGACAATAACGGTTTTTGAGCTAGGCATCCTTAAACCCCGCCTCCCTCTTCTCTTCAAACGCCGTCATGCCTTCCTTAGCATCGTCCATGGCAAAGGCCTGAGCACCGACGTCGGCTTCAATGTCCAGGCCGCCGGCAAGCGGCGTGTCTCCTGCGCGCATCACTGCACTCCGTACCAGTTTCAGTACCGGCAGGCTGAACCCAGTGAAAGCACCGGCGAATTCCTTGGCGGCGGCGACAGCATCACCTTCGACGACTTCGCTCACCAATCCGATCCCAAGGGCCTCATTGGCATCGACCGTGCGGCCAGACATGATCATCTCAAGCGCGCGCGCCTCACCGACGACTCGCGGCAAACGCTGCGTTCCCCCATAACCCGGCGTCAAGCCGAGCCTGATCTCCGGTAGCCCGACCTTGGCATTCGGTGTGGCGATACGGAAGGTGCAAGAAAGTGCCAGTTCCAATCCGCCGCCGAAGGCGTAACCATTGATAGCCGCGACGGAAGCCATGGGAAGATCCGCGATCTTGTCAAACACCCGCTGACCGCACTTCAATAGCTTCTTGTGGCCGATCGGTGAATTGCCTCGTAGTTCCTTGATGTCGGCGCCGGCGCAAAAGGCCTTTTCTCCAGTGCCGGTAATAATCAGGCACCGCGCGTCCGACCCCGCCAACTGGGCAAAACATTCATCCAGGCGACTGATTACTTCGGAGTTGAGAGCATTCAACGCGTTGGGGCGGTTCAAGGTAATGATGGAAAATTTGTCTTCAAAGTTAAGGTCGACGACCATGTTGAGATCTCCTTAAGGCTTAATCGGGGCCGGTCCAGCGTACCGCATCAGGCAAAATCTCGCCCTGGCGCACCCATTCAGCCAATTCACGTTTCAGGATCTTACCGCTAGCGGTCAACGGCAAGTCATCCATGACGATGTAGTATTCCGGCATGTCATGCTTGGAAAGACCGGCCTCAAAGAGGTGAGCTAGGATTTCGTCCGCCGCGGGTGCTTCACCCGCCGGCAGGACAGCGAGGCAAACCTTCTCGCCCAGGCGTTTATCGGCGACGGGGAAGGCTGCGGCCTTGTCGATATTGGCATGGTGGTGCGCCAGGTTTTCAATGCGGGCGGGGTAGATATTGCGCCCACCTCGGATGATCATGTCCTTCAAGCGCCCGGCGAAAACCAGGCACCCGTTCTCGTCCAAGCGCCCGAGATCACCCGAAAGGAACCAGCCGTTGGAATTGAATGAGCCTTGGGTGGCTTCCTGGTTGGCGAAATAACCGAGCATCAAGGCCGCGCCCTTGCCGCCGATCTGCCCAACCTCGCCTGCCGGCGCTTCAACGTCGGAGTTCTCCGTGTCAAAGATCTTGACCTCATAGGCCTTGCCGCCGCGCCCGCAGGTCGCGCAGATGATATCCGGGGGATCATTCGGCCAGGTAAAGTGATGTGAGGAGTTTTCCGTCATGCCGTAAACGTTCTGTGGCTTGATGCCCTGATCAAGGAACGCCCGGGCCACCGATATGGGGATCGACGCGCCGGCCATATAAAACATCTTTACGGCTCCCAGGCTCTCCATGCCGCGCGATTTCTGGTCAGCAAGAATATCCATGGCGTGGGTCGGCACACCCATAACGTAGGTGGCGCCAACCTCGACGATCCAATCAAGCGGCTTCATGTCCTCCGAAGGGTCATTGATCACCAGTTCGCACCCGGCCACCAGCGCCTGCGCCATGGCAACCCAGAATATGTGGTGGCTGATGGGGCTCAAGGACAGGATGATGGAATCCTCGTTGAGCCCCCAGGATTTAACCATATCCCTCGCATTAGCCATCAGCGTGTTGTCGGAATGCATGACGCCCTTAGGGTTGCCGGTGGTGCCTGATGTGAACGCCAGGTAGCAGATCTTGTCCGGGTTCTCGTTGACCTCGGGCGCCGTGTGCTCGCCGGCTGGCATGAAATTCTCTAATTTACCGCGCCCGGGCGTGAGTGCAAAAAGCCCCTTGAGAGCCTTTATATTACCGGCTTCTTCCAGGAGGTCGCGCTTGTCGGCGTCCGCGCCGTAACCACATTCATGCACCAAGGCCTTAGCGCCGAGATGTTCGAGAAACGCCAAAACCTCTTCAACGGTAAAGTTCTGGTGCAGGGACGGGTTGCAGATGTAGGCATTTCTCGCTGCCGCCAACATAACGATAACGCCTTCGGCCCTGTTCGACATCATGAAAGCAAGACGCTCACCTTTGGCCAGCCCAGCGCCAACCAGCGCTGCGGCAGCGGCATCGACCCGCGCCTTCAGTCTGCCCCAGGTCAAGCGCCGCGCACTGTCTCTGAGAGCCGGTGCATTCGGGCGCTTCTCAGCGTGGTTTGCGAGCAAACTATAAAAAGTATCCGCGGTCCAGGTGCCCTCGGCATAATAGCGCGCCGAGGCTTCCGGATTATGCAGCGTCAGGACGGGGATCATGGTAGGGGTTCCTCAGTGACCGAACTTGTCCGCATCGGGTTTGCGTTTTTCGGCAAAAGACGCACCGAGCTCCGTCGATTCCTGCGTATCCAGATACTGGCGCAACAAGAGATCATGCGCCATGCGAGAAAGGCCAGAAACACCGCCGTGGCGCGCATTGAAGGCCGCCTTGACTGACGCCAGCGCGACGGCGCCCCGATCGGCGATCTGGAGCGCCCATTCGCGGGTCGTATCCTTTAGTTCATCATCCGGCACCACTCGGTTGATGAGGCCGAGGCTCAAAGCTTCTTGGGCTGAGAGCTTCGGATTAGCGAACCACATTTCCTTGGCCTTCTTCTTGCCTACCAGATCTTCTAAATACCAAGTGCCGTATCCGGCATCGAAACTGCCCATCATTGGACCTACCTGTCGGAACACGGCGCTCTCCTTGGCGATAGTCAAGTCGCAAACCATTTGCAGCACATTACCGCCGCCCACTGCATAGCCGTTGACCATGGCGATCGTGGGCTTTTGCAGTCGGTCAATGCTGTCGTACATGTCCAGCGTCGGCAGCGTACCGGCGTAGAGCATGGTTTCCTCCATGCCGTCCTTGCGCCCGCCGATGCAGAAAAACCTGTCGCCAGCGCCGGTGAACACGATGACCCGCGTGCGGGTCTCGCGGCGGATGTCGTTGATCAGGTCTCGGATTTCGTGACAGGTGACATGGGTGAACATGTTGCCGTCGTCTGGGCGGTTTAGCTTGATCCAGCCAATGGGCCCGTCTTCTTCGTAGATGATGGTTTGGAAACTCATGGCTGTTCTCCTTCGCTTGCTGGGATCACGCCTTCCGCCTCCAGCGTCTTGAAATCATCATCGCCGTAGTCCAGCAAGTCGCTGAGTACACTGCGGGTATGTTCACCGAGCGCCGGTGGCGGTGTGCTCGGCGCGTTAGCCGCACCATCGACCATAATACCGGTATTGATCTGCGGCACCGGCGTGCGGCCTCCGCGCTTCATCTGATAGAACATGCCACGTTCCAGCATCACCGGGTCGCGCGCTACCTCGTCAAGGCGATTGATGGGACCGGCGGGCACGCCTTCTTCGGCAAACAGTTCCAGCCACTTAGCGCGTGGGCGCGTCTTGAGCACGTCCTGGATGCGCTCGACAAGTTCCGGCCGCACGGCGCGGCGGTCGGAATTCGTGGCGTAGGTCGGCTCATCAGCGACCTCGGGCTGGCCGACAGCGTTCCAAAAACGGCGGAACAGGCCGTCATTGCCGAGCCCCAATGTTAGCGGATCGTCGGCGGTCTCAAAAGTCTGGTAAATGGAGATGACGCTTTCGCGCCCGCCGGAACGCCGGTGCAACGTGCCCGATCCCAGATAGCTCGCCATCCAGGGCATCAAAAAACGGCTCATGCTGTCAACCAGCGCAATATCAATCAAGCATCCTTTGCCAGTTCGCACCCTTGCTTGCAAGGCTGAGGCTGAGGCCATGGCGGCGTCCATGCCGGCTAGCAAATCGGCCGCCGGCGTGCCGACCTTTTGCGCACCGCTTTCGATCTCACCGGTCATGTCCATGATGCCAGAGTAACCTTCGGCAATGAGATCGTAAGACGGCCAGTCCTGGCGAAAATTGCCGGCACCGAAACCGGTGAGGCTGACGTAGATGAGGTCTTCTTTGGCCGCCTTCAGGCTCTCGTAATCGGAACCCAGCTTGACACGCACCTTGGGAAGCTGGTTGTTGATAACGATGTCGGCCTTGGCGGCGAGGCCCAGAAGCACCTTGCGCCCGGCATCTCTCCGGTAATCGACCTCAATGCTTTTCTTGTTCCTGTTGACGGAAAGGAACCAAAGTGATTCGTCATCCAGAAACGGCGGGCCCCAGTGGCGGCAATCGTCGCCGGTGCCAGGGCGTTCGAGCTTGATCACCTCGGCACCCATGTCGGCCAGCAACAGGCTGGCGTAGGGCCCAGCATATGAGGTCGTGATATCGAGTACACGTATGCCCGCAAGCATCGTGAATCCGGGCCCGGCAGGCGGACCCGGCAGCTCGTCAGCTGGCCTGGCGTCTGTCATACTTTCTCCTACACTTCCCCCCATGGATTCCCGCAAATCCCCAGCAAGTCAATGAAAGCGGTGTGAAATCTACTGTTTTTTCACCGGGCACTTCAGGCACCTAAA
>CAYXUT010000001.1:0-36618 GCA_964468005.1 uncultured Magnetovibrio sp. | reverse complement strand
GTGATGTACAAGATCATCGAGGGTGCCAGCCCGGAGCACGCCGTACTGCAAAGCGCGGACGGCCTGCTTGATACCTTCGTTGAAGGGGCACGTGAGTTGGTGAAGGCAGGCGCCGACGGCATCACCACCAACTGCGGCTTCCTAACCTTGTTTCAGAACAAATTGACAAGTTCCTTGGCCGTGCCGGTGGCATCATCTAGCCTCATGCAAGTGCCCTGGGTGCAAGCCATCCTGCCACCCGGCAAATGTGTCGGCGTATTGACGATCTCGAGCAAGACCTTGACATCAAAAAATTTGGAGTGCGCCGGTGTGCCGGAGGACACACCCGTCGGCGGCACCGACAAATTCGGCCAAGAGTTCACCCGGGCCATCATCGGTGATGAGTTAGAACTCGATGTTGAGCTTGCCCGCCAGGACGTGATCAAAGGCGGCAAGCGCCTTGTCGAAGCCAACCCGGACATTGGCGCGATCGTGCTGGAATGCACCAACATGGTGCCCTACAGCGCAAACATAGCATCCGAATTGAACATGCCGGTGTATGATTTCTACAGCTTCGTTACCTGGTTCCAGGCGGGGTTGAGCCCGAGGCGTTTTTAGGGATACCTCAAACAGTGCGGCGTCCCATGCTTCGACGAGCTCAGCATGGGGTTTGAAATCTGTAGAAGAGATTTCTTACCCTGAGTAGGCGTGATCCGCCATGTCGAGGGATGGGGTGATGAATATCACTTCGGCGTGATCACCATGACCATCAGACGGCCTTCGGTCTTCGGCATCTGCTCGATCTTGATGATCTCTTCAAGCTCCTCGCGCACCCTGGTCAGAACGCGCAGACCCAGATCCTGGTGCGCCATTTCACGACCACGAAAACGGATCGTCATCTTCACCTTGTCGCCGTGATTGAGAAACTTGCGCACGTTCTTCATCTTGACCTGGTAGTCGTGCTCGTCGATGCTGGGACGCATCTTGATTTCCTTGACGTCGATGGTCTTTTGCTTCTTGCGCGCCTCGTTGGCCTTTTTCTGCTGCTCGTACTTGTACTTGCCATAATCGAGCACCTTGCACACGGGAGGACTAACCTGCGGCGACACCTCGACCAAGTCCAATCCCGCCTCGTCGGCGATCTCTAACGCATCTTCCAGGGAAATCACGCCGTGGTTTTCACCTTTGGCATCGATGACGCGCACTTGCGGCACGTCAATCTCGTCGTTCACCCGCGGACCCTCTCGGGTCGGCGACTGACTAAAGGGTCGTCTGTTGATCTAACCGTCTCCTATCCTGTTTACCATCAAGCAACATGCGCACACAGCGACAATTTCCAGCCGATCAATCGGCGGGGCTGCGTGCTTCTGCCGTAAGTCTAACAACCGCCTCTTGCAGTGCAAGGATTTCCTGATCCTTGCCGCCGAGACGTCGGAGCGCCACTGTGCCGTTTTTCGCCTCGCGCGCACCGAGGACCATGATCACGGGCACCTTGGCATGGCTGTGCTCGCGTATTTTGTAGTTGATCTTTTCGTTCCGAAGATCGGCCTCGGCATAAAGCCCGGCTGCCTTAAGCTGGGCGACCACGCCGTTGGCGTAGTCGTCCGTCTCGTTGGTGATTGTCGCCACCACCACCTGCAGGGGCGACAGCCAGAGAGGGAAACGTCCGGCAAAGTGTTCGATCAGGATGCCGATGAAGCGCTCAAAGGAACCAAGGATGGCCCGGTGCAGAATTACCGGGCGGTGCCTGTCGCCGTCCTCTCCGACGAAGCTGGCATCAAGGCGCTCGGGCAAGACGAAATCGACCTGCAGCGTACCGCACTGCCAATCGCGGCCGATGGCGTCACGCAGCACGAACTCAAGCTTCGGCCCGTAGAAAGCGCCCTCGCCCGGGTTCATCACCAGATCGACGCCCGCGGCACAGCTCGCTTCCATCAAAGCCTGCTCGGCACGGTCCCAGGTGGCGTCGTCACCGGCGCGCACTTCCGGACGGTCGGAGAACTTAATAACAAATTCCTCGAAGCCGAAGTCCTTGTAAATCGAAGCCAGTAAATCAATGAAGATTTTGGTCTCGCTTTCGATCTGGTCCTCCCGGCAAAAGATATGCGCATCATCTTGAACAAAGGCGCGCACCCGCATCAAGCCATGCAACGCACCGGAAGGCTCGTTCCTGTGACACGAGCCGAACTCAGCCATGCGCAGGGGCAATTCTCGGTAGCTTTTGAGGCCTTGCTTGAAGATCTGTACGTGGCACGGGCAATTCATCGGTTTAATAGCCAGCACCTTATCTTCGGCTTCCGAGATGAACATGTTCTCGCGGAACTTCTCCCAGTGCCCAGAATCTTCCCACAAGGATCGGTCAACCAGTTGCGGCGTGTTGACCTCGACATATCCTGCCGTATCCAGACGCTTTCTCATGTAGTCCTGAGTGGCACGGTAGAAGCGCCAGCCCCTGGGATGCCAGAAGACAGCGCCGGCCGCCTGATCTTGCTGGTGAAATAGTGCCATTTCACGGCCCAAGCGGCGATGATCGCGCCTCTCAGCCTCTTCCAGCATATGAAGGTGCTGGCGCAGTTCCTTCGGGTTGCGCCAAGCCGTACCATAGATACGCTGTAGCATCTCGTTTCTGGCATCGCCACGCCAGTAAGCGCCCGCTACCTTCATCAGTTTGAAGGCCTTGCCGACACGGCCAGTCGACGGCAGATGAGGGCCACGGCAAAGATCCGTCCACTCGCCTTGCGTATAAATTGAAACGTCCTCATCTTCCGGCAGATCACGGATGATCTCAGCCTTGTAGACCTCACCCTTGTTTTTGAAGTATTTCACCGCTTTGGCGCGGTCCCAGACATGACGAACAAAGGCCGAGTCGCGCTCGACAATCTCTTGCATCTTGGCTTCGATGATCTCCAGATCATCCGTCGAAAACGGCTCCTCACGGGCGAAGTCGTAATAAAAACCGTTTTCAATGTTGGGGCCGATGGTCACCTGGGTACCCGGGAACAATTCTTGCACGGCTTCGGCAAGCACATGGGCAGCGTCGTGGCGGATTAGTTCCAACGCCTCCTTGTCACGCTCGGTAACAATCGTCACCTCGGCATCTGCATCGATAAGTGTGGCCAGGTCCTTGACCTCGCCGCCCAGCTTAATTGCCATGGCCGCCTTGGCCAAAACAGGGCCGATATCGGCAGCCAGATCAGCGCCGGAGACCGGTTGGTCAAATTCCCTAATTGAGCCATCCGGCAATGTAATGCGTGGCATGTCACGCTTCCTTCCTTGAAAATCGATGGAACCCTATGCGGATCACTACTTCTGTCAAGCTTCTCGGCCAGCCAAGGGGCAGGCGGGTGCGTTCGCGTTGTCGAGGATATCGGGCGGGACGCTGGAGACTGTCCGCCGCCAAATGCGTCAGGCGGCCTGACCCCCGTCCGTGCCGGTAGTTCGGCCGGAGGCCAATTGCGGATGGTAGAAGGGCAAATGCTTATTCATAGGCGCCTGATAACATAGCTTTGATGGTAGTGTCGAGACTTTAGCCGCCGATGGTTTCAAGGACGTCGTCAGTCGAAAATTCTGCCAACGATGACCGGCGCAGGATAGTGACGTCGCGGCCACGTTGGCCACAAAGTTCTGGGTCTGACTCGTGCGAATAAAGCACCACAGATTTGCAGCCTATGGCGGTGATCAAATGCATCGGCCCAGTGTCGTTACCGACGGCGAAATTTGCCCCGCGGCCGAGTTCAGCCATTTGCAAAAGGTCGGTCCTGCCAGCAAGATCGATAGCACCCGGTACAGCAGTGGCAATGGCGCCAATCAGCGCCGTCTCCTCCACCCCTCCCAACAAGACAGGCGTATGCCCGCGTGCCATAAATCCGGCGGCAAGCGCCTTGAAATTTGCCTCACCCCAGCGCTTGGCCGGGCGGTGTTGCGCTCCGCCTGGCACCAGCAGGGCGAAATCTTTCGGTAACCCGAACACGGAAATATCGGCACTCGCCCAGGACAAATTCAGCTTCGATATATCGTCGAAGCCTTCCATGTGGACGCCGGCCTGGGTCATTTGTTCGCGCTGACGCTCAACGGTGTGCATGTTGTCGCGGTCCGGGTTGTCGTGCGGCAACGAACAACCGCGCGCGATGCCCGACCATTCGGGCGGTTTATTCGGGAAAAAGAGGCGGTAGTAAAAGCAACTGCGGTCCGAAGTTTGCAGGTCGTAGACACGCTTGAAGCCAGCGTTTCTCAGCACGCGCCTAAATGCCAGCCATTGCTTGATCTCGAAGAGCTCAGGGCGTTGGTCGAGCCAGACCTGGTCGGCGTAGCCAGACGCCTCGGCGAAATCGTAATAGGGCCGCGTCGTCAACAACACGATGCGCTCGCCCTTGTGCCGGGTGCGGATCGCCGCCATGGGACCAAGCGCCTGAATGAAATCGCCCAGGGCGCCCAACTTGATGATCAACACGGACGCAGACTTCAAGCCCTTCCCCATTCGTGCAAGACTTCGTTGTAAACGTCGAGGGTCTTCTCGCACATGGCCTGCTTGGAGAAATGTTTGCGCACGTTGGCGATGGCAGCGGACGAAAGTTCGGCACGCTGCTCTTCATCCATGGCCAGGATGGTGGTAAGCACTTCGGCCATGGGTTCGGCTTCGCCCGGCGGCACCATCCAGCCGGTCCCACCCTCGACCACCGTTTCCACCGCGCCGCCGTGTTCGGTGGCTACAACGGGCCGGCCGAGCGCCTGCGCCTCAATGATGACGCGCCCAAAAGCCTCCGGATCGGTGGAAGCAGAAACCACCACATCAGACAGCATATAGGCCGCCGGCATATCGTCACAGTGATCAACAATACGCACCACCTCACCCAGGTCATACTTCTCGACCAACGAATCAAGCTCTCGGCGGTATTCCGTGCGGCCTTGGTCGCCACCGACTATCAAGCAGTGGAGATCACGCCGCCCTAAGCGCGCAATGGCATCAATGAACACGCGATGGCCCTTCCATCGGGTCAACCGCCCGGGCAGCATGATCACTGGTATGCCGTCTTCGAGGCGCCATTTATGTGCCATGCTAATGACGCGTTCGGCACTGATCTGGGCCGAGTTAAACCGGTAGAGATCGACACCTCGTGGGATGATCTTGATACGATTTACCGGCACCCCGTAGACACGACGCATATGGCTGGCAATGAAGGCCGAGATGGCAATCACCCGTTCACCTTGGGACATGATGGCGTTGTAGCGGCGTTTCAGGAAATTACTGGCGTTGTAGGCGCCGTGAAAGGTGGTGACAAAGGGCCGATCACAGTGTTTGGCGGCGAAATAGGCGCTCCAGGCCGGCGCGCGTGAACGGGCATGAATGAGGTCGACTTTCCGGGTGCGTATTAGATTAGCGAGGCGCTGGATATTGTTGTACATAACGATGGGATTTTTTGAACCGAGCGGCAAAATCACATGTTCGGCACGCACCCGCACCAACTCGTGCACGCGCCCTCCGCCCGCCGACGCAACGATGGCGCGCCCGCCGGCCTCAACGATGGCCTCGGCAATCTCCACCGTGCCACGCTCTACGCCGCCCGACGAGCCAAGCGCCGGCAGCACCTGTAGCACAGTGGCGGCGCGCTCAGAGCTTAAAACATTTGTCTGCCCGGTCTGGTCTGCTTGTTCGTTCACGTTTATAAGTTCCTCGATCATCACGGGCTTGTCGTTGACGAGGATCATATCGCCATGAACGACCGTTCCACTTCACCCTCTATCTTAACACAAGAGGACAGCACGACTATCGCTTACCATCGAATTCCTGGCAAGTCGCCGGGCGTAGTATTCTTGACTGGTTTCAAATCCGATATGACCGGCGGTAAGGCACTAGCTACAGAGTCACTTTGTAAACGTCTCGGCCATGCCTGCTTGCGCTTCGACTATTTCGGCCATGGCGAATCTTCCGGTGCCTTTGATGCCGGCACCATCGGCCGATGGGCCGACGACGCCATTACCGCTATCGACAAATTGACTGAAGGCCCACAGGTATTGGTCGGTTCCTCAATGGGCGGCTGGATCATGCTGTTGGCGGCGCGTGCGCGCCCCGAGCGTATCGCCGCCCTGGTCGGTATAGCTGCCGCGCCGGATTTCACTGAAGACCTGATCCTCCGAGCCTTGAGCAAAGAACAGCGCCGACAGATGGCCACCGACGGCTACGTCGACATTCCCAACTGCTACAACGACCAGGAACCCTACCGTATCTATCAGAAATTATTAGACGAGGGCCGCAACAATCTGTTGCTGCACGATACTATTAAGATCGACGCCCCGGTGCGCCTCATCCATGGCATGCTCGATGAGGACGTTCCCTGGGAGACAGGCCTCAAGATCGTCGACAAACTCCTCAGCCAGGATGTCGAGGTCACTTGCGTCAAAGCCGGAGACCACCGCTTGTCGGAAGAACACGATCTCAAACGCCTGGAGCGCACACTCACAGCACTATTGCAGGATTTAGCGCCAAACTAAACCTAATGGGTACGGCCCCTCGATCGTGTTTGATACGCTATGTATGTCTTGATTACTATTTCATATCTGTGATGTTTTTCCACATATGTGACGCATTGAGATTCACATGGATGCCAACATCAAAACTGCGATCCGTACCCTTGTCACGTTCTAGGCCTTCGACCGGTTGCAAAAGTGGCGTGGCAGCGTGGTAATTACTCGCCGCCTGCCAGCGCCTTCAAGCCCTCGCGATACGACGGATAGGTGAGCGTTACACCGAGCTCACGCTTAATGCGGTCGTTTCGCACCCGGCGATTATCCTTCCAGAAGCTAAGGCCCATGGGTGTCATGCTTTTTGCCGCTTCGGCGAATGGAATCAGATTAGGCGGCTCGACGCCCAAGAGCCCACACCCGTAGGCGGTCACGTCGGCCGGCGCCGCCGGCTCATCATCGCAAACATTGTAGATGGCGCCCGGGTTGGGTTTCGCCATGGAAGCGCGCAACACAGACGCGATATCGTCAACGTGAATGCGGCTGAACAAATGGCCGACTTTGTCGATGCGCTTGGCCCGGCCCAGGCGAATAGCATCGAGCAGACTGCGCCCCGGCCCATAGATCCCAGCCAGCCGGAACAGATGCACCGGCAGGTTGTGATCTCGATAGAGCGCTAACCAGCCCTCCTCAGCTTCGGCGCGGCGCTGGCTCCTTGTGACACCGGCGCGAACGGGCGAGCTCTCGTCTACCCATTCGCCGCCAGTGTCGCCATAAACACCCGTGGTCGAAAGATACCCAAGCCACGTCAGCTTTTTGCAGTCCCGCAACAATTTCGTGCATCGGGTGAGCACCGGATCACCGGCGTCACCGGGCGGCACGGAACTCAATACATGAGTAGCGTCCCCCACCAACGCCGGGTTTGGTTTCACCGTTCCATCGAACACGTGGGCTTCGACGCCAGCATGCTCGAGTTCAGCCTTCTTCTCATCCGTCCGGCAGGTACCTGTCACGCGCCAACCTTCAGCGGCCAAGGATTGAGCAAGTCGTCTGGCGCTGAAGCCGAGGCCGAAACAGAATAACGATCCACCCGTCATCTCGATTTTCTCCACTGGGCCCTTGCCAAAAGCGTTGATCCTTCGTCAGATGATAAAAGTAATGTTTACGCATAGAATGTCCATGATACGGATTTTTTCAGTTTTCCTGGTAATGCTTCTCGCACTGCCGGCCGAGGCGAACGAAAACATCCAGCCTAGTGTGCAGTATCGCGCCTGCATGGCCAAGACTAAGCGCTTCCCAAAAGACGCCTTTGAGGACGCCATCCAGTGGCGCGATATGGGTGGCGGGGCGGCGGCCGAACATTGCGCAGCATACGCGCTGATCCAGCTTGGTCTCTACAAGGATGCGGCGGCGCGCCTTGAGCGGCTGGCTGAACGGATCAATGAAAAGCCGGCCTTCAACGTGCAGTTGCTTGGCCAGGCCTCCCAGGCGTGGCTGCTTGCAAACATCCCAGACCGCGCTGTGGCCGTGGCATCAGCAGCGCTGAAACTGCGGCCGGGTGATGTCGATCTGCTGCTCGACCGGGCTCAGGCGCTCGCCCAGCTTTCTGATTATGCCGGTGCCAAAACCGACCTTGACCAGGTCATCTCCAAGGCTCCCGAGCACGCCGACGCGCTGGCCTTCCGCGCCGCTGCCAAGCGCTATATGAAGGACCGGGCCGGCGCACTTAGCGATGCCGAGCGCGCGCTCGACATCGAGTTCGGCCACGTGGCGGCGCTTCTGGAACGTGGCAACCTAAGACGACTTGATGGCGATGACAATGGTGCGCGCGCCGACTGGTTGATGGTGCTTTCGCTTGAGCCACAAGGGAAAGCCGCCGAAGCGGCGCGGCAAAACCTCGAAAAGATGGACGTTAACGTCGGCAAGTAAATTTCAAAAATCGAGATTGGCGTAACTTTTGACTGGTGGCGCGCCGGGGATGTGATCTTCCAGGAGGGGGCGGAAGCTTGGCCGCGACTTGATCCGCGCGTACCAATCCTTGGCCCCTGGGTGTTCCGACCATGGCACATCACCCAAATAGTCGATGGTCGAGATATGTGCGGCGGCAGTGATATCGGCAAGCGACATGTCATCGCCGCCAAGCCAGCGGCGGCGGTCGGTGAGGTAGGAAATATAATCCAGGTGGTTATGGACGTTCGCGTGACCAGCGCGCACGCGTTTCGAATCAGGCTCGCCGAACCCCAAGAACCGCTTCATAATTTTCTCACCGACCAGATGCTCAGTCACTTCGTCATTAAACTTATGGTCGAACCAGTAGACGAGCCGGCGAACCTCGGCCCTTGCTAGCGCGTTGCGGCCGATGATCGAAGGCTCTGGATACATCTCGTCCAGGAATTCGCAGATAGCATCAGAACCCGAAACCGCAGAGCCATCCACCTCCACCAGCACCGGCACCTCGCCGGCTGGATTGAGGCCCAGAAACTCCGGTCTCCGTTCCCACACACCCTCGGTTTTCATCTGAAACTCGAGACGCTTTTCATGCAGGACCAGGCGGACTTTGCGGCAGAACGGCGACAGCCAGAGATGAAACAATATGCGCATCCGCCCTTATACCGTCCGAATTCAAGCTTCACAATCCAAGCCGCCGGGCCCTCGAATCCACGTCACAGAAAAGTGATATGCGAAAACAACTATGGCGCCTTACGTTTAGCTGCAAGCTACTTGGCCGCGTTAGGCAAAACTTGGAGGAGACAATATGCTAGTCCGCACGCCGCAAACTTCCGAAGTAAAACCGTCGGAAATTACGCCGCACTCCATGTTTTTGCGCCGCCGCGAATTCCTGCAATCAACAGCCATGACTGGCGTCGCTCTGACCATAGGCCCGTATGCATTGGCGCGCTCGGCAGAGGCCAACATTACGCTAACCAATGTCACAAAAACCAAGTGGACACTCCGGAGCCTTGGCCCGAAAGCAAGACTGACGCAGATAGCAGATGTCACCAGCTACAATAATTTCTATGAGTTCGGTACCTCTAAAAGCGATCCCAAGCGCAATGCTGGCTCCCTCAAGACCAAACCCTGGACCATCGTCGTCGATGGCCATGTGGAGAAGCCCGGCCGCTATGATTTCGATGACTTGATCAAACCGTACCAACTGGAAGACCGCGTGTACCGCTTCCGCTGCGTCGAGGCCTGGTCCATGATAGTGCCTTGGGTGGGTATTCCGCTGGCCGATATTGTCAAACGGCTCGGACCGACGGATGACGCGAAGTATATCTCGTTCGAGACCCTGGCGGATCCCAAACAGATGCCGGGCGTCAATTCACCTGTTCTGAAATGGCCCTACGTCGAAGGCTTGCGTATGGACGAGGCCATGAACCCGCTAACGCTGATGGCCGTCGGGCTTTATGGAGAAGTGCTGCCTAACCAGAACGGCGCTCCGGTTCGCCTCGTCGTACCGTGGAAATACGGCTTCAAGAGCATCAAGTCCATCGTCCGCATTAGCTTCACCGACAAGCAGCCACCAACCTCGTGGAGCATTTCGGCGCCGCGTGAATACGGCTTCTATTCCAACGTCAATCCGAAGGTCGATCATCCACGCTGGAGCCAAGCCAAGGAACGCCAACTTGGCGGGCCAACCAACATATTCGGCTTCGTCGCCAAGCAACCAACCTTAATGTTCAATGGCTACGAAGAGGAAGTGTCGGGGCTCTACCAAGGTATGGATTTGGCGCGTTACTACTGATCGCGCTACGCTCTTTCCCATGACTGCCAATCAACGTCTCCGTTGGGTGGTAAAACCCCTGATCTGGCTTCTGGCGCTAGCCCCGGCGGCTTGGCTGGCTTGGACCGTCGTCAATCAGACCCTCAGCCCCAATCCGGCCGAGGCGATTAACCGGTTCCTGGGCGAATGGGCACTGAAATTCTTGATTGCCACCCTTGCGGTCACGCCTTTGCGAAAGCTCACAGGCTGGGCCGTGCTTACACGGCTCAGGCGTTTGTTGGGGCTGTTCGCTTTTTTCTATGCCGTGTTGCACCTTACAAGCTACATCGTTGTTGACCAGTTTTTCGATTGGGCTGCTATATGGAACGACATCGTCAAGCGTACCTTCATTACGCTTGGCATGTTAGGTTTCGTGATCCTGGCGGCGCTGGCCGCGACCTCATCTGCGCGCATGGTAAAGCGCATGGGCGGACACAATTGGCAGAGGTTGCACAAGGGCGTCTACGCGGCCAGCGTCCTCGCCGTTATCCACTTCATCATGATGCGCAAAGGTTTTCAGCTAGAACCTTTGATGTATACCGGCTTTCTTACGGTGCTTCTGGGTGCGCGGCTATTGCCTTCACGGAAAACGAAAAGATCTCCGGTCACGCCTCCGGTACGTAGCCACCCAGCGGGAAACGTTACGGCCTCGATATTGTTGCCGTCGGGAACAAGAATGAAGTCATGATCAACCATGGCGGGTTTCCTTCAGAGGCTTTTTAAGCCGGCAACAGCCGTGGTCCAGGCCGGATCACCATGTTTCTCCCAGTACAAGGCTGACAGCTTTCGTGTCATCGGCCCGGGTGCGCCGGCGTGAAACGGTTGATAGTTAACAGTCCGTACGGCCATGACGCCGCCGGCAGTCGAGGTGATAAAGACCTCGTCGGCGTCTTTCAGGGCCTCAATAGGCAAGGGTTCGGTGCTTGCCGGTACACCAAGTTCGTCTAGGAGTTCCAGCGCCGTCATTCGGGTGATACCTTGAAGGACCCCTGTTGCCGGCGTTACTACCCGGCCATTTGTAACGGCAAAAAGATTGAACCCGGGCCCCTCGGCGATATTGCCCTTGCCGTCAACCAGCACGACATTTTCGGCGCCTACGTCATAGGCTTCGAACAAACCACTGACGAAGTCCAGCCAGTGGTAATTCTTCACCGTCGGATCGACGGCGCCCGGCGGAATCCGCTCAACCGACGCAATGTGCAGATCAATACCGCGTTTCCTCTGCTCTTCATTACCGACCCAACTGAACGGAATAGCGAAGGCGATAAAGGTAGGAATGGCGTCGCGCGGATCGCGGCTGTAGGTCGGCGACACACCGCGCGTTAATATCATCTCCACATAGGCGTCCTCGTGCCCGGCACGGCGGGCACAACTCTTTAGAATTTCTTCAAGCCGCTCTCGGCCGAACGGCAGGACCAAGCGCAACTTTTCAATACTGGTGAGGAAACGCTCGATGTGCTTATCGAGGCGAAAAAACCGTCCCTTCCAGACATGCACCACGTCGTAGGTGGCGTCCGAACGCAGGAAACCCCAATCGAGGACTGAAATCTTGGCCTCTTCCATGGGCATGTATTTGCCCCCCATGTAGGCGATGCCGGGTGGGAAGTTGGACGTCGTGGCGTTCATCATCAATGTGCCTCATCCCAGTTAGCACCTTGGCCGGTATCGACCACAAGCGGTACATCAAGATGTGCCGCCGCTTCCATGACGCCCTTGACCAGCGCGGTTGTTTCATTGAGCTCCGCTTCAGGTACTTCGAACACCAGTTCATCATGCACCTGCAACAGCATACGCGCCTTGGAGCCGGCTTCGATCAGCGCACCGGGCAGACGCACCATGGCGCGCTTGATTATATCGGCCGCACCTCCTTGAATCGGCGCGTTGATGGCAGCACGCTCCGCGAAGCCCCGCATGTTCGGGTTACGGTCGTTGATGCCCCGCATGTGGCATTTGCGCCCGAATAGTGTCTCCACAAACCCCCTCTCTCTCGCCTGAGATTTGGTGCGCTCCATGTAATTCTTGATACCGGGATACTTTGAGAAATAGGTATCGATATAGTCTTTGGCCTCGCCGTTGGAGATACCGAGCTGGCGCGCCAGCCCGAAAGCGGAAATGCCGTAGATGATACCAAAGTTGATGGCCTTAGCCTTCCGGCGCGTCATCGGGTCCATGCCTTCGATAGGCTCGCCAAACACCTGATTGGCAGTCATGGCGTGGATATCCTGGCCCTCGTGAAAAGCTTGGCGAAGCGCATCGATACCGGCAACATGGGCTAAAAGGCGAAGCTCGATCTGCGAATAATCCGCCGATATTAGGACATGGCCCTTGTCAGGCACGAAAGCGCGGCGGATTTTGCGCCCCTCCTCTGTGCGGACCGGAATGTTCTGCAAATTGGGATCGGTCGAGGACAGCCTGCCGGTAGCCGTCGCAGCTTGCGCGTAAGATGTGTGAACGCGGCCAGTTTTGGGATTTATAGCAGCCACCAAGGCGTCCGTATAAGTGCTTTTCAATTTCGAGAGCTGGCGCCAATCCAACATCCTGGCAGGCAGATCATGACCTTCCGCCGCGAGGCCCTCCAGCACATCGGCGCCGGTGGCATAGGCGCCGGTCTTGCCTTTTTTGCCACCGGGGAAAGACATCTCATCGAACAAGATCTCACCTAACTGCTTGGGTGACCCTACATTAAATTCGCGCCCAGCAAGGCCGTGGATCACACTTTCCAGGTCCGCTATTCGCTTGGCGAAATCATTCGACAAGCGTTTTAACTCTGTGGCGTCAATCTTGATGCCGGCATGTTCCATTTTATGCAGCACGGGCACCAAGGGGCGCTCAAGCGTCTCATAGACCGTGACCATATGCTCCTGGGCCAGGCGCGGTTTAAAGGCGCGGTGCAGCCTGAGTGTGATGTCGGCGTCCTCGGCGGCATAATCACAAGCCTCTTCCAGGGGTACTAAATCGAAAGTAATCTGTTTCTTACCGGTCCCGACCACGTCCTTGAACTTGATGGTCTCAAGCCCCAATTGGTCACGTGCCAGTTCATCCATGCCATGACCGTGCAAACCACCTTCCAACACATAGGAGAGCAGCATGGTGTCATCGATGGGCGAGATCTCAAGCCCGTAACGCGCCAGCACCTGTGTGTCGTATTTCAGATTCTGGCCGATCTTCAAGACGCTTGCATCGGCGAACAACGGCTTTAATAGCGCCAGCGCTTCATCGAATGGCACTTGCCCCGGCGCCTCACCGCCATCGGCATCACCCCATAGATCCCCAGTCTCGCCAGCCTCCGGCGTCTTATGTGCAAGCGGGATGTAACAAGCCCGGCCGGGCTCAACGCTCATGGAAACACCGACCAGTTCGGCTTGCATGGAGTTAAGGCTGGTGGTTTCGGTATCGATGGCCACGTAGCCGGCCTCTTCTGCCCGCGCGATCCAAGCTTTGAGGCCGTCAAGGGCCTGCACCAGTTCATACTCGGTGCTTTCCGGCGGCGTATAGACACTCGCGCCCGCCGGCGCGTCGCCACCAAGCCGGGCGCCGACTGAAATAACTAGCGACCGGAAGCCTTGTTCTTGTAAGAAACTCATAAGCACGTCGGCATCTGGCGGCTTAACCGCAAAATCGTCGATGCTCTGCTCCACCGGCACGTCGTCCTTGAGGGTCACCAGGTCACGGCTGATGCGTGCCATGTTCGCCTGGGTCATCAGCCTCTCGCGGCGCTTCGGTTGTTTTATCTCCTCGGCGCGGTCTAACAGCGTATCCAAGTCGCCGTATTCATTGATCAACTGTGCAGCTGTCTTAACACCGATGCCCTCGACACCCGGTACGTTGTCGCTGGGGTCTCCAGCCAGCGCCTGAACATCGACGACCTTCTCCGGCCCGACACCAAACTTATCGATCACTTGCTCATGGCCGATCACGCGGTTCTTCATGGCGTCCAGCATGGTGACCCTGTCATCTACTAACTGCATCAGGTCCTTGTCCGAGGAAACGATAGTGACCTCGATACCGCGCGCCGAGGCCTGGCGAGCGAAGGTGGCGATCAAGTCATCAGCCTCAAACCCCTCCATGTCGATGGCCGGCAAATTGAGCGCTTCGGTAGCATCACGCACCAATTGGAATTGCGGGATTAGTTCATCAGGCGGTGGTGGGCGGTGTGCCTTGTATTCGGGATAGATGTCGCTGCGAAAGGTCTTTCGCGCCCGGTCGAATATCACTGCCACGTGATCGGCGTCGGTGTCTTCCAGTAGCTTCATCAGCATCTTGGTGTAGCCGAAGACAGCGTTTACCGGTGTGCCGTCATCGCGTGTCATCGGCGGCAGCGCATGAAAGGCCCGAAAGATAAAGCCGGAGCCATCGACCAGGAAAAGGTGCTTGGGCGTTTGGGTATTTGTCATGGGGGTATCTGACCCCAAGGGGCGTCAAGGGACAAGACTAAAGGGTTGATTTTCTCTCGGGAGTGGGCGAAGGGCTTCGGAGATCCTCATCCGTGGCTAGTTTTTTCTTCTTTTACGGCCTTTTGTTTGATCTTGGGTCGATCCCATGACTTAAAAGCTCTCCCCACGAAAGTTTGTAGCCTACTGACAAGTCATATGGAAGCAAGGCTTTAAACTTTTCAGCGCGTCCATCTAACATAGATTTTATTACCTAGGTCAATGTTTTAGAGATAATCTACCTGTATCGTGAATACGAAAGGAACGGACGCGAAGCCCTACAATGAGGCATTCATAGAATACAGGCCGCCAAGCACATAACTTCCCAGAATGGAGGGCAGCTGCGGCCCTATGGGGGAAGCCACGTTCAGGGGGCTCCATTTTAGGCCACAACAGTAACCTAAGATGAGAACAAATCTCACGAGGGCTCTGCTAAAATCATTAGTTTCCATTATTGCCGCGGCCGTCGCCGCCGTGACCTTGACCTCGCGACCAGACAAGGCTTCCGCTTAGAGCATCCAGACCTCCCAGGCGCAATGCTCGGCGCGCGAAACGGCAAGGACCTCGCTAGCGTCAAGCTTAAAGGAAGCACCGGTGCAGATCGAGCTGACCAATACCGGCATGGTGATCAAGGTCACGACGTCTAAAGACCGCTTGTCGTGAACGATTACTCTAACCGCACCAACGTGCGTCACCTTTCCAATCGCACCCAGTATACACTGAGAACAGATCAAGTCGAAAAGTGCTTATTCCACGCCAGCGAAGATCGAGCGTTTGCAATAAAACGGTTCAGCCAAATTTTAAAGGAGGCCTAGTGCCCGGTGGAAATCTCCCCACCATCAGCCAAAACATAATGACGTGAGCAGTAGGGGCAGAAGATCTCGCACTTCTCGTCCATCTCAAGATAGACCTTGGGATGGCCGAGCGCCCCGCCACCGTCGCAACCCACTCGCTTGGTGGTGACCTCGATGGTTTCATTAGACGCGGTAACGGCTTCGGCGCTCATGGCGGGTTTCCTCTCAGGCAGGCTGCAGCGAAGCCCCGATGATAGATCAACACCCGGCGGAATCAACGCCGCAGTTCGGGAATTCAGGTGACAACCCTTGACATCGTGATGGCCCCGGGCGATGCAACGCCATGGCTTATTTTACCCCGCAAGGAGACCCCGATAACGCTATCGCCACTACCGGGCTTTCAAAGACCTACGCCGCCTCGGGTGGGGCCGTGCCCAACCAAGCGCTAAAAGGCGTAGATTTAAGGATCCCACGTGGGTCATTTTTCGCGCTCCTTGGGCCCAACGGCGCAGGGAAATCGACGCTGATCAATATTCTTGCCGGTCTCGTCAATAAAACTGCTGGCAGCGCCATCGTCTGGGGCCATGACCCAGAAACGGAGATGCGCGCGGCCAGGCGCTCTATCGGCGTGGTACCACAGGAACTCAATATCGATCCTTTCTTTACGCCGCGCGAAATGCTGGAACTGCAGGCCGGACTCTACGGCATCCCGAGGTCCGCCCGGCAGACCAATCACGTCTTGAAAGCGATTGGGCTTGCCGACAAGGCGGACGCATACGCGCGCTCGTTGTCGGGTGGCATGCGCAGGCGCTTGCTGGTCGGCAAGGCCATGGTGCACAGCCCGCCGGTACTGGTACTGGACGAGCCCTCCGCCGGCGTTGATGTCGATCTGCGCCGCCAGCTCTGGACCCATGTTAAGCGCATGAACACCGAAGGCGTCACGGTACTGCTGACTACACATTACCTCGAAGAGGCCGAGGCCATGTGCGATACCATCGCCATCATCAACCATGGCCGGTTGATCGCCTGCGAGACGACGCCAAAATTACTTTCTAGGCTCGACACTAAGGAAATGCTGATCACAGTGGACGCCGAGGTGGACGCAGTGCCGCCAAGCCTCAGCACTTTCAACACCGAGATCGCCGGAGAGCGTCAACTGCGCATCGCCTACCCACCAAGTATGGTCAACAGTGGCCAAGTATTTTCTGCCATCACCGATGCCGGTCTCGGTATCGTCGATGTCTCGACGCGCGAAACCGACCTGGAAGAGGTGTTTTTAAAGCTGACCCAAGCACCGGAGGATGCCGCTTGAGGCGGCTTGCTCTGCTCCTCTTGGCTTTATACATAGGTGCTTGCGCTCCTGTGCTGCATCCGCCAGGCGCCGCCATCCAAGATCCAAAGATCACCGAGACCGCCTTCATCGCAGTGGACGGCGCCAGATTGCCACTACGTTCCTGGCTGCCGGAGAGAAACCCAAAAGCCGTGTTGTTAGCGCTGCATGGCTTCAACGACTATTCCAACTTTTTCGACGATCCGGGTGATTTTCTAAAGTTTCGCGGCATCGCGTCATATGCCTATGACCAGCGCGGTTTCGGCGCGTCACCCAACCCAGGCTCGTGGGCGGGCGTCGCGGCCTACGTTCGTGATGCGGCGGGCGCGGTGCGTGCCTTGCGAGCCCATTATCCCAACACGCCGCTTTACTTGCTCGGCTCGTCAATGGGTGGCGCCGTCGCCATGCTGGCGCTGGCAGACCTGGATCAGCTTCCGGTGGATAGCGTGATCCTCGTCGCGCCAGCGGTCTGGGGCCGCGTCACCATGCCCTGGTACCAGCGCTGGGTGCTCTGGCTCGGTGCGCACACAGTGCCGTGGCTGACAGTGACAGGGCGCGGCCTCGGCATCACGCCATCGGACAATATTGAGATGCTGATCGAGCTCGGCCGCGACCCATTGATCATCAAGGAAACCCGCATCGGTGCCATCTACGGCCTGGTCAATCTGATGGATGCCGGCCTCGCGACAGCAGGCGATCTCAAAATACCGGCCTTGATTCTCTACGGCGAAAAGGATGAAGTAATACCCAAGAAGCCAACCCGGCTGATGCTTAAGCACTTCAATAACAAGCCTAGGGTGGCGCTTTATGAAGGAGGATATCACATGCTGCTCCGCGATCTGCCGGCAGCAACAGTTTGGAAGGATATTGCACACTGGATCACTAACCGAGCAGCGCCCCTGCCCTCCGGCGCTGATAAGCGTGATATTAAGTCCCTCTTGGGAGCTGACGAATGAGCGAGGACATCAAGTTTACACCCTATTGGTGGGAAGCGGCACCACCGACGGCACTCGAGGCCCAGAATGTCGATCCCGATTGCGATGCGGTGATCGTCGGAGCCGGATATGCCGGGCTGGCGGCGGCGCTGACGCTCGTCAGGGCTGGAAGGAGCGTGCAGGTCTTTGATGCCAATGATCCTGGTATCGGGGCGTCGACGCGCAACGGCGGCATAGGCAGCGGCAATCTGAGACCGAGCATTTCCGATTTGATCAAGAGCTATGGACCCCGCCGCGCTACCGCCATGTATGCCGAGGGTGTTGCCGCGCGCGCCGATCTCAAACGTTTCATCGAGGAAGAGAAGATCGATTGCCAGTTCGAACTCTCGGGCCGTTTCGGTGGTGCGGTCAGGCACGAGCACTACGATAGTCTGGCCCGCGATGCGGAATTGCTAAACGAAAATTTTGACATCGGCGCCACCATGGTCGAAAAGAAAGATCAGCATGCCGAAATCGGAACTGATTTTTATCACGGCGGAATGCTAAGGCCCGACATTGGCGGCCTGCACCCGTCTCAGTTACATCATGGCATGGTGATGCGCGCCTTGGCTGCAGGTGCCAAGGCCCACGCCCACACCGCGGTTTTGGGCATCTATCGTGAGGGTGACAGCCACAAGGTGCGCACCAGCCGGGGTACAGTAACAGCAAAAGACGTCATCGTTTGCACCAATGGCTATACGGACGCAGGCATCCCCTGGCTACGCCGGCGTCTGGTACCGGTGGCAAGCCAGATCATTGCCACCGAGCCAATCGCACCCGATGTCATGAACCACCTCTTGCCAAAGCGCCGGATGATGACCGAATCGAGTCATATGGGGCATTATTACCGCCCATCGCCGGACAGCACGCGCATCGTCTTCGGCGGGCGCATCTACGGCAAATACGAAGCCGACCAACCGCTACCCTACCAGCACCTCTACCAGTACATGATCAGGCTATTCCCAGAACTCGACGGCATCGGCACCAGCCACGTCTGGTGGGGTTTCGTAGCCTTTCCCATGCAGAAAATCCCGCATCTGATGGAACGCGACGGCGTCTACTACGCCACCGGGTTCTCGGGCTCCGGTGTCGTCTGGGCGCGCTGGTTCGGCATGAAGGCGGCTTGCCGCGTCCTGGGCGTCGATGGCGGCGAATCAGCCTTCGCCGATAGGGTCTTCCAGGCGATCCCGTTTTACAAAGGCAACCCCTGGTTCCTCCCGGCTTTCCAGGCTTGGTATACCGTCAGGGACAAGCTGGGAATTTAGGAGACTGACCGACTAAACACCTTGGTGCATTTCGGCAATAAAAAAATCGGCTGGCCAGTTGGAACTGGTGTTGTGGATCGGTGAAAACTTATCACTCCACTCCTCAGGCCTAACGCCGAGTTTGCAAAGGATGCCGCCCAAAGCCGTATGATTATGCCCAACCATGACTTTAAATTCGACAAATTTATCGGCGTTTATATCTCTCCAAATAGCGCTGGTGCCCCGGACAAACAATTGAAACCACCTATAATTAAGACCTCGCGCATTCTGTTAATATTGGCGCTTAACCTTTTCGCTGTGCCGATAATATCTGTGTTCGATTGAAGCCGTTCTCTAGCAACGATGCTATCCATCGCGTAGACAAAACCATCGATCCGCGGCTTCAATTGATTGTGGCCGTTTCGGTGGCACCGATAGAGGAATAGATATCTCTATAGTCCTCCAGAATTTTCCGAACCTTGGCCAAATCGATATTGATCTTATTGGCAAACAATTTCTTATTAGCCTTTCTATATCCGCATCCTTGAATAATTTATTGAACCGTCCTCGTAAATCGTTTGTACCAGTCGCGCCTTAAACGGCCGCACATATTGGTGTGGATCAGAGAAGGTATTTGGTTAGAACTCTAGATACTTCGTGTCATTGACCTTGCTTCCCAGTCCGCGAAGCAAAATGCAGAGGCTTTAGACAACGAAACTATGAAGTGGAGCGACACTTATAACGATCTCGAAATAGGCACGGGATATCACGCCAATCGTTGCTGTAAATCTTGAAGCTTGAGATGTCCTAAACTGGTGCTACCCTCATCGAACATTTAGACGCCGCTCTCCACGTACTTGTTCTTGACCAAGAGCACGCCGCGAAGCGCAATAGCACGTAGAATAATCACCAAGGAATCCGTGTGTGGTCCTCGACCTCAATGCTCAGCATTGGAACAAAAGACGCCAAACCACTCTCCTAGACCCAACCATTGCATAAGGGATTGTTTTGATCCGAAAGAAACCATGGTTTGTTCACAGAGCGTCGATAATAATTCGCCCGATAACCTAATGAAAATAGGGTTCTAGAAGATCCTCACACAACGCATGCAGCCGACACATTCACCGCGGTTTTGACGTAAAATCCTACGCGTTTTTACCTTTATTGAGACTGTAAACTTGCCTTCGCGCCTGGAAAAAGTCAGCCAGCAGCACGCCGGCTTCGGTCTCAACCAGGCCGCCGATGACTTCCGGCTTGTGGTGGCACGTCGTCTGCTCGTAGACGCGCGATCCGTGCTCGACCCCGCCCGATTTTGGATCATACGCGCCAAAGTAAAGCCGGCGAATGCGAGCTAGCGATATCGCCGCCGCACACATCGGACAAGGTTCCAGTGTCACATAGATATCGCAACCAACCAAGCGCAGCAGACCGCCCTTAGCCGATGCGTGGCGGATGGCTATCATCTCGGCGTGCGCAGTCGGGTCAGCCAGTTCCTCGACCCGATTGCCGGCCTGGGCAATGATCTCATTCTTTGCCGGATTGACTACAATGGCACCGACTGGCACCTCACCACGAACGACGGCTGCGCGGGCTTCCTGCAAAGCGGCCTGCATGTAGATTGTTTCCGACATGCGCACCAAGGTGACCGCAGCCGCGCAATGGGTCAAGCGCTGCTTGCGAGCCCCCAGCCCTGCGCTTACATTGCCGCCATGCTGAAACCCGTGACATCCGAAAAGCCGAAAGGTGATCGCATCGCGAAAGTCATGGCGCGTGTCGGGCTCTGTTCTAGGCGCGAGGCCGAGCGCTGGATAAATGACGGCCGGGTTAAACTGAACGGCCAAACGCTCAACACCCCTGCGGTCACGGTCACCGAAGCCGATACCATTTTAGTCGACGGTAAACCTATGCCGGGCCGCGAGCGCACTCGGCTTTGGCGCTATCACAAGCCCGCCGGATTGGTGACTTCGCATCGCGACGAGCGGGGCCGCGATACGGTTTTCGACAAGATACCTGCTGAGATGCCGCGCACCGTCTCAGTGGGTAGGCTCGATCTCACCTCAGAAGGTTTGCTCTTGCTCACCAATAACGGAGAGCTGGCGCGCAAGCTCGAACTACCGGCGACCGGCTGGTCGAGGCGCTACCGGGTCCGGGTGCATGGCCGCGCTGATGAGCGGCAGCTGGCAAACCTTGCCAAGGGCATTACGGTGGATGGCATCAAGTACGGGCCGATCAAGGCGTCGCTCGACGGCGACGCAGAGACCGGCAAAAAGAGTGCCAACATCTGGTTGAGGGTTTCGCTCACCGAAGGCAAGAACCGCGAAGTAAGAAAGGTCCTCGCGCACCTCGGCCTTGACGTGAACCGCCTGATCCGCACCGCCTACGGTCCGTTTCAACTCGGGAAGCTTAGGCGTGGAAATATCGAAGAGGTTAAAGGTAAGGTGCTGCGCGAGCAGGTAGGGCATCTTGACAAGTAAGTCTTGAGGATCGTCTCCGGCCGTTTCAAGGGGCAACGCTTGCAGGCGCCGGGCGGTCGTGAGCTGCGCCCAACATCTGACCGCACGCGCGGATCCGTCTTCAACGTGATCATACATGGCCTCCGCGAGTGGAAAGGCTCGCTCGATGGCACCAGCGTCGTTGACGTCTTTTGTGGTACCGGCGCACTGGGGCTGGAGGCTCTTTCACGAGGCGCCGCACATGCTACTTTTATCGACAACTCTCAGGCCTCGCTTGCCGTGGCCAAGAATAACGCCGCGCATTTGGCCGTATGGCGTGAAACCACTTTGTTAAAACTCGATGCCACCCGACTTGCACCCCCACCGCTTGTGGCACAAGGCCCCTGCGCCATCGCGTTTTTGGATGCGCCCTACAAAATGGAAATGACTAGGCCGACGCTCGCCGGCCTAGCGCGCCAAGGCTGGCTGGCTGACGGTGCACTTTGCGTTGTGGAGGTTGCCGCCGATGAGATCGTTAGCGTTGGCCCGTGTTTTACGCAACTGGACGAACGCACCTATGGCTCGGCTAAAGTCGTGTTCCTACAATACTGCGTCTGAGGCGCCGAGACCAAATCGACTATCCCCAACACACGCAGCCGGACATCTAAGGTGGGCCCGGGTTCAGCTTGAGTTGCGATCTCCCACCATCATTCCTTGCCCTCCCACATTACGGCTACACCAAACAACTGGTCGATCTTGTTGAGAGGGCGGTCATTGTCGTGCACCTAGCGCATGACTACCCAAATCAAATAAACCTGCCCCGCATGCCGTAGCAACAGCACCAAGAGGTGATCGAATGACCGATTAGGCCTAGGATTGGCTAGCCTAGTTATCAACCTAGGGACGAGATTTTTCCAAACGGTCAAGTGGTAATAGGAGTAACTGACTGACACCATTGGCTGAAATCTCCGCTTTGATGCCGACCCTCATTTCCGAGTCTGGTTTCAGCTGCGGGAAAGGATTGATGGCGCTCACCTCTATGGAAATCCCCCGGCACACCTTGGAAAAGCCCGGGGGCCTCGGAAAGGCCGTACTGGGCGGATCGGGTAGGTGGCTGAGATCAAATACAGCACGGACCTCCCCACTGATACAGGCAGTGACTAAATGAACATTGAGAGAATCACCAGCGCGTTTGACCGCTGGGCACGGATGCACGAAATCAACCAAATTAACTCGTTCAACCGTAGCGACCAGGTCACCGAGTGGAATATCTAACAGATGTTCTGAGCCCAAAACCATACAGCGCGCTTTGTCGTTACAGGATACCGCCACATCTCGAGCCAGGTTCTTGCAGTTTGCCAGATGTGGCACCCAGGCGTCATGCTGAAGTCGGCAGCCAAACTCAAGCATCACCTGCTCGCGCGCACAAACCATCTCCTTAACCCACTTGGCTGCCGATGTCAGTCAATGGTGGATCACCTCGACGTGCACGGCATAAACCTATCGTCGGCCGAACAGTTTTTCGATATCGGTGAGTTTCAACTCCACATAGGTCGGGCGCCCGTGAGCACACTGCCCAGCCAAGGGTGTCGCCTCCATCTCACGCAACAGCGCATTCATCTCTTCAGCATTGAGCCGCCGGCCGGCCCGCACGGAACCGTGGCAGGCCATGGTAGCGCAGATATCGCCGATTCGCTCCGAGAGTACCAAGGCCTCGTCCAGTTCCTCCAGATCATCAGCGAGATCGCGGATAAGGCCTTGTGAATCAACCTGACCCAAGAGCGCCGGCGTCTCGCGCACCATTACTGCACCGGCGCCGAAAGCCTCTACCACCAGACCCATCTCAGCCAATTCGTTAGCGCGCGCGGTTACACGGCCGGCGGCAGGCTCGTCCATTTCCACCACTTCCGGAATTAACAGAGCCTGGCGCGCCACGCCCTTTTCCGTCAATGCCGCCTTGATGCGCTCCTGGACCAGACGTTCGTGCGCGGCATGCTGGTCGACTATAACGATGCCGTCCGCCGTCTGCGCCACGACATAGGTGCCGTGCAGTTGTGCGCGGGCAACACCAAGCGGATGGTCTTTAAGGGGTGCATCTGTTGGCTCCATGTTCTCATTGTCGGTCTCACCGACCATCGGCGCAGCAGGTGGGCTATCGAGTTCCGGCAAGGGCGCATTGAACGTTTGGACCCGTTCCGCCAGGCCTCGTGACAGGATGCCGCCAGTTCGAACGGCACCCAAGGCCTCGTCCGCCACGGTGGTCGACGCCCGGTAGCCGGCCTCGGCCAGGGCATGACGAATAGCCCCGACAATCAACCCCCGCACAACGCTGGAATCGCGAAACCTGACTTCAGTCTTAGCCGGATGCACGTTGACATCCACCCACTCCGCCGGCACATCCAAAAACAACGCCACCAATGGATAGCGGTTGGGGGCCAACACATCGCGGTATCCCCCCCGAAGTGCACCATAAAGCATGCGGTCGTTAACTGGCCGACCATTGACGAACAAAAACTGCATCGATGCATTACCGCGGTTCAATGTCGGCAGTCCAGCATAGCCGGAGAGCGAGATATTCGTGCGCTCGGCATCGATAAGAACCGAGTTGTCAGCGAACTCTCGGCCCATGATGGCGCCTAACCGTCCCAACCGCGCATCGAAGAGATCGCCGGGGTGCGCCGGCAGATCAATAATTTTTCGCGCGCCATTGGAAAGCGTAAAGGCAATGTTGGGATGCGCCATGGCGAGACGCTTGACGGTTTCAGTAATGTGGTTCTGTTCCGTGCGCTGGGATTTCATGAACTTAAGACGCGCCGGCGTGGCGTAAAAGAGATCCCGCGCCTCAACCCGGGTACCGGGCGGGTGCGCCGCCGGTTCAGGCTCGGTTACCACGCCGCCCTCGACCCGGATCATCCAAGCCTCAGCAGCATTATTAGGCCGGCTGGTGACCGTCAGGCGGCTAACGGCGCCTATCGACGGCAGTGCTTCGCCCCTAAAGCCGAGGAACCGTACGTGCAGCAGATCATCATCTGGCAACTTCGATGTGGCGTGACGCTCGGCCGCCAAAGAGAGCTCTTCGGGGCTCATCCCAAAGCCGTCATCGGTGACCCGGATCAGGGTTTGGCCGCCATCCTCGATGACCACATTGATGTGGGTCGCGGCGGCATCAACGGCGTTCTCCACCAGTTCCTTTACTGCGGCGGCGGGGCGCTCGACCACCTCGCCGGCAGCGATGCGGTTGACTACCGTTTCGGGCAAGCGTCTGAGTACAGGCGACGCCGTCATGTCACGGCCTCCAGCTCTTAATGCGATAGACCGAGGCGGCGGTCGCCGGATCGTTCAGTGTGCCTTCGCCTTTGAGAGCATCCAGCACTGGTCCCGCTAGGCGTTTTCCAAGCTCAACGCCAAACTGATCAAAACTGTTGATGCCCCAAATGGTACCCTCGACCATCACCTTGTGCTCGTAAAGCGCCAAGAGCATACCGAGATGGAACGGGTCGAGTTGTTGCAGCAAGATTACCGTGCTCGGCCGGTTGCCGGGGCAGGCGTGATGCGGCGTTTCAGGAGCTTCTGTACCGAGCGCCAGTGCCTCGGCTTGCGCCAGCATGTTGGCGAGCAGTTTTTCGTGATGGCCTTCAAATCCATGTCCTGGTTGGGCGACACCAATGAACTCCACCGCCACCAAAGCCGGGCCCTGGTGCAAAAGCTGGTGGAAGGTGTGCTGGCCGTTAGTGCCGGTCATGCCGAAGACCACCGATGCCGCCGCGCCAGTGATTTGTTCACCGTCTATGGTGACGGCCTTGCCGTTACTTTCCATTTCGAGTTGTTGCAGGTGCGACGGCAGATGACGCAAGCGCTCATCATAGGGAAGCACTGCGCGCGCCGGCAGGCCGAGGAAACTCCGATTCCAGATATCGGTAAGCGCCATCAGTACCGGCAGATTTGTTATCAACGGTGCTTCAGTAAAATGTCGGTCCATGGCATGCGCGCCCGCCAACAACTGGTCGAAAGCAACCGTACCGATGGCCAACATGGCCGACAACCCGACAGAAGACCAAAGCGAAAATCTGCCGCCGACCCAATCGGCAAATGCAAACATTCGTTCGGAAGATATGCCAAAAGTCTTCACGGCGTCCGCGTTAGTTGATAGGGCGGCAAAATGCATGCTCACGGCATCTGCACCCAATGCGGAAGTTAGCCAGGCTTTTGCCGAGGCCGCGTTGGCCATGGTCTCTTGGGTGGTGAAGGTTTTCGACGCGACCAGGAACAGCGCGCGATCAGGGTCGAGCCGCCGCAAGAGAGACGCAAGATCGTAGCCGTCCACATTGGCGACATAATGGACACGAAGCGGCGCATCGGCCGCTTCAAGAGCGCGGGTCACGGTCATCGGGCCGAGATGCGAGCCACCGATACCGATATTAACTACATCATTGAAGGTTCTACCCGTCGCGCCTGTCTCCTCGCCACGTCGCACGCCATCTGCAAAGGCGGCCATGGCCTGACGCTGGGTCCGGGCCTGGTTGGCAGCATCTGAGTTAGTAAGACCGGAACTATCACGAAGGGCCACATGCAACACAGCGCGGCTCTCCGTCGTATTGATGAGCTCGCCTTCGAACATGGCCCGACGTGTGCCCTCAACACCCGCCTCACGCGCCAGTTCGGCCAAAAGTTCCAGCGTTGCCAGCGTCAACCGCTGTCGGGAAAGATCAACGGAAAGCCCGTTCAAATTCCAGTTTAGGCTTTTAGGACGCATGGGGTCGACCGAAAACATTTCGGTCAAAGTCACGCCTGCCATCTCATCGCGATGGCTTAGCAGGTTGGACCAAGCAGGGGTTCCAGCTACGGGCGGCATGGCCAAAGATTAGCAAACCCCGGCAAGCGCAACCAGCAGCGGTTGGTCCGTGGTCTCAGTAGGTGGATTCGACGCCCTTTGGCTGGCCCACAACGATGGTGGTCAAGCGCTTGGCATCCAACAGTTTTTTTGCAACTCTATGGATATCTTGGCGGGTTACGGCTTCGATATAACTGTTACGTTTTTGCAGATAGTCAATGCCGAGATTTGAGACTTGCATACCAACCAACATACGAGCGATTCGCCCGCTCGACGAAAAGCGTAACGGAAAAGCACCGGTGAGATAACGCTTGGCATCAACCAACTCCTTGTCACCAACACCCTTCTCTGCCATCAGCCGCCATTGATCGGCGATCACCTTCAAGGTCTCGGAAACTCGCGCATTGGCCGTACCCGCGCCACCGAGGGTCAGCGCACTGGCCTCGAAGGGGTAGAGACCCGAGTGGACGGAATAGGCGAGGCCGCGTTTCTCGCGCACTTCGGCATAGAGGCGCGATGTGAAGCTACCACTACCGAGGATGTGGTTCATGACAAAGGCAGCATAGAAGTCTGGGTGCCCCCGCTTAAAGCCGGCATCGGCGAAGACGATGGTGCTTTGCGGAATGTTCTTGTCGATAACAGTGGTCTTTCCAGTAAAGAGCGGCTCGGTACTGGCGAGTTTCCAGGACATCGCCTTAGCCGGAAGTGAACCGAACGTCTCATCAAGCAGTTTGCCCAGCACATCGGATGTCACGTCGCCGACAGCTCCGATGATCAAGTTGTCACGGCCAAGCCGCTGGCGCACGAAGGCCTTCATATCATCGACACTGATTGCTTTCACCGTTTCTTCGGTACCGTCGGAAGGCCGCCCGTAAGGATGGCTCGGAAACAACCCTTCGAACAAAGCACGACCGGCAATCGCATTAAGGTCTTCTTTCTCTTGCTTGATTTCGACCAAAATTTGCGCGCGAATACGCGCCACGGTTTCAACATCAAAGCGCGGTTTGGTTATCGCCAGCTTAAACAGACGAAATGCTTCGTCGCGGTTTCGCGTCAGGGTTTGCAGTTGGCCGCCGAAAGTGTCCTTGCCGGTATCGAAACGGAGCCGGATGGCCTTGTCTTCAAGCGTTTGACGGAAGGTCGTGGAATCCAAGTTGCCCGCGCCTTCATCAAGCAACGCCGACACCAGATTAGCCAATCCCCCCTTGCCCACTGGATCAAGCGCCGAGCCGCCACGGAATGCAAAACGCATGTTGATGATCGGGTTGTGGTGATCGCGCACCAACCAAGCCGAGATCCCGCCTGGGCTAACAACCTTCTCGACGCTAACGGCATGGGCCGAAGGCGTCAGCGCCAATAAGCAAACGATCATGAGCGCAGCCAAGATTTGTCTCATGGCTTGGCTTCCGGCAGCAAAAGACCGGTGACGGAACGCCGTTCGTCGAAGGTGGCGCGCGCTGCATCGGAAACCTGGACCAGGGTCACGGCCTCGATACGGTCGGGCCAAGCCTCAACCTCGCTCACGGGTATACCAACGGCGAGAGACGAGCCGAGTGATCGCGCGCCGCCAGAAAGCGAATCGCGCGCATAAACAGCCTCCGCCTGCATGCGGACCTTGGCGCGTTTTAATTCGCGCTCGCTGACACCGCTCTTGATAAACTTGGCAATTTCGGCCTCGACAGCTTTTTCCAAATCGTCCATGGAAACATCAACACTCGGGCTGGCATAGAAAACGAAGCGCCCGGGACCATTTCCATCACCGGCATAGTAGGCGCCGGCGGAAACAGCGACCTTATCTTCGACGACTAGCTTGCGGTAAAGCCGGCTTGATGCACCACTACCCACGATATTGGACAACAATTGGAGCGGATAGGCATGGCGTTTGTCACCCCATAGCAAACCCGGCGCCAAATAGGTGCGACGCCATGATGACTGGCGCACACGCTTGTCCCGGTGGGTAACGCGGCGCGCCGACTTATGCGGAGGTTCCTGAGCCCGGCTACGCTTGATGGGCGGGCCGGCGGGGATGAAGCCGTAGTATTTCTCCGCCAGCGGTTTCAGCTTTTTCGCCTCCATGTCGCCGGCCACCACCAGGATGGCGTTATTGGGCCGGTAGAAACGTTTGTAGAAAGCAAGGATACGCTCGATATTGAGCGCTTTTATGTCATGCTCCCAACCGATGATTGGATTGCGGTAGGGATGGTTGAGAAACAGGCTGGCGTTGATGTGTTCGCCTAGGATGGCACTCGGATTGTTGTCGGTGCGTGAACGGCGTTCTTCCAGAACCACTTGACGTTCAGGCTCGACCTCCTTGGGTGTAATCACCAGGTTGGTCATGCGGTCGGCTTCCAGTTCCATCACCGTCTCCAGCTTATCAACGGCAATGGTCTGGAAATAGGCGGTGTAGTCGTGCGACGTAAAGGCATTCTCGTGTCCGCCGTTGCGCGCGACAATCTCGGAGAACTCACCGGGCTCTCGTTTCTTGGTGCCCTTAAACATCAGGTGCTCAAGGAAATGCGCTATACCCGATTCGCCGGGCCCTTCGTCGGCCGAACCAACCCGGTACCAGACCATGTGGGTAACCACCGGCACGCGCGGATTATTAACCACCACGACCTCCATGCCGTTTTTCAGCGTGAAGGTTTCCGGGTTAAAAACCACCGCATGCGCCATCGGCGAAACGGCCATGGCTGCGAGTAAGACGAAGGCAAAAATCATCTTAAATGTTCGTAAACCACTGCGGACGATCCCAGGGCTTTGCGGTTAGAAATTGAGTAGGCCCTTGCGCCGCGCGCGGCGCTTGACCTCAGGCACTTGGCCTTCGGTAATTTTTTTCCCGAGCGCCTGATTTTGCCTGATCCGTTGTTTTTCCTTCTTGGGATCAACAACAGTACCGTGATAGGGAACATCGTCGACCCAGAAAATCAGTTTGTCGATGAAATGCTTATCCTCCTTAGCAAGCACTGAGGTTTCGTCATCAACCTTAGCACGGATCTGCGGGTCGGCCGTGTAGGCGCCTGTGCGAGTTAGAATTGCTGCGGTACCGGGCGTCGTGCCGGGAGCAGCCTGTTGGCGTTGCGGCGCCCGCCGGCCGACGCTTGAGAGTACCGCCGCCTTTGCTTCATCGCGGGGCGACACCCGATGCAGTCTGTCGGCGCCCGGCGTCGGCGGACGCAGGCCGAAGTCCGGCGGCAACGTCAAGGGCGGACGTTTGTAAACTACAAATTCGTCGGGAGCCTGTTTTTTGCCACCCGTTGCCTTGCGGATGGAATCACACCCCGAGACGCCAGACATCACGGCAATCAGACAAATGAGGGTTACGTATCGGTTCATGGACTGGGAAATTCTTTGCTTCCTTATCAAATTTTACTCCTGCCGGGTCACATTTTCAACCGGTTAGCCCTTTTCGCCATCAAAATTGTCGCGTTGATAACCAAACACCGAATCCCAGATCAGCACCGCTGCGCCACAGGTGATGCCCATATCGGCGACATTGAAAGCTGGCCAGTGATAATCAGCAGCATGAAAATCAAGAAAATCGACCACCGCACCGACCATTGCGCGGTCAATGACATTGCCAATGGCGCCACCAATGATCAAACCAAGTGCCACTGCCAACCAGGGTTTCTCCGCGCGCCACAGCCAAACCGCCAAAGCGCAAACAATGGCCAACGCCAAGGCCGTCAAAAGCCAACGGCTAAGATTTGAATCGCTGCTAAACATGCCAAAGCTCACACCCCGATTCAAACCAAGCACCAGATTAAAGAATGGCGTCACCTCAATAACGCTTGGCGGATTCATTACGAAATTGACGATCCACCATTTGGTCAACTGGTCAAGCGCCATGGTCGCGAAAGCCAGGCCAAGGCCCAACCAACGAAGACGGCCGGGCTCGCTCATTCGGCTTCGGGCAAGGGGTGGAAATGCTCCGCCGCGTCGGCGCAGCGGTTGCACGCATGCGGATGATCGGCATTGGCACCAATCTCTTCCAATACCCGATAACAGCGTTCGCACTTCTCGCCCGATGCAACCGCTGGTTCGACCGCGACACCGGCAACGTCGTCAAGGGTGAAGGCTTCATCCCTCGCGACATCACTGGTGAACGTTGCGTCAGAGGTGATGAAAAGTTCCGCCGCATCAAGGCCCTTGAACAGTGCCACTATCTCCGGCGGTGTGTGGATAACGGGCGCGGCCTGCAGGCTGGAACCGATACGTTTTTCAGCGCGTTCTTTTTCCAGGGCGCCGGTAACGACGCGTCTGACTGCACGCAGGTGGTGCCATTTTGCAGCGAGTTCGTCATCGCGCCAGGTATCGGGAATAACGGGGAAAGTGCAAAGATGAACACTGTTGCCGGCCGAGCGGTCCGGGTGGCGGGTCAGCCAGGCCTCTTCGGCGGTGAAGCAGATGAAGGGCGCGAGCCAAGCCGTCAGGCAATCGAACAGAATATCCAAAACCGTGCGCGCGGCGCGGCGGCGCGTGTCGTCGAGTCGATCGCAATAAAGCGAGTCTTTGCGAATATCGAAATAAAAGGCGGAAAGGTCGAGGCCGCAGAAATTGTGCAACTCGGAGAACAGCGCATGAAAGGCAAAATCGTCGCAGGCCTTCCGCAATTGACTATCCATGCACCAGATGCGATTAAGCACCCACCGCTCAAGTTCCGGCATTTCCGAGATATCGAGTTTTTCCGACTCGTCAAAACCGTTCAAGTTACCAATAATGAAGCGCAGCGTGTTCCTGAGCCGGCGATAAACGTCGGAGTGTTGCTTGAGGATTTCCGGCCCGATGCGAAGATCCTCGGAATAATCCGACCCGACAACCCAAAGCCGCAGGATATCGGCGCCTTGCTGGTTGTAGACGTTTTGCGGCTCGACAATATTGCCCAAGGACTTCGACATCTTCTGGCCGTCCTCGGCCATGACGAAACCATGCGTCAGCACCGCATCATAGGGCGCGCGGCCTCGCGTGCCACAGGATTCCAACAGGCTTGAATGGAACCAGCCGCGGTGCTGGTCAGATCCCTCGAGATAAAGTGATGCCGGCCATTGCAAGTCCGGGCGGTCCTCCAAGACAAAAGTATGGGTAGAACCGGAATCGAACCAGACATCCAAAATATCTGTGACCTGCTCGTAGTCATCGGCGCTATGGTCGCTTCCAAGGAATCGTTCAGGCGGTGAATCAAACCAGGCATCCGCGCCTTCCGCTTCGAAGATTTCGACGACGCGGGCCATTACCGCTTGATCGCGCAGTGGCTCACCGGTTTCCTTGTTGACAAACACCGTGATCGGCACGCCCCAGGCACGCTGTCGCGATACGCACCAATCGGGACGATCCGCGATCATACCGCGCAAACGGTTTTGGCCCGACGCCGGCACAAAACGCGTTTCATCGATGGCCTTGAGCGCAGTGTCGCGAAGACCGGTGGTTTCCATGGAGATGAACCACTGCGCTGTGTTGCGGAAGATCAGTGGCTTTTTGGAACGCCAGCTATGGGGATAGCGGTGCACCAAGTTGCCCCGACCCATGAGCGTCCCAGCGTCTTGCAGCAAATCCGCCACATCGCCATTACAATTGTAGACATGCCAGCCGGCAACCAACGGCACGTGATCATAGAAGCAACCGTCTTCGCCGACCGTTTGCGGCACCTCGATGTCGTTGGTCACGCCGAGTTCCCAGTCATCGGCGCCATGGCCCGGCGCGATGTGGACGATGCCAGTCCCTTCTTCGGTGGTGGCGAAATCAGCGGCCAATGCTGGCACCTCGAATTCGTACCCCTGCCCATCGAGCGGATGACGGCAAATCGTGCCCTCCAACTCCGAGCCCATAAAGCGTTCCAACACGTCATGGCGGGTAATGCCGCACTCGGCGAGGAAGCTCGCCAGTCGTGCTGCAGCAACGACCAGTTTGCGACCGACCTCCACGCGGCTATCGTCGGCAACGGCCGTGGCCTCAACCAGCACATAATCTATATCGTTCCCATAAGCGACGGCGCGGTTGCCTGGCATGGTCCAAGGCGTCGTCGTCCAAATCACAATGGAAGCGTCCTTAATACCCGCAAGCACAGTCGACGACACGGGGAATGCGACGTATATGGTGGTCGAGGTATGATCAAAGTACTCAATCTCCGCTTCAGCCAGCGCGGTTTTTTCGACCGGCGACCACATCACCGGCTTGGCACCCCTATACAGTGAGCCGTCCATAAGGAATTTGCCGAGTTCGCCAGCAATACGTGCCTCGGCCGCGAAGCTCATGGTGGTGTAGGGATTTTCCCACTCACCGATGACGCCAAGTCGCTTGAATTCGTCACGCTGGATATCGATCCATTCTTCGGCGAACTCGCGGCATTCGTGGCGGAACTGGACGATCGGCACATTGTCCTTATTCTTCTTCTTCTTGCGATATTTCTCTTCAATTTTCCATTCGATCGGCAGTCCGTGGCAGTCCCAGCCCGGCACATAGTGCGAATCCTTACCCAGCATCTGCTGCGAACGCACGATAACGTCCTTCAGGATCTTGTTGAGTGCGTGCCCGATATGCAAATGGCCGTTGGCGTAGGGCGGGCCATCATGAAGGATAAACTTCTCACGGCCCTCGGCCACGTCGCGGTGATGCCTGAACAATTCCGTCTCTTCCCAATGCTGCAGCAATTCGGGCTCGCGCTTCGGTAGGCCGGCCTTCATAGGAAAGCCCGTTTTCGGCAGGTAAACGGTTGATTTGTAATCGACGCTCATGTCTCGTTTGCCCCAGGTTCTTGTAAAATGCCGCGCGCCGTTTGGCAGTCGGTAACGATTTGTGCCTTCAAAGCATCCAATCCGTCAAACTTCTTTTCCAGGCGGATGAAATCAATCAACTGAACGGTGACGAGGCGGCCATAAAGGTCGCCGTCAAAATTGAAAGCATGCACCTCCAAAACAACGCCTTTCCCACCGAAAGTTGGGCGCACGCCGATATTTGCGACCCCGTCCATCCACCGCTCCGTTCGGCCATCATTGGTCACATATCCAATACGTACTGCATAGACGCCAAGTTGCGGATGCACCACCGATCCCAGGTGCAGGTTCAAGGTCGGAAAGCCGATGGTCCGGCCGCGCTTGTCGCCATGCGCGATGCGCGCCTCAATCTCAAACGGTCGACCCAGGATCGCTGCCGCACCCAACGCATCGCCGGTACGCAGGCAATTGCGCACGCGGGTTGAGGAATAGATCTCGTCATTACCATCTTTGACCGCGCTGACGGCGGTAAAACCAAACCCATGCGCCTTGCCCATTGAGAGCAGGAGCTCGCAATTGCCACCGCGTTTGTGGCCAAAGACAAAATCGTAACCGGCAACCACATGATGGGCGCCAAAACCGCGCACCAGCACATCAGTGACAAACTCCTCCGCCGGCCGTTCGGAGAAGCCGCGGTTGAAGCGCTGCACGATCAAGCCATCGACACCCAGCTTTTCAATCACCCTTGCTTTGGTCCGAAACGGTGTGAGGCGAAAGGGCGGTTGGTCGGGTTTGAATACGCGCCGTGGATGCGGCTCAAAAGTTAGCACCACCCAAGGTCTACTCCGGGCGCGTGCGATGCGGCCCGCCTCGTCGATCACGGCTTGGTGGCCGAGATGCACGCCGTCGAAATTGCCGATCGCAATTACCGCGTCTCGGGCCTCTCGTGGCAGGGTTTCATAATGGCGGTAGATGCGCATGGCGGCACAAATTGTCAGTGAGCCCGGGCCGGGTCAAGCATACTCACGCTGCGCGCTCAGCAGGCAAAACCCACTCGGGCGCTGCCGATGCCTAATAGAGCATATTTCGGAGCTAGTTGACGCGGGTCGGCACCATAATCGTGGCTTCGCCATCAACCACCGGCTTGCCACTAACCGTGCAGACCGTCTTCAGTTCAATTAAGCGCTTTTCCGGGATCAGCTTGGTCACTGTGCAGGTGGCCGTGACCGTTTCGCCGGAGCGCACCGGCGCTTTAAAGCGCAGGTTCTGGCTAACGTAAATGCATCCCGCTCCAGGCATCTTGGTGCCGATGACAGTCGAGATGAAGCTGGCAGTCAGCATACCATGGGCAATACGGCCTTCGAACATGGTCTCGCTGGCGAATTCATGGTTCAGATGCACCGGGTTGGTATCTCCGGAAATGCCGGCAAAGATGATAATGTCGGCATCGGTGATGGTTTTGGCAAAGACATCGGTCATGCCTTCCTCCAAATCCTCGAAATAGTAACCGTGCAACTGGTCCAGCGGGTTTGTCGTTGTATCCATTTTTGCCCCTTGAAATCTAAATATATTATTGCGCTGCGACAATATATTGCACTGCGCAGTTACGTTATATTTCAGGAACTATCAATATGTGCTTTTCACATTTTTTTGCGCTGCCGAAAGCAGTAACAGAAATTTGTTGCCGACCTGAGATGCTTTTCTTGCTATCCATGGAAGATGAAAAGGTGTAAGGGCGTTCCGTTAAACGGGTGTTTTGTCGAGTTTTTCGTCGGTTTTGGGTGCGCTCTGTGGGTTGGCCTGTGCGCACTACCGGCTTCGAGCGCCGAACGGCCGCTGTTAAGTTTACCTATTGAGTGCAATCCCGGAAGGAACTGCTGGTTGGTTAACCTGGTCGATACCGATATCGGGCCCGGGCGCCGCGATTTTCTCTGTGGCCGGCACACCTATGACTCCCATAAAGGGACCGATTTTGCCATCCGAGACCTCGCCGCCATGGAGAAAGGTGTGGCCGTCCTTGCCGCGGCACCGGGTACCGTCAAGGCAAGGCGTGACGGTATGGCCGATAAGCAACCCGATGAGCCACTCAGACGCAACCGGCAGATCTATTGCGGTAATGGTGTCGTAATCACCCACAAGGATGGCTGGGAAACCCAATATTGCCACCTTCGCCATGGTTCCGTCACGGTCAAGGCCGGCGAAAAGGTCAATCAAGGACAGAAGCTAGGCTTGGTCGGTCATTCCGGCATGGCAGAGTTTCCGCATGTTCACTTGGCCGTGCGTCACGTCAGACAAGTCATCGATCCGTTTTCAGGCGTTTCGTCAAGTGGAGGAAGTAAAACCGGATGCGGAGATTATTCAAAGACGCTTTGGAACAAGAGCGCTCAGCGCGCGCTTCAAGGCCCCATGACTTCTTTCTTCAACGCGGGCTTTGCCGCCGAAAAACCCAAACACCGCGGCATCAAGCAAGGCCTTTACCGAGCTAAGGCGCTACCGCGGCAATCACCGGCCCTGATTTTCTGGGTTGAGGCCTGGTGGGTACGCAAGGGCGATATCCTAAGCCTCAAAATTATCGATTCCGGTGGCAAAGCGCTAGTCAACCATACCAGCGAAATACCAAAATTTCAGAGCCGGCGCATGGCCTACGCGGGAAAACCCAAACGCCAGCTTTTCTGGGAGTTAGGCGAATATACCGGCATCGGTGAGTTAAGCAGGATCGTGAACGGCAAGACGCACCGGTTTATGATAAGTAAGAAAATTCTGATCCGTGATTGAAAGTGTCGCCAATGGCTGCTTGAAAGGTATGGTTGTTGACAGCCCGCCATATACGATGGTTTTGTCCAACAACGGTGAGCTTTGGGATCCACACAATAACCGAATAGGACGACACCATCCTGACTGGGATCCCCACGGGCTACAGCGACAAAAAAGACGACCTGGTGCACATTAACTACTTCAATAGTTATATCTATGCAGGCGTGAATGTAATTGTCGTTCGCGATTAATTCCGCGATATGGAGTGCCTTATTCATCAGCATCTGGTGGCGGAAGGAAAATGCTCAAACCCGCCGGCTACGATCATTTTGCGATTCACAAGGAACCTCACGCGGCGCTTGCGAACGATCTTCGGAAAGCCTGGGATAACATGCTGGGCGATGCGAATTTTCGCTCTGATGGCGCCGCACGAAAATGGCTGGAAAGCTGGTTATTTCAGCACGTGAGAAGCGAAGACCTCAAATGCGCCCGGTGGATCCTGGGCTTGAGCCAGGCTGAACACGCAGAACAAGCCATTGCCAGCAAAACCGGCTAGCGCAGCAGACGGCGCTTGGAAACAAGCCTCGGCGACGCACTTAGTCCACGTTTGATGCGGCTTTGGGAGTTTTTGGCAACGGATCCCTTTTTTGAATTTTTCTTAACCATCAACTTTTTTGCCGTACGCCTAGGCCGGCCTTGCGATGGCGCTTCTTCGAACAAGTCAAGCTTCGGCTTTTCCTTGGCCTTGGCGCGTCGGTTCTCGATCATTTCGAGCGTTCGCTGTACCAGAGGATCGCGGTCGATGCGCTTTCGGGTCTTGCTTTCGTATACCGTTGAGATTTCCTTGACCGCCTTGGCAATGGCGTTCGGCGTCTTAATCGGCTCACACCAACGCACATAAGCCGCAAGCGTCCAGGGATT